>NZ_CAUFJQ010000063.1 GCF_959025735.1 uncultured Streptococcus sp.
AATAATAGTAGTGCGATTAATTTTTTCATATTCTTCCTTTCCAACATAGTTGTCTTTCTCTATTGTACCTTAATTTTGCGTTACTTTCAAATCTGGACGGGATTCTCTATTTTCTGAGGTTGTTTCAAGATTGATAACATTTGATAAATCACTAATTAAGAAGGAAGTTGCATATAGATAGATAATTCTGTATGATGGAAAGTGCTTTTAGAGTTGTGAAATAGATTTTTTATAGAGGAAGAATATCATAAATGAAACAACCATGTAAATTTTATATTTACTCGAGAAGTTCACTGTATTTTTTGATTTTTTTAGTAGTGTCGATGTTTATCGCCATCATCCAATTACTGATTGAAGATGATTTTTTTGAAAACCTAACAGCCTTATTGGCTGCTTGTTCTCTTCTAGTGACAGTTGGCTGGATTGCTTTTTCATCGATGGGAAGAATAGAGATTAGGAACTCAGAAATAGTGGTCGATCGCAATTTCAAGCGCTATCGCCTAGACCCATTAACCATTGTTGTCCGTTTGGGAGAAAAGAATACGTCTCGAGGGATCACCAATTATCCAATTTATGTGGAAGGAAATGTCATAGGCAATGGGACTTCTGATCGTTCAGTTACACTTAAATTCCTTAGTACCAAACGGAAAATTAAGGAATTACTGAAGTATTACCAAGAGCATCTTCAAGCCCAGGTAGAAGCAAATAAAGCTCTTGAGCAGGAGCCTACGGAAGTGGATTTTGAACAGATTGTGTTAGCGTCGAAGGATCGACAACAATTCCCTTTACGCGATTTGGTCGAATTCGGTGCAGATCAAGGGAACCTAGAAAAAACAGTATTTTATCATCCTAAAGAAAATAAGCTCTATGTCGGAAAAAGTGTTCCATTTCCCATTATCTTTACTCCAAGTGGCATCCTTTTCTATGGCATTTATCTGTTAACAGATCGAGTATCCTTTCATGGCATCATCCCACTAGTGCTATCGTTTGGATTGATGCTTGTCATCGCTATATGGCAATTGAAACGCAGAAGGCAGAAGTATACAGTGAATGTCATTCCTTACGATATACCTTAGCATTATTTTCAAGTACAAAAGTCAAATGGAATTAAAACCTATTTGCTGATTCTTGTTTTTGGACTCATCACCTTAGGATTATCCCTCTTTTATCTTACCTTCGGAAGCTTTCTGTTATTATTTATAAGTTTTTTGATGTGGTATTTCTTTGTTGTATTAACATTATGTGGCCAATTCAAAAAAACACACTATTTAAAAATTTTGGAAAAGAAATAGTTTCCTTAATTCTTTAGCATTCGTCATCCTCAAAGGGTGACTTCTTTTTTGAATAAATCACTAATTAAGAAGGAAGTTGCGTAGAGATGGAAAATTCGGTATGATGGGAGATAACACTAAAAAGGGAGTGACCTATGAGTTATAGCAAATTAAGAAAAAAATATATGATACTACTTTGGATTGGGATGATTAGTTTGGTTGTTGCCCATTTCTATTTATCTAGTCTGTATCCGGATCATCAAGACTTTTATTCGAATACCTTGCTAGTAGTGCTTGGTCTTATATTCCTTCTTTTTGTTTTGATGAATAGATGGTTTGGAAAAGAATGTCTTAAGATTTTAAATGCTTCCTCAGGGATCGATTTTTGGCATGAATGGGCACAATCGGGAAATAGTGCTAGATTTAGTATAAGCAAAAAAGCTGCTTGTCTTGCTAGTGTGGTATATTGCTACATGATTGGAGATTTCTCATCAGCGATCGATCGAATAGAGTTTTTACAAAATCAAAACATAGCTAGGACTGATCGTTCATCCCTCTTGGGAATTTTCATAAAATCTTCCCTTCTTTCAGGAAAAGGCATCAGTAAGGAAGAGATTCAGAAGAAGTTTTCATATATTTCCTTCAAGGATGAAGCGGAAAAAGATGAAGCCCTTCAGAAACAATTGGCTATCTATGACATTCTTGTCGACCAGCACCCCAATGACTATTTTGATCATGTGAGTGGTTCACAGGCTTTTCAACGTTTGGAAAATCGTTATTTTAAAGGATTAAATGCCCATTTAAAGGGAGATTTGGCGCTGGCTATTTCTTTATTTGAAGAGATTGCACAAGAAGATGAGCGGCTGTATTTTGTCCAGATGGCCAAGCAATGGTTAGCGAGTGAAGATCGCTCTTTATCTGATCTTATGCCAGATCCAAAGCAGGAGTCTGAGAGACTTGCGACTCTAATAGCTGATCTGCCTCTTCCTGAGGCGGAACTTCCTAAAAAGAAGGGGAAAAAGAAATGGAAATGGTTATTGTTGATTTTTCCGATTCTTTTTGTCGGAGCGATCATCATGAACTTGGTGGAGTCCAATCGGCCAATTAATGGGATCTATTATTTGTCGGTCGATAATATGGAGACAAAAACTGCCTCGCTTAATAAAGAATCCTGGATCAAGATTGATGGAGATCATGTGATAGTGAAGGAGAAGGGCGAGGAGAAGACGTATCCTTTTGATCGAGAAAATATCGAGTTGACCGTCGATGGGAAGCAATATGGTGGAATTTTACAATCGGGTTCTCTATCGCTTTTTGAGCAGTCTGACTCTTCACATGATATTCGCACTTATGTGAGCAAGAATAGCCCTATGTATGATGGATATGAAAAAGGAACGGTCAGAGTTGAAAAACATTAAAAAGTGTTAAAATGGAATAAGCTAAAAAGTATACCTAGAAGTCTGAGGAAAAAAATAAAAAATGGATTCAAGAAAATTGAAGAAATCAATCTTTAAGGCCAATTTTTATGAGAGCCGTCGTTTGCGTCACGATGGCTTTATCGATTATATGGTTCGAGAAGCGAATAGTCGCAAAATCTACACAAAGCCATTTAGTATTGCGAGGAAACTATTTTCATTTTTGGGGATATTATTCATGTTTGGATTTTCTGCATTAATGGAGTCGGAAATTCATTATCCTGATCCTGATACACCATTTGAAACCTGGGGGATCAATTTCTATCCACTTTGGCTGTTTTTCTTGTGCTCGTTTTTATGGTTTATCGCTTGTAAAATCAATCTATGGAAAAAGTATCCTGCCAATCTTTCGTATATTACAACTTTAAATGCGAATTTATATATTTTTTGGATGGTGCTAGCTTATAACTTATTTTTTATTAGTATTTTAGGGAAATTTCTCACAGTTATTGGGTTAATCTTATTCTATTTATTCACCCTCATAATTCTATTTTTTGTCATACGAGTTAGAATTGCGTCCATAAAAACTCGTCTTTATGGAGTGCAAGATAGCAGTATGACCATCAGACAGAGAAAGTTCATACATATTGTTACAATGGTAGGTAGCGGAATCGTAGCAGGATGGATGATTCTGAAACTTTTGTTTCCTAGGATTGGAGAAATTAGAACTGATTTTTGGGGGACATTATCTATTATTGGCATCTCTTTTGTTTTTAACGTCATCATGATAGGTGCATTTTTTGTATTGTTTTTGCCCCATTCACTGTATGGTTACTACCGAAATAAATATTCAGAAGAATATCGCGAGTTCGAAGGAAAGTCGCTGGAAGAATGGTATGGGAAAAAGTACTTGAACAAACACAAGGAGTTGTTGGAAGGTAAGAATGAAGAAATCAATCTTTAAAGCCAGTTTTGAAGAGAGTTTAAATTTATTAGACGATGGCATTTCAGGAAAATTTGCACAGGAAAATTATCAGGATGCTCTAAAAAAAGAAAAATATAGAGGGATCTTGAAGTCATATGTCTGGTTAGTATTTTTGACGGTCTTATTTATAATTGGTCCTAATTGGTTGATTGTTGCTGTAAATGATTATTTATTTTATCATGCTAATCCTAAGGATTTAACAGTACACTTGTCCGAAATTAATTTTCTTCCATACTGGGTATTTTGGATGGGGGTAGCAATATGGATTTTGCTGATTATATTAGGGAAGCAATTCAACCAACAGTTCATTTTGATCTATAGAGGTCAGTTTCATTTTATGGTCTCCTTTTTAATATGGCTTCTAATTGAGTTAAATCTTCTATTGTTGAATTTACTCTATGGTTTAGTTGGATATTTAGGATTATTTGCCATGGAAGGTTTGTTTCTCTTTACAATCATATACCTGATACGTGCTAAGTCTACCTCATTACTTAAATTATTATATGGTGGAACTGGAATAGAGAGCCCGATTGATAAAGTGTTTAATAAAGTATTTAAATTTATTGTCAAGTATGGTGGAATAGTTGTAGCACTCTGGATTATTTTTCGTACGATATTTTCAGATTCAATAGGAAATGCAGATAATTTGGTTGGAGGATTAGGTGTTTTATTTTTATTCCTAGTTTTCAATATACTGATCTCTGCATTTGAAATTTATTTCATGTTTCCCTATATGTTGCAGGGGTACTACAAATTAAAATATCATGAAGAATACCGAGAATGGGAAGGTAAGTCTGTAGAAGAATGGTATGGCAAAAAATACCTGAAAAAACACAAGGAGTTATTGGAGAATGAATAAGAATTTTAACGAGATGTCGTTTGATGAATTGAAATGTTACCGTAGAGAAGGTCTATGGAGATCTTTGGGCTTATTACTGGTCATTATTTTAGTGATTACGGGCATGGTCCTGATGGAAGTGAATCATGTTTCTCCGTCCAATCAGAATCGTTTTAGGGTGATTGGCTTGACAACGGTCATTGCGCTCTTTGGCTACCTGATGCCTCTGATGGCAGCTAATCGTGTCATGCGAGACCATCCGGATTGGGTCAAGAAATCAGGTTTCGGAGCAAAAATTCCCTTGCCTATGGCTTGGCATGTCAAAAGACTTTGCGTCCTTGGAGCGAGTCTATTGGTGATTGGAGTAGGATTTACCTCACTATATAAACCACAAGTCCAACAAACAAATGTACAAGATCAAATCGATATCATTCAAATGGATCATGACTTGGAAAGAGAGCAAAAATTCGACCAAGTTCTAGATACCATCACACCGGAGGATAAAAAATCTGAGTAAGAACCATTTTGGAATTTGAACATCATTGAATATCGTTCTAAACAGCTCTAAAGAACAGTACCCAATCGGTGCTGTTTTTTTACTTTATTTTGAAAAATTGAGGAAATGATTTTACTAGAGAACTGGCTTGGAAATGTGATATAATAAAGGTTATGGCAAACAATAATCAATCAAAAAAAACACGGTCGACGAGACGACTGTCCAAAGCAGAATTAGAAAGAAAAAAAGCGATTCATCGCATGATTGTGACCATTCTGATCAGTCTGGTTTTAGTTTTAGCGACCTTGAAATTGGGAGCAGTAGGTGTCTTGGCCTACAACTTGATCCGACTGTTTGTTGGGAGTTTGGCTTACTTGGCTATTTTAGCGACCTTTTTCTACCTCTATGCCTTTAAATGGCTGGACAAACACGAAGGGGTGATTTCAGGATTCCTAAGCTTCTTTGCTGGGCTTCTCTTGATGTTTCAGGCCTTCTTTGTATCCTCCCTTCATTTAGACAATAATGGGATCAAGGTCACCTTTTCAAGAATCATGGCAGACTTGATTCATCTGCGAGTGGAGAGCTTTGCCGGTGGTGGTATGATAGGTGCCCTTCTTTATGCTCCTATTTCCTTCCTCTTTTCAAATATTGGCTCTTATTTTATCGGCCTTCTCTTTATTGGATTGGGGATTCTCTTGATGAGTCCTTACTCCATCTATGATTTGTTTGAAAAGGGCTCGGAAGCCTTCCATTCTTCTATGGAAAAACGTAAAGAGCGTCGCGAGCAGAAATTCCTTGAAAAGGAAGCGAGAGCTGCTGAGGAAGCCGCGGCAGCTGAAAGAGAGCAAGAAGAAGCAAGTGCAGTTCTTCCAACTCCCCTTTCAATGGAAGGGCATCCTGTAGACCCTGAAACGGGAGAGGTGTTGGCGGAGGAGCCGTTCACAGAGTCCTTCCCAGAAGCCGAAATTGTCGCACCAACCACACCAGAGATCTACCTGCCAGATGAAGAATGGCCTGAAGAGCCTGAAGCATACGAAGAGTTTCCGGAAGCCGAAGAATTCGAGGACGATGGGGAAGAAGTTCAAGTAGATTTCACACCTAAGGAACTCCTTCAGTACAAGCTTCCAACGATTGATCTCTTCGCACCTGACAAGCCGAAAAATCAATCCAAAGAGAAAAACATCGTTCGTCAGAATATCCGCATTTTGGAAGAGACCTTTGCAAGCTTCAATATCAAGGCGACAGTGGAGCGGGCAGAAATCGGTCCTTCTGTCACTAAGTATGAGGTCAAGCCAGCTGTCGGTGTGCGGGTCAACCGCATCTCCAATCTAGCAGATGATTTGGCCTTGGCACTAGCAGCCAAGGATGTGCGGATTGAAGCACCGATTCCAGGGAAGTCTCTGGTCGGGATTGAAGTGCCCAACTCAGAGATTGCGACTGTTTCCTTCCGTGAATTGTGGGAGCAGTCCAAAACAGACCCAGCTAAACTCCTTGAGATTCCTCTTGGGAAGGCTGTAGATGGCTCGGCACGAACCTTTGATTTGGCTCGGATGCCCCACCTCTTGGTAGCGGGTTCTACTGGATCTGGTAAGTCAGTAGCGGTCAATGGAATTATTTCGAGTATTTTGATGAAGGCTCGTCCGGACGAAGTCAAGTTTATGATGGTCGATCCAAAGATGGTGGAGCTTTCTGTCTACAATGATATTCCTCACCTCTTGATTCCAGTAGTGACCAACCCACGCAAGGCTAGTCGGGCCCTGCAAAAAGTTGTCGATGAGATGGAAAATCGCTATGAGCTCTTTTCAAAAGTGGGGGCTCGCAATATTGCTGGCTTTAATGCCAAGGTGGCTGAGTACAATGCCCAGTCTGAGATGAAGCAAGTGCCCCTTCCTTTGATCGTGGTCATTGTCGACGAGTTGGCAGACTTGATGATGGTGGCAAGTAAAGAAGTGGAAGATGCTATTATTCGCCTTGGACAAAAGGCACGTGCAGCAGGAATTCACATGATTCTTGCGACCCAACGGCCATCGGTTGACGTTATATCAGGTTTGATCAAGGCCAATGTGCCTTCCCGTGTCGCTTTTGCGGTATCATCTGGGACCGACTCACGGACCATCTTGGATGAAAATGGGGCAGAAAAATTGCTCGGTCGTGGAGACATGCTTTTTAAACCGATCGATGAAAATCATCCGATCCGTCTACAAGGATCCTTTATCTCAGATGACGATGTGGAGCGGATTGTCAACTTTGTCAAAGAGCAGGCAGAAGCTGATTATGATGATGCCTTCGATCCAGGAGAAGTATCGGAGTCAGACTTTGATGGAGGTATGGGTGGCTCTGATGAAGGTGATCCTCTCTTTGAAGAGGCCAAAGCGCTCGTCATCGAGACCCAAAAAGCCAGTGCTTCGATGATCCAGCGCCGCTTATCGGTTGGTTTTAACCGGGCGACTCGCCTCATGGAAGAGTTGGAAGCAGCGGGTGTGATTGGACCAGCTGAAGGAACCAAACCTCGAAAAGTATTGCAACAATAAGTCTAGGGGGAAGAGGGCACTTGCCCCACTCCCTTTTCTTTTTATAGAAAATAGAAAGTAGGACCAGATGAAGTTAGATACGATTCATCATATTGCCATCATTGGACGGGATCGCGACGCTATGTTGCATTTTTATGTGGAGCAGTTGGGCTTTGCGATTGTCAGTGAGTATGACCGTCCCGAACGGGGAGATATCTTGATCAATCTCCGTCAGGGGCAGCTGACTTTAGAACTCTTTATCAAACCGACGGCCCCAGAACGTCCGAAGCTCCCCTTGCCCGAGCATGCGGGACTGCGTCATCTGGCCTTTAAAGTGGAGGATGTAGAGGCCTATCTAGCTAGATTGGATCAGCTAGGTATTGAGAATACAGGCCTTCGCTATGACGATTTTGATGGCAAGAAGATGGCATTTTTCTTCGATCCAGAAGGATTGCCCTTGGAAATACATGAGTGAGGAAAGCAATGGTTAGATTAGAAGGACTCAGTCAGGAAGAAGTAGCGAAAAAGATCCAAGAGGGCAAGCAAAATAAGGTCACGGTCAAGACAGAAAAAAGTATTGGGCAGATCATTCGAGACAATGTCTTTACTTACTTTAATCTGATTTTCCTGGTCTTAGCGTTCTTGCTGGTAGCAGTGAAGTCTTGGAACAATCTCTTGTTTGTCCCGGTCGTCGTGGTCAACTCCTTGGTAGGGATTGTGCAGGAAGTCCGCTCTCGACGGATCTTGCGTCAGATGCAATTTCTACATATGAGTGAGGCGATCGTTCTTCGCGAAGGAAAAGAAGTCACTCTACCTATCGATCAGCTGGTGGAGGGCGATCTAGTTTGCTTTCAAGCTGGAGATCAGATCTATGCGGATGGGGTCTTGCTGGAGGGCGAGCTAAAAGTCGATGAGTCGCAATTGACCGGTGAAGCTGATGAGGTCAAAAAAGGAGCGCAAGACGCGCTCATGTCAGGTAGCTTTGTGATCGCTGGTCAAGGTTTAGCGCAACTAGAAAAAGTTGGGAACGACTCCTACATCAACCAACTGAGCCTGGAAGCCAAGCAGGTCAAGTCTCATGAGGAGTCTGACATGGTCCATGCAGTCAATCGTATTGTGGGGATCATTGGTCTCCTTATCATTCCGCTAGGTTCGCTCCTTTTTCTTCGCAGCTATATCAGCTTAGGTGATAGCCTCAACCTCAGTGTGACTTCAACAGTCGGGGCCTTGATCGGGATGATTCCAGAAGGCTTGTATCTCTTGATGACCTTGGCACTGGCTCTAGGTGCTGTCAGATTGGCCAAGGAAAAGGTCCTGCTCAATAGCATGAAGGGGATTGAGACCTTATCGCGCGTGGATATCCTTTGTGTCGATAAGACGGGGACCATTACAGAGCCGGGTATGGAAGTGACAGAGATTCGTCCAGTTAAAGATGCTCAAGACTTGGAAGCTCTAGCTCAGTATGTCAAGGCTAGTATGGATCAAAACGATACCATGGATGCCATCCGAAAATTTCATAAGACACCAGTCAGCCAGCCTTGGAAGGCTAAAGACATTCAGCCCTTTACGTCTAAGAAAAAGTATGGAGCCATTGCCTTTGAATCTGGGATCTATGTATTAGGCGCACCAGAATTTGTCTTACGAGAGGGCTTCTCTGAGGTTGAAGAGGAGATAGCTCCTGCTACTCAGGCAGGCAATCGGGTCTTGGCTTTTGGGAAATATCGAGGAGAACAGCTTGGAGAGACTTTAGAGGCTCCTGTAGACTTGGTGGCCTGGATTATTCTCTCCAATCCTTTGAGAAAAAATGCCAAAGAAACCTTTGCCTACTTTAAAGAACAAGGTGTAACCATTAAGGTCATTTCAGGGGACAACCCAGCTACAGTTTCTGCCATCGCGCAAAAAGCAGACATTGAAGGAGCAGAAAATCTGATCGATGCCAGAACCTTACTGACGGAAGAAGATTTGCACCAGGCGGCGAGCCAATATACGGTCTTTGGTCGGGTGACACCAGAGCAAAAGAAAAGCCTTGTTGAAGGCTTGCAGGCAAAGGGGCATAAAGTCGCCATGACTGGAGATGGCGTCAACGATATTCTGGCCCTCAAAACAGCGGATTGTAGTATTGCGATGGAATCTGGAAATGACGCGACCAAAAAGATGGCGCAAGTGGTTTTACTAGATTCCGACTTTGGGAAGATGCCGTCCATCGTGGCAGAAGGTCGGCGGGTGGTCAATAATATTCAACGATCAGCCAGTCTCTTTTTGATCAAGAATATCTTTTCTATTTTGTTGGCTATCTCAGTGACCCTCTTAGCCTTTACCTATCCCATCATGCCGTCGCAGATGTCTTTGATCAGTGGTTTTACGATTGGGATTCCAGGATTCTTTCTAGCTCTTGAGCCCAATAGCGAGCGCATCAAAGGGCGCTTTATCGAAACGGTCTTTAAAAATGCGCTACCTGCTGCCTTGACGGATTTTATACTGATTTTTAGTCTGGTCTTGCTGTCATCTACATTTGGCATCAAGTCGGAAGAGCTCTCAAGTGCAGCCATCTGCTTGATGGCCTTCGTTGGATTTACCATCATCTACCAAGAATCCCAGCCTCTCAATCACTACAAGAGACTAGTTCTTCTAGGAAATATCCTAGCCTTCCTGGTTTCAAGCAGTATCTTAGGTAGATTCTTTAACATGAGCCCCTTGAGGATCCAAACACTGGTCCTCTGTGCCATCATGGCAGTTCTTGCTCTAATCTTGATTCAAGTTTTCAAGAAACTAGTGGGCTGGTTCTTTCATCGGAAGAAATAAAAAAGAGAGTGGGACAGAAATCGGTAATTCGTTAGAATTCGATTTCGTCGTCCCACCTCCGCACAGTTGAGTAGGGCTGTAAAAGCTGATGAAATCAGCGTAGTAGAGCCCACTCAACCACTGCGTCTTGCTCGACAATCCAAAAATAATTGAGAGGCTAGGACTTTTGTCCCAGCCTCTTTGCCATTAGATAAATAAACTAACGGTTAGGATCAGATAGAGCAAGAAGGTGATCAGAAACCCAGCGCGCCAGAAGTATTTGATAAATTTCGGATAATAAAAACTCTTTTTCTTTT
>NZ_CAUFJQ010000064.1 GCF_959025735.1 uncultured Streptococcus sp.
TCAATCCTTGCAATTTTTCCAATACAACTTCATAAACATCTGTCAAGCTACCAAGGTCACGACGGAGTGAAAAGGTCTAGTAGACCTTTTCAGCCTGAGTCCTTTTACTTGAAAGACGAAGGTTTTCCGTTTCAAAAAGATTACTTCAAGCCCTGTAATTTCTCCAACACAACCTGATATACATCCGTTAAACTGCCCAAATCTCTACGGAAAACATCCTTGTCCATATGGTGCCCTTCAGCATCCCAAAGACGGCAGTTATCTGGTGAGAATTCGTCTGCCAAGATGATCTTGCCATCCTTATCAAAGCCAAATTCCAATTTGAAGTCAATCAAACGAAGACCAATTTGTGCAAACCAATCTTTCAGCAATTCATTGATACGACGCGTTTCTTCCTTGATATAAGCAATTTGTTCATCATTGGCAATATCCAAGAACTTCACATGCTCATCATTGATGAATGGATCATCCAAATCATCGTTCTTATAGTAAAATTCAACGATAGGAGTTTTCAAGTCCAAACCTTCTTCCACGCCAAAACGTTTAGAAAAAGAACCCGCAGTCACGTTACGAAGAACAACCTCCAAAGGAATGATTTTCACTTTCTTGTTGAGTTGTTCTGTGTCAGAAATACGTTCGATAAAGTGAGTAGCTACACCCGCAGCATTCAATTTTTCAAAAATAAGAGACGAAATCTGATTATTTAGCACACCTTTTCCCTTAATAGTCTCCTTACGAGCCCCATTTAGCATGGTTGCCTGGTCCTTATAGACCGACTTAATCACATGTTCGTCCTCAGTAGTATAGATATCCTTAGCTTTTCCAGTATAAATCAGTTGATTGGTCATGACTTTGTTCGCCTTTCGTATTTTATCACCTTCATTCTATCACATACAAAGTGGATTTTCAATAAATTTCCGTACAATATAGGCAGAAACCGAATGAAAAGGACAGAAAAAAAGATCATCCAGAACAATCTCTGAACGATCCCTTTTCAACTAGTTACTAGCAGTTCGTTTTTCGATATAGTCAACGACATCTCCTACCGTGTTAAAGTCATCAATAGCCTTGTCTGGAATCTCCAATTGGTATTCATCCTCAAGATTGATAATAAATTCCATCAATTCAACAGAGTCGGCTTGTAAATCCTTGCGCAAATCTGATTTCAAAGAAACTTGGAAATCTGGTCCCTTGCGGTCTTTGAGAAATTCCTCAATTGTAGCTAAAATTTCGTTTTGTTTACTCATACATTATCCTTCCTTCGATAATTCCTTCACTGATTTTCCAACAACATCTGTCTCTAACATAGTCCGAATCTGACGAATGGTACTATAGACTGCTTTTGCATCACTCGAACCATGCGTTTTAACAACAGGTGCTTGAAGGCCAAATAAAACCGCTCCTCCAACATCTGAGAAATCCAAGGTTTGTTTCAATGATTTCAACCGGTCCTTGAGGAGAAAAGCTCCTAGTTTCGCCTTCCAGTTTCCAGTAGCAATTGCTTGTTTCAGTTGCTTCAAGATTCCAAAAGCTGTTCCTTCCATCGTTTTCAAGACAGCGTTTCCCGTGAAACCATCCGCCACAACAACATCTGCAACACCATCCATCAAATCACGCGCTTCCACATTTCCAACAAAATGAATCGACGCATCCTCAGATAACAATTGGTAAGTTTCCTTGCGCAAAGGATCTCCCTTACTAGCTTCTGTCCCATTGTTCAATAGACCCACACGTGGTTTTTGAATCCCACGAACGTTTTCCGCATAGTAAGACCCCATCACAGCATACTGATGCAAGTGCTCTGGTGTATTTTCCGCATTGGCACCTAAGTCCAACATGTCATACCCGCGACCATCAACCGTCGGAAGTGTGGACATCAATCCAGGGCGTTCCACCCCTTTGATACGGCCAACAATAAAGAAGCCTGCTGCCAACAAAGCACCTGTATTCCCTGCAGAAAGCATGGCATCCACCTCACCAGCCTTCACATCCTTGGCAGCCAAGACCATAGAGGCCTGTTTCTTCCGACGAATAGCACGTGCCGGCTCATCATCTGAATCGATTTTTTCCTCCGTATGAACAATCGATACACGCTCTGTTGCTGTTAAATAGTTTTTGATTTTTGCCTCATCACCATACAAGACAATCTCAATATCATCAAAATCACGAATGGCTTGATTCACGCCTTCTACCAAGGCTTGAGGTGCATTATCGCCCCCCATTGCATCTACTGCAATTTTTTTCATGTTTCACCTCCAGATGAATCTTTCATAATCGCTCCCCAATCACTTAAGGAATCGATAAACTTTTTAGCTTTTAAATGAATCCCTACATACTCCTCATACAACTGATCCATCGCCTGACGTAGAGCTGCTTTCATCTCCGCTTGTAGAGAAATCGTCTCTAACTCACTGAATCGCACTGCTTGAAACTGATCCAATAAATAGAGAACATTTGGATGCCAGTGGGCACGTCTCTCATCCCGATCATAATGATCCGGACAAAGGACCCCACTATACCGGAAGGAATAGTCAAAAGGAAGACCAACCCGATGGCAGAAACAACATTCATGCAGGTTCAAGACAACCCCAAACCGCGAAAGGATCTGAATCTCAAAAATATTGGTCAAAACCTCATAATCCAAGCCTTCTTCCATCAAAGACAGGGTCTTTTCCAAAAAAGCAAACAAGGCCGGATCCACCTGATTATCTTGAATACTGGCATCCGCAAGCGCCAAAACATAGGTTGCATAAGAAAGAGCAAAAAGATCTGCATTGATTTTCTTATAAACCTTCACATCTTGAAAATCATCAATATAACTCAACCCATCATCATTGATTTTCAGCAACATATCCGCCGTTACCAAGGGTTGTAACATGGGATTCAATCGTGATTTTCCCGCATGTTTCACAAAAAACATCCGCTTACCTGACTTCTCCGTGAAGATCTTGACCAATTTATCATCCTCACGAAACTCCCGATTATACAGCACAATGCCCCGGGTCTCAATTGACTCCAGCATGTTCTTCCATATACTCCTTCAAGCGTTTCATAGCTTCCTTGATAACCTCCATGCTGGCTGCATACGACAGGCGCACATAGCCTTCACCATATTGGCCAAAAGCAGCACCAGGGATAAAGGCAACCGCTTTTTCACGCGCAAAATCTTGTAAGAAAGCAAAAGAATCCTGATTGTAACCAGCTGGGATTTTAGCAAAAATATAAAAGGCTCCATCTGGCTTAATCATCTCAAACCCAAGCGCGGACATCTTTTCAATAATATAATCCCGACGCTTCACATATTCCTTCTTCATCGGCTCTGCATCATCCCGACCAGCAGTCAAGGCCTCAATCGCCGCGTACTGGTTCATCGTTCCAGCAGCCGTTACCAAATACTGATGACTCTTGATGAGTTGAGCCGTCAATACAGCCGGAGCAAAGATAAAGCCAAGTCGCCAGCCTGTCATGGCATGAGACTTAGACAAACCATTAATGACAATAGTCTGCTCAGGAATGAAGGATGCCATAGAGACATGCGCTTCTCCAGTATAAGTTAGCTCTGAATAAACTTCATCACAAATCACAAAGACTTCATATTTTTTTAGGACAGCAGCCAATTCTGCCATCTGTTCGCGCGAATAAGTGACACCCGTTGGATTAGCTGGATAATTGAGAATAACAGCCTTCAATTTTTCACCCTGCTCTAGAATCGCCTTTTCCAACTTTTCAGGCGTCAAGACAAAACGATCTGCTGTCGTATCAATTTCGACAATTTCCGCCCCAACCAAATTCACAATCGGTTCATAACCAGGATAAGCCGGCGCCGGAAGAAGTACTACATCTCCAGGTTCCAAGATTGCTGTCAAGGTGGCAGAAAGGGCTTCAGTCGCACCAATCGTCACCAATATCTCATCCTCAGGACGGTAGTGAATACCATACTTGTCAGCCACAAACTGACTTGCAGCCTCGCGCAAAGCCAGTAAACCACTCATCCCAGTGTAATGGCTAAAATTCGCATCAATTGCAGCCTTTCCTGCTTCTTTTACATGTTCAGGAGTTGTAAAATCCGGTTCCCCCAACGTCAAACGCAAGACACCAGGAATGGAAGAAATTGATTGATCGAACTGACGAATCAAAGAAACTTCAATCCGATTCAGATTTTTATTAAAACGTTTCGTTAAATCCATAGAACACCTCCAAAAACACTTATATTCATTATACTATAAATAGGACCCCATCGCAAAAGAACAAGCCAGATCCCCATCTTTTGTTCACCATCAAAGGACATTTCAATAATTCTTCCATACAAAAAAGACTTAGCAATGCTAAGTCTTTCAGATCCTTATTGTTGCCCACGTGTTGCCACATATGTCAATTGATCTGCATGTTTCGCCACAAAATCCTTCATTTCTGAATCAGGAATTTGACGAAGGTAGAGGTTAGAACGAATGGTTTCATCCTCTTCACGACAAGTTGACAATACTAAATATTTATCAGATGCCTTGATCTTGATATTTGGATTCTTAGTTTGCCCATCTTCATAAACCTTCTTCAACTGAGTTGTAAAGTCTTCATCATCCTTAAAGCTAGTGCGATAAAATGCTGTCGTTTCAGGTACAATCACCAAGCACATAGCTTCATAATAATACTTGCGCTCAGGCGTTTCAATGACAACATACGGATGTTGATCAAAGTATTCTTGCTTGTCATAGTAGTTGACATCGTTAAACATACGATGATCACCAACCTTACTACCACGAGCATGACCAAATAACCAAGTCAAACGATCACTAAAATCTTTCTTATTATCCGTGTCCATGAAGACTGTACCCATATAGGGTTCGTTTCCACCATCAAAAGTCTTATCCAAGTATGTTGCATTATCTCCTGTTTGAACGACAGGTTCATCCAACTCTGTACCTGGAGCATAAACATAAGCAATCGCTTCAGGGTTAACAGCCTTTAGTTGGTCAAAGCGATTCTTTAGATAATCTTTTTCTTCTTGACTAGGTTCATATTTCACAGCTTGGGTAGAAGAACTGCTACCAGAAGAAGCTGCTTTCTTAGTTGCGTTAGATGTTTTTCCACCAAATGGATTAAAGAATAAAAATCCAGCTACAATAACAACTATTGCTACTATAGCAGCAAATAGAAGAGCAAATTTATTTGATTTTTTTTCTCCAGCTCTTTTCATTCAATTGATCTCCTCAAAATGATTTTTTCTAAAAAATAACACTGAGCCCAAGGACTCAGTGATATTTTTATGAGCTAATTAATTGATTAAAAATTATTTAACTGCGCTTGTTTTTGGAAGTGATTTTTCACCAGCTTTAGCAGATGAAGCTTTACCGTCTTTACCAGCTTTAGCTGCTTCTGCTTTAGCTGCTTCTGCTTTAGCTGCTGCTTTAGCATCTGCAGATGCTGGACGCAATGAACCACTAATTGCAGTAGCGTAGAATCCGCTAGGAGTGTTAGCTCCAGCTTTAACCTGAACATCTACCAACCATTTAGTTCCATCATGTGGGTTTGTAACTTCGATTGTTTGAACACCTTCTTCAGTACGGAAAGTACCATGTTGGCTACCATTCCATAGGTCAAGACCTTGAGTGAAATATTCAGGTGCTGGAACAGCAGTTAATTCTTTAGATGTATCAGCAAATTTGTTTCCATCGTAGTTTGCAGTAGAAACATCACCTTTTTTATCAACTGGAGTACCTTTGCCGATAGATGGGTCAACTTGAGTAGCACCTGGGTGTTTTTCTGTAGCTGAAGATGCTGGTGCGGCTGGAGTTGCTTCACCTTTAAGTTCACTTAAAGTAGGTGTGTCTCCACCTTTTTCAGTTTTATAAACTGGACGTCCTGTAGTATCTGCTGCGAATGCTGGAGCTGCTGCTGCAAATACTGCAAGAGCTGCTACTGATGATAATAAAACTTTTTTCATTGTTTTATCTCCTTTTATAGTTTAAAAATATTCGTTACTTCGTAACTATGATTAGTATACTAGGATATTCTGCCTATGTCAAGACTTTTTCTAGATTTTTTTAAAAAAATTTAAGATTTCTTCATATTTGATACCCAAAATTACGATTTAGAGATATATTATACTCTTTTATTTTTTATAAACGGAATTTTGATTAGAAAAATCTCACAATTTGGAATGACTATCTCTTTTCTACATACCTTATATAGTCTAGTTAGTAATAGCACAAATACTTCGTCTTACTTATTTCACAGCCCTATTCTCTGGCAATTTCTTCTTGGGCAAACTAGGATCTGCTTTGTTTTCTAGTTTTTGAGCTGCTTGAACCAGTTTTTTTCGCTTCTTTTCATTTTTTATTTTTTGCCACCACTGTTTCATTCCCATTTGTACTTCCTCCTATGCAAAAGAGGCTGTTTTTCAGCCTCCTTATTGTTAACATTTTTTGGCATTTCCGATTTCAAACAGAGGGGAAAGAGGACGATTTTCATGAATACGAACAATGGCCTCTGCAAGGAGTTTCGCAATCGAAATTTGCTCAATCTTATCAATCAAGCGATCTTCCGGTAGATAAATTGTATCCAATACCACCAACTTCTTAATGGCTGATTTTTGAATGTTGTCCATCGCTGGGCCTGATAAAACTGGGTGCGTACAGCTTGCATAAACCTCTACAGCTCCTGCTTCAGCAAGGGCATCCGCCGCATGACAGATTGTACCAGCTGTATCAATCATATCATCAATCAAAATACAAGTCTTACCTTCAACACTCCCAATGATATTCATCACTTCACTCGTATTCATCTTATCGACACTCCGGCGTTTATCAATAATCGCAATCGGAGTCTTCAAAAATTCAGCCAATTTCCGAGCACGAGTCACACCACCATGGTCTGGACTGACAACAACATAGTCTTTTCCAATCATCCCGCGACGTTCGAAATAATCTGCGATCAAAGGCGCCCCCATCAAGTGGTCAACAGGAATATCAAAGAAACCTTGAATTTGAGCAGCGTGCAAATCAATTGTCAACAGACGATCAACTCCAGCAACCTCAAGCATATTAGCTACCAACTTAGAAGTGATTGGTTCACGAGCCCGAGCTTTCCGGTCTTGACGAGCATAGCCGTAATACGGCATCACCACATTAATAGATTGCGCACTAGCTCGTTTCAACGCATCTACCATAATCAAAATTTCCATAAGATTATCATTAACCGGTGAGCTAGTGGATTGCAAAATATAAACATCTTTCCCACGGATTGATTCTTCAATATTAACCTGAATTTCTCCATCAGAAAATTGACGAACCGTTGACTTTCCAAGCGGTAGCCCCATTTCACGAGACACACGTTGAGCCAATTCTTGATTTGACGACAAAGCAAAGAGCATTAAATCAGAAAATGACATGATTTCCTCCAGTAAAATCTAAAAACCATATTGTACAGTCAGCACAAATTTCTCCTGTAAACATTTTATCGCTTTTTAAGCAAATATTCAAATATTAATTTATGGAAAATACAAAATCCGGCTCTACCGACACTATTTCAAAAAAAGAAGCAGAACAACTGTCCTGCTTCTTTTTAATTCTTAGTTTGGATAGATATAAGTAACAGTACCTTGAGCTGTTGTTGGGTTGAACCAACCACGGTAGTTACCAATACTACGGATACCGTTATAGTTAGATTCAGAAACTTGGATACTTGTTGTAGATTGAACAGCTGTAACGACTGCTACGTGTCCATATCCACCATCATTCCAACATGCAATAGCACCAACTTGTGGTTGAGATCCTGTACGGAATCCAGCAGCCGCTGCACTTGCAGCCCATTGACCACCGTTGCCCCAGTAATCGCCAGCCCATGGAGCCAATGTCTTCGCACCCCATGTACATTCACCAACTGGATAAGATGATGCAGATGTACTATAAGTTGGACGAGAAACAGTTGCTGCTGGAGCTGCTGCTGCTTGAGTTTGAACAGCAGGTTGAGCTGCTGCTTGAGTTTGTGCAGCCGCTGGTGTTGCAGCAGGTGTTTGTGCTGCTGCCTGAACTTGTGCTTGAAGAGTTGTATTAGCAGAAGCTTTTACAGCTGCTTGTTGTTCTTTTTGTTTTGCACGGTAAGCTGCCTCAGCTGCTGCCGCTGCTGCCGCTGCTTTTTCAGCTTCAGCTTTTTGTTGCAACAAAGCGTTCTTTTCGTTTTCAGCAGATGATTTTTCAGCTGCCAAATTCAATTGTGCCACTTTCAACTCAGCTTCTTTAGTTGACAAAGCTTGCGCATCATCTTCTAATTGTTGTTTATTTGCAATAACAGTATTGATAGCGTCGTTGTTTTCTTTTTGTTTTTGTGCAATATCTTCTTTATCACGTTTTTGCTCTTGCAACATTTTGTTGTTAGCATCTGCAATTTCATTCATAGCAGAAATACGTGAGATAGCTTCTGTCAAAGATCCAGAGCTAACAATCGCATTAATATAGCTTGTTGCAGTTCCAGTTGTTTGAGCACTACGTGCTTGATTTGCAAGTGATTCTTGACGAGCAACAATATTTTTTGACAACTCATCGATCTCAGCTGACAATCGTTCAGATTCTTCATTCAAACGGTCATTTTCAGCTTGAAGATTTTCTTGTTGTTGTTTAATTTCAGATACTTGACCTTGGATTTGATCTACCTGAGCTTGTGCACTTTGTTGTTGTTGATTAATACTATTGATTTTGTTATCTTGAGCAGCAATCTTATCATCTGTTGAGTCAGCTGATACACCTGCTACAACAGCACCTTGTGATAAAGCAACTGTACTCAATAAGATTGTGGCAAATAATTTTTTCTTCATTAGATAAATTTTCCCTTTCTAATAAGACACTAACTAGTATAACAAATTTTTTGAAAATTTATATTACGCTATTGTTACATTTTTATTTCGAGTTTATAAATAAATCTTTTCAAGTAAAGGCTGTAATACGATCATTAGAAGCACATTCAAAATTAAACTAGGCGCAATTTGATAGATAATGAGAGTAATCCAGTTGAATTTTATACCAACAAAAATAACCAGAAGAAGATTGGTTGAAATCTGAAATATTAGAATCGTTAATAAAAATGTAAAAAAACGAGTCAATCGATTGACCAAAATAATCTGATTACACCGATAAAAAATCACCTGTAACAAAGGGAAGACTAGGAAGGCAATTCCTATAGTGCGTAAAAAATATACATCAAAACAAAAACCAAAGAGGATTCCCAACCAAATACTAGCTATCTCCGAGAAATAGAGGCTCAGTAACATAAAACCATATAGAAATAAAAATGAAGTAGGTTCAAAGGAGCTTGGACAAAAACGAGTAATAAGAAAAGAGATCTGCCCATCAACAAATAAAGATAAGAATAAGATTAAAGGGAAAAAATGGTACTTACGTATTACTTTCACACTACTCTCCAATCAATAGTACATAACGATTGACATCTAAATTAGCCTTTGGTTTCACACGAATTTCTTGCCCTAACTGATCAGATGCCTTTTGAGTAGAAGTCACTGTACCAAGAGGTAAGTCACTACTCTTGTATTTTCCTAAGCCACTTGTTGAAACCAGAGATCCTTTTTTAATTTCAACTGGATCTCCAATTTGCAACAACCGAAACTCACCTGTCTTCTCGTCATAACCATTTAATAAAGCAAAAATAGATTGACCTTGACTCTCAATTCTAAACGTCAGGTGTTGTGAAGAAATAGTATCTTCAACCAATAATTTCACTTTACTAGAATTTTTCTCAGTACTATCTACAACACCAATGACGCCACCAGATGATAGAACAAACATGGAATCGGAAATACCATCGGAACTACCTTTATCAATAACTAATTCCTGATCCCAAGAACTATAATTACGGTCAATAATTTCACTAACAACTTGCTTAGAACCAGATGAAGAATTTTTAATAGCCAACAAATCTTTTAATTCTCTATTTTCTGATTCCAAACGACTAAGTTTTGACTGGTCAATATCCTTTTGATAAAGACGTGACTTTAAAGAGCGGTTTTCATCATTTAATTCAGACAAATTCTTTAAATCTTTCGCCTTAGATTCCACAACAACAAATGGTACCGATACTGCCTTATCAACAATAGATAATATATCAGAAGATTTTAAAACAATCGAAGTCCTAACAGATGGAAAAAGAAATAAAATTCCTGAAACAGTTAAAACAAACACAAAACTAAAAATTTTAAAAAAACGATTCAAGAACATAGACAAAACCTTCAAAAATATAAAAAATAGTTTGAGATGACATCTCAAACTTCGAAATTATACGGAGAATGGGGGATTCGAACCCCCGCGCCAGTTACCCGACCTAACGATTTAGCAAACCGTCCTCTTCAGCCTCTTGAGTAATTCTCCAAAATGGGCACGAGTGGACTCGAACCACCGACCTCACGCTTATCAGGCGTGCGCTCT
>NZ_CAUFJQ010000065.1 GCF_959025735.1 uncultured Streptococcus sp.
TAATGCGGTTAGTACCAGCACCAATCAATCCACGCATACCAGCTGTACCGAATTCTAGGTTGGTATAGAAGGCATCTTCTTTTGTTTTTTCATCCATTGCGACCAACTCATCACGAAGGTAAGCTGGTAATTCAGCAAAGTCGAGCCATTTTTGGTAGTTTTCTTGATAGGTCATGCAAGCGTCTCCTTTTTGCTTATAATTTAATCGCTTTCATTATAGCAAATTTTTTCAGAAAATTCTAGCGATAATTGTAAATCTTTTCAAAAAAATAGGGTTAATTCACCATCAAATAAAGCCAAGATAAATTGGTCTTGGCTTGAAAGGTTATTTTAATTTTTCAAGAGATGGAACGACTGCACTGGTAATGAGTACTGTCGCAATGACTTCGATGAGAGAGTTGGTAGATACAATCAAGGCTAGGAAATGTTGAATCCCACCACCGAAGCTATTTCCAAAGAAGAAATAAATCCCACTTAGAACGAAAACAGTATTGGTCATAGAGCCGACAATTCCAGCGATCACAAGTCCAGTACGATTGCGAATCCAACGATAGACAAAATAAGGGGTTACCCCGATGAGAATCCGAGGGACTATGGCAATGATAAGGGAGTAGAGATTCCCGTGAGGGACAAAGGGACTAAAGAGATAGCTGGCGGGTGTTATAACCAGAGTATTCATAGTAAGGCTAAAGAGTCCCATGAGGAGTCCTAAGATAGCTCCAATCCGTGGACCGTATATGATAGAGGCGATCACGACAGGAATATGAACCAAGGTCGGTTGAATACCTGATGGAACAAATTGCAGAATGAAGGACGTCACAAAGTGAATGGTGATCATCACTGCAAAAAAGATGGCAATTCGTGAAATAGAAGATGATTTTCTCATAAACAATTCTCCTTAACAGCTTCAACAATAGCTTCTATAGTCGCTAGAGCTCCAGAACCTTTGTCCCCGCAAGCAAGAACAGCATCACGAGGTTGGATCATCTGGTAACCATAGTCTTGTAAGAGTTTTAGATTTCGTTGGGTAGCGGGATGTTCTAACATTTTTGTATTCATAGCAGGGGCCAGTAATTTTTTAGTCCTTTGAGGCAAGGCTAGAGCTGTGCTTGTGACCATATTATCTGCCAGTCCCATAGCCAATTTAGCAATGGTATTGGCACTGGCCGGCGCTACAAGAAAGAGGTCAGTTTCTTTCCCAATGTCGATGTGCTCGATCCGCTGTGGATCGTCTTCCATCATAACATCTAGCCCCACTTGATTTTTTGAAAGAACTTGCAAGGTTAAAGGGGTGATAAATTTTTGGGCTGAAGGAGTCATGAGGACCTTCACTTCAAATCCCAATTTGGTTAGTTGGCTGGTAATATCAGCAGCCTTATAGGCGGAAATACTACCGGTAACCGCTAAAGTAATGTGTGTCATATGTTCCTTTTTATTTGATATAACGTAGGATAGCCTCTGCGATTTCTGCTTTCGTAGAAGCTTCTAGGACCTGATCATCTGTCACTAGATAGGCTTGATGCTGACCGTTCTGAATCTTGGTCAGATCGTTGGCAACGATCATGCTGGCATGATTTTTAACGAGGCTTTCACGCGCTACTTGGATCAACTCTGCAGAAGAAACGTCGACTAATAGCTTAAAGCCGATCAGTTGAATGGCAGGGTTCCATTCTTTGACGAGCGAGATAATCTTCGGATTTTTTTTTAGAAAGAGTACTTGGTATTCTTCTTTGGAAGAAATTTTCGCTTCCTGATTTTCACGATGGATAAAGCTATGAAGGTCTTGAGCTTTCTCAACTTCATCAAGGCCTGTCATGTAAACAGGTGTGTAGTCTGAGACTGCCATAGCGTGAATCAAAACCTGATGTTGAGGGACTTCCGTTTTCATTTGTGTGAGAAGTTCTTCGACATTCTGGATCAATAGAAGTCGAAGCTGTGGGTGAGGATCGGGTTTAAGCGCAGTAGGCGTTGTGATCAAGGTCACCTGGTGTCCCTTTGAAAGAGCCATTCCTGCAAGGGTTTTCCCAAGACTCCCGGTGGAATGATTGGTGATTGAACGAACGCTATCAATGGCTTCGCTCGTCCCGCCTGATGTAATTAAAATATGCATATGCTTATTTTACACAAAAAAGATACGTAAGTAAAGTTCTGAAGCTATTCAAATAGGCTATGACAAGCCATAAAATATACATAAAAAGCGAACGTTGAATTCAAAACATGGAAAAACAATGTTATTTTCGCGAATTTTAGGTATAATAGTTCTATCAAATATAAAGGAGTCCCTTATGAAAACAGATATCGAAATTGCTCAAAGCATTGAACTCCAACCGATTGTGGACGTTGTTAAGAAGATCGGTTTGGTAGACGATGATCTTGAATTGTATGGAAAATACAAGGCGAAATTGAGCTTTGATAAGATTCGTGAAGTTGAGAAAAATCCAGTAGGAAAACTCATTTTAGTCACTGCGATCAACCCAACTCCAGCTGGAGAAGGGAAATCAACCATTACAATTGGACTGGCAGATGCTTTGAATAAAATCGGTAAAAAAACCATGATTGCCATTCGCGAACCTTCTTTAGGACCGGTTATGGGGATTAAAGGTGGTGCTGCTGGAGGTGGTTATGCCCAAGTTCTTCCGATGGAAGACATCAACCTTCATTTCACAGGGGATATGCATGCCATCACAACGGCTAATAATGCCCTCTCAGCATTGATTGATAATCATTTGCACCAAGGAAATGAGCTCGGTATTGACCAACGTCGCATTATTTGGAAACGGGTAGTGGATTTGAATGACCGCGCTTTGCGCCATGTTTCTGTCGGTCTTGGCGGTCCTTTGAATGGGATTCCGCGTGAAGATGGTTTTGATATTACGGTTGCTTCTGAGATTATGGCCATCCTTTGCTTGGCGACAGATATTGAAGATTTGAAACGTCGTTTGGCTAACATCGTTATTGGTTACCGTTATGACCGTAGTCCAGTCTATGTCCGTGATTTGGAAGTGGAAGGGGCTCTTGCCTTGATCCTCAAAGATGCGATTAAGCCAAACTTGGTTCAAACCATCTATGGTACACCTGCCTTTGTTCACGGTGGTCCATTTGCCAATATCGCCCATGGATGTAACTCTGTATTAGCAACGACGACAGCTCTTCATTTAGCTGACTATACGATTACAGAAGCAGGATTTGGGGCTGACCTTGGCGCTGAAAAATTCCTTGATATTAAAACTCCAAATTTGCCTACATCACCAGATGCGGTTGTGATCGTAGCGACTCTCCGTGCTCTTAAGATGAACGGTGGAGTGACCAAGGATGCTTTGACTGAAGAAAATGTAGAGGCTGTTCGTGCTGGTTTTGCCAACTTGAAACGTCACGTTGAAAATATCCGTAAGTTTGGCATTCCTGCAGTGGTTGCCATCAATGAATTTATCACTGATACAGAAGCAGAAATTGCTGCTTTGAAAGAATTGTGTGCTGAAATGGAGGTACCAGTAGAGCTTGCGAGCGTATGGGCAAATGGTGCTGACGGTGGAGTTGACCTTGCTGAAACGCTGGTTAATACCATTGAAACAAGTCCAGCTAACTACACACGTTTGTATGATAACAACCTTTCTGTAGAAGAAAAAATTGAAAAAATTGTGACGGAGATTTACCGTGGTAGCAAGGTAAACTTTGAGAAGAAAGCTAAGACACAAATTGCCCAAATCGTGAAAAATGGTTGGGATAAGTTGCCAATCTGTATGGCCAAAACACAATATAGCTTCTCCGATAATCCAAACGCCTTGGGAGCTCCGGAAAACTTTGAAATTACTATTCGTGAAGTGGTTCCAAAATTGGGAGCAGGCTTTATTGTCGCTTTGACTGGGGATGTCATGACCATGCCAGGTCTACCAAAACGTCCAGCTGCTTTGAATATGGATGTGGCTGCTGACGGAACAGCGATCGGCTTGTTCTAATAGACGCCTGATGACAAAAAAACTTCTGTTCAAATGAGCAGAAGTTGTTTTGGTCTTGTTAATCAATCATTATTCAGTAAGGAGTTGGTACCTGATTTTTCGATAGATTATGATGAGCTGTAGGGTCATGGGAATCCAGATAAGGGGTTCGCAGAGAATGACCCCCATGTAGCCGGTGTGAGGAATAATCCACAGAACGAAGAAAATTTTTCCAAACAATTCAATAAAACTGGATGTGAGTGGGGTTAATTTTTTACCCATTCCCTGTAGGGCATTTCTCAGGATGATGAGACTCGCCAAAATAGGATAAAAGCAAGAGCTGATCTGGAGATAAAGACTGGAATTTGCAATGAGATCAGGATTTGTCGAGCCGGAAATAAAGCTGGTTAAAGACGGACTTGTGAAGAATAGAAGAGCAGCAACCAAGACAGACCAAACCCAAGAAAGAAGGTTGGCAATGGTAACGCCTTTTTTGATCCGCTGGAATTGCTCTGCGCCAAAATTCTGCGAGATAAAGGTTGTGATACTTGAGGCGATAGCTGTAATCGGTAAAACGGCAAAGGACATGATACGACGGGCTGCGACCTGTGCACTGATAATGGTTGTTCCAAGCTGATTAATAGCGGATTGGAGGATAACCGTTCCAATCGAAACGATGGAAGTCATGAGGCCCATGGCAAGGCCCTGACTTAGCAGATCCTGATAAAGCTCCTTTTCCCAAACAAAATCCTTGCGATGCGGGAGCAGAAAAGGGACCTTCTTACGAATATAGAGAAGACAAAGAAGGGCCGAAATACCCTGGGCAATAATGGTCGCAATTCCAGCGGATTGGACTCCGAGATGGAGTTGGGTAATAAAATATAGATCGAGAAGAATATTGAGAATGGCAGCGATAATCAGGAAGTAGAGTGCCGCTAAGCTATCGCCAACCGCTCTAAGAAGTCCAGCGCAAAGATTATAGGCAAAGGTCACAGCCACACCATTGACAATAGTGGAGATATAGAGATAAGACTGAGACACAATTGCTGATGGGGTCCCTAAAAACTGGAGCAGTGGATAAAGTCCGACAGCGCCAATGAAGATCACGAAGAGACTGAGGATGCAACCAATAATAGCAGTTGCGGCGACTGATTTTCGTAATTGGTCTTCGTTTTTGGCTCCATAATTTCTCGCGATAATAATCCCCATCCCATTTCCAACACCGACAGCAAATCCAACGATCAAATCAAATATGGCAGAGGTTGCTCCAACGGCGGCCAAAGATTTTTGACCTAAAAAACGCCCTACAATCATGACATCCGAGGTATTGTAGAGTTGTTGAAAGATATTGGACAAAAGAATAGGAAAGGCAAAACTCAAAAGAGCGGGTAAAATAGGACCATCTATGAGGTCCACACGCTGAATTCTTTTCATAGTGTCATTATACCAACTTCAGGAACCAGCGACAAGCGTCGATAGTTGAAGGCCCTTACATTTTTTGGTATAATCAGGGCAGAAAAGGAGGCTTTTATGAGCTTAACCAGTCAATTAATCACGGAAACGTTCCCAGATCTGGACAAGGTCGAGAGGCTGAATATCGAGGCATTTCCAGAAGAAGAGCGAGTTCCTTTGTCGGAATACCTGCGTTATACGGACAATGACGATGCTAATTTTTTTGCTTTTTATAACGAAGAAGAATTTGTAGGCTTTGCTTTTTCTATCTATAATCAGAAAGTTTTTTATGTTAGCTTCTTTGCCATTATGCCCCACCTACGTAGCCATGGTTATGGTCAAGAAATCATTGAAAAATTGGTAGAATTTTACCAAAGAACCATGATTCTTGAAGTGGAACGTTTAGATGAAGAATGTGACAATCTAGAGCAACGTCAGTCTCGGATGGATTTCTATAAGCGAAATGGATTTAAAACTGCCAATGCCTTTTTAGAATACGAAGGACTGAGCTTTGAAATTCTCTATCGGGGTGATCACTTTGACGAAGAGGCTTATCGCGATATTTTCCGTAAACTGCAAGCAGAGAATTACTTTGATTTCCGTATTGAATACCGACGCTTCAGTGATCATTAGACATGATATAAAAAAGTTCTCAGCTAATTTGCAGAGAACTTTTTTGGTTAGTAAATAAAGAAATAGTTCACGATACTCATGATTTGTGAAAAGAACCAAGGCAGAAATAGAAAAGCTAAGAAAGCAGCATGCCATTTCCAATAGAGAGAAACTAGCCCAACCGTTTCTCGGATCCAAGCCGATGGGAGATAATAAAAAGCTGTTTTTGAACCGACACTGCGTCCAGGGATTTTTAATCGTCTCATAAAGACACCAGCCCTAAGAGCGTGAAAGGAATTGGTCACCACAAGGACACTCTTTCCTAGTCCTTGATCTTCAAGAATAGCCTTGCTAAAGGTCAGATTCTCAAAAGTCGTTCGAGAAAGATTCTCAATCAAAATGTCTTCCTGTGGTACACCCTGTTCCATCAGGTAGTTTGCCATAGCTTCCGCCTCTGAGATTAACTCATCAGCACCTTGTCCACCAGAAACAATTAGTTTTGGTCGTCCCTCAAACTGCTCATAGATAGTCTTTGCTTTAGTTAGACGCTGGGCTAGAAGTGGTGGGACTTTATCCCCAATCAAACCTGAGCCAAGGACGATAATAGCATCCGGCTCTTTACGAACGGGGAAGAAATTGCAAAAAGTCCCATATAAAACATAAGAAAGATAAAGAAAAGTCGAGTAAAAGAGGGCAAAGTCTGTTGGGTAAATCAAGAGATCTTTCCCTGGGAAATAAGGAAGGAAGTGAAGTGCTAAGGCGCCTATAATAAAGATCCCATATAGGAGTGAGAGGAGGTTAGCCAACCTTTTGCCTTCAAAAGATATCATTTGACGACCGTTAAAAAGAAGAAAAACAGTTGAGAAAATAATACTGAGTAAAACAAGAATAGCAAGTACTGAAAAGATAATGATGGCAACCTTTTGGTTAAACCAGAGCTCCGTACGAACAACTAGTAGAAGGGCAGAAATCAGGAGGAAAAGGCCTAAGCTTACTGAAAAGAGGTAAGCATTGATAAGTCTTCTGCGGTCGTTCATAAAGAAAAATAATAAAATGGTAGCTGGAACCAACCAGAATATATTTAGAAACATGATGACTCCTAGATGTAGTAGTAGTTTAATTGTAACACAATTGGCTAAAATGTGCTTATGAACTCCACAATCGTTCAATGTTGTTAAAAGCCTTAACTGCTAATTGAGAAAATCAATAGATTCAGAAAAAAGGAATTGCCGTGGTGGATAAAAGCTGTTATACTGGATAAGATTGAAAAATGTAAAGGAGAACACATGTTACGAAAAGGTTCCTTAACAGGTTTGCTGTTATTTGGTATTTTCTTCGGTGCAGGGAATTTGATCTTTCCACCTGCGCTAGGTGCCCAGTCGGGTAGCCATTTTTGGCCGGCTATTGCTGGATTTGTCTTATCAGGAGTAGGGATTGCGATTATCACCTTGATTATTGGGACACTCAATCCTAAAGGGTATATCCATGAGATTTCACGAAAAATTGCTCCTTGGTTTGCCATCGTTTATCTGGTAGCCTTGTATCTGTCTATTGGTCCCTTCTTTGCTATTCCAAGAACGGCTACTGTTTCATACGAAGTTGGGATTGCCCCCTTGTTAGGAAATGCCAATGGAGGACTTGGTCTCTTCATTTTTACCTTGATTTATTTCTGTTTAGCCTATTTGATTGCCTTGTATCCTTCTAAAATCTTAGATAGTATTGGTCGGATTTTAACACCTGTCTTTGCTATCTTGATCGTTGTACTCGTTGTCCTTGGTGCTCTCAAGTACAGCGGACACGCGCCTCAAGTGGCAACAGAAGCCTACCAAGCATCTGCCTTTGGTCAAGGTTTCCTTGAAGGGTATAACACCTTGGATGCCTTGGCATCTGTCGCCTTTAGCGTCATCGCAGTGACTACTCTTAATCAGCTTGGTTTCACCAGCAAAAAAGAATACATTAAAACGATCTGGATTGTTGGTATCGTTGTAGCCATTGGCTTTAGTATTTTGTATATTGGATTGGGTTATCTTGGAAATCATTTCCCAATTCCAGCAGAAGTGATGGCTTCCGATGCCAATAAGGGTGTTTATGTCCTCTCAGAAGCAACCAAGGCTATCTTCGGCCCAGTTGCTCAAATTTTCCTTGCAGGTATGGTAACGGTGACTTGCTTTACCACAACAGCAGGTTTGATCGTATCGACAGGGGAATTCTTCCATAACACTTTCCCTAAAATTTCTTACAAGGTCTATGCAACTCTTTTTACCTTGATTGGATTCTCCATTGCCAATCTTGGTTTGAGTGCCATTATTGCCTATTCATTGCCTGTCTTGATGATCCTCTATCCAATCACGATTACTATTGTGTTGATTGTGATTGTAAATAAATTTACTCAACTATCAAAACCAGGGATGCAATTGACTATTTTCTTAGTTAGCTTGGTTGCGTTTGGAGACGTTCTGGCAAGTACCTTTAAACTTGCAGGTCTAGCAAACATCATTAAGCACTTGCCGTTTGCTGCCCAATCCCTCCCATGGTTACTACCAGCAGTCGTTGGTATTGTCCTTGCTCTGTTCTTGCCCAATAAACAAAGTGCAGAAGAAGAATAAGATTTACTAGAAACTCTAAAGTTCCCCGCTTTAGAGTTTTTTTATTTTGAAACTAGTACCTAAATAGTTTCTTTAAATACAAACCGTAGCAAAAATTTTTAATTTAAGGAATGGCATGTTATACTATTTCTAACATATCAATATACGGAGCATTTTATGAATCAAATCGTTTTCTCCTTCACTGTCTTTCTGGCAGGGATTCTCTCCTTTTTCTCTCCCTGTGTCTTTCCTTTGCTCCCGGTCTACATTGGCGTTTTGCTAGGAAGTGATCAGGAAAAATCCGTTCAGATTTTTGGGAAAAAGATACGCTGGCATGGCATCGTTAAGACCTTGTGTTTTATCGCAGGTATTTCTGTTATTTTCCTTATCATAGGTTTCGGAGCTGGCTTATTGGGGCAGGTTATGTATACCAACTGGTTCCGCTACGTTATGGGAGCGCTGATCATTATCCTTGGTCTTCATCAGATGGAAGTCTTTCATTTTCATTTCCTTGAGAAGCAAAAATCAGTAGATTTTGGAGCCAACAAACAGAAGAATGAGTTGTTTTCAGCCTTTCTTCTTGGTCTTGGCTTTAGTTTTGGTTGGACGCCTTGCATTGGCCCTGTATTAGGATCGGTTCTTGCATTAGCAGCATCCAATGGTCAAGATGCCGTCATGGGTGCTCTCTATCTCTTTATCTATACATTAGGGATGGCTATTCCATTTTTACTTTTGGCCTTAGCGTCTGGGATTGTTCTCCCATACTTTAATCGTCTAAAACCCCATCTCTTATTACTGAAGAAGATTGGTGGCTTGATCATCATCATTATGGGGATTTTGTTACTCTTGGGACAATTGAATAGCTTGTCTGCTATCTTTTCATAAATCAAATGGAGGTATTATACCTATGAAATTTATCAAATATACGTGTTTTTCAATCCTCTCAATCGCTTTACTGTCTGCTTGTTCGATGGAGCAATCAAGTGAGAGTGGTATGAACAATATGAGCAATCAAACCATGACCAACACAACCTCAAGTAAACATCCCTTAGTAGGAAAAGAAGCGAGTGACTTTGAGCTAAAGGATATGAAGGGGAACACGGTTAAACTTTCAGACTACAGAGGTAAAAAGGTTTACTTGAAATTCTGGGCGACTTGGTGTGGTCCTTGTCGCCAAAGCATGCCTGAACTCAATAAATTAGTTGAAGAAAAGGACCGGGACTTTGAAATTCTGACCATTATGGCACCAGGACTCCAAGGTGAAAAAACAGAGGAAGAATTCGTCAAATGGTTTGATCAACAAGATTACAAGTCAGTACCGGTCTTGTACAATCCAGACGGTTCTTCATTTGCAGATTATCAAGTTCGCTCTATTCCTACAGAAGTCTTTATAGATAGCCACGGAAAAATTGGACATGTCCAATTAGGGGCTATTTCAAACGAAGATGCTAAGAAGATTATCAAAGAGTTA
>NZ_CAUFJQ010000066.1 GCF_959025735.1 uncultured Streptococcus sp.
GTCATATCTGGAAAATCTAGAATTCGGAAGGTCATAAAGATTCCTAACCCTAAAATGGCCCAAATTAAACCTTGTGAAACAATTGAATTAATCATAGTTTCTCCCTTCGATAGTAGTAGTTTAATTGTAACATAAATATGGAAGAGAACCTATAGGAAATTGTCATCAATTCCCTTTAAATGCTTTTTAAAAAAACCAAAAGGTTGCCCTTCTGGTTTTTAATAGTTGGTTTTTTTAAAGAATTGAAGAAAGATCTTAGTCTTCTTTTTTCTTTCGAGCAAGACCTAAGCCTGTTGCGATCATACCAAGTAAGCCAAGGCTGGTAAGAGCGGTTGCTGATTCTGTACCTGTGTGTGGCAATACTTCTTTCACCTTCACAACATCTGAGACCAAATTTTCTTCAACTTTTTGCTCTACCATTGGCGCAGGCGTATGGTAGCCAATCGTTGGTTTAGGTTCTGCCTTAGGTGTTGGTTGTGGTTGTGGTTTCGGTTGCGGCTCCGGTTGTGGTTCCGGTTGTGGTTGCGGCTCCGGTTGTGGTTCCGGTTGTGGTTCTTCTTTTGTAACCAGAATATTATTTTTATGCCATTCTACAGTCGGTTTTACAGTTTCTTTTAGCACCGGATCCTTTTCCAATTCAGGAGCTGTTGGCTTCACTGGTTGTTCAGGAACTTTTGGTTCTACCTTGTAAAGTGGACAAGCCGGCGGAACAGGAACTTCCTTTTCAGCTGGAACATCTTTGATTTCAGGTTTTTCAGGGGCTGTTGGAGCAGTTGGAGCGGTTGGTTTCACCGGCTCTTCTCCTGGATCTTGTGGAAAGGCAACATTTGAATTGATTGAGAACCAATAGAGGGTTGCTTCATCCGTAGCATTCGCTCCCTTAGCAGTGAACTCAAGATGGCCGTCTTTCAAGACAACTGCACCACCACCATAGTAGAGATACGGACTTTTTGGATCATCCCATCCCTTAGTTGAACTTGAAGGATCCGCATTAAAAGTTGCACCTTCGTTCATGTACTGGTTTTGTTCCTTGGCAAATACTTCTTTTGTAGTTGGATCTTGGTCAACACTAGAATTTGGCAATTTAATAAATTCTTTATTTCCAATATTTACAGACTCTACGTGAGGTGTATTTTGGTGCTTCATCCGTGGGGTATAGGTCAAAATTCCTGATCCCGCATCAACTGAATAAGTACCGACAATATCAGAATTATCCCCAAATTGATAGTCTTCTGTTCCGATAGAATGACCATTTCCTCCACCAGAAGCATTGACCGTCGTCACATCAAGGACAGTTTCTTCACTGACTGAGAAGCCATTCCCATCCCAAGTTGCTTTTTGACCAACGATCTTCAATGGATTATCAGCATCATTAAAGACTTGAGCGCTACCGAAGTTTGCATAGCCACGCTTCACAGCGACATCTGCTCCATCAAGACTAGGGTTACTACCATCTGAATAAGGATCCCAAGTTCCACGAACAGTGTTTCCATTGATATCTTTAGCTTCTACAAGAAGGGCACGAGGTTTGTCATTTTCAACATAAGAAGCTCCATTCCAGTGGTTTAAGGAATTCAAAGCCAAAATGGCATTATGGTTAGCTAAATTAATCAATTGATCATTTTCATCATAAAATTCAACATCAACACCAACTGTGACGGGTTGGTCTGTGTCAGTTGAGCTTCCGATCGTCATTGTTACCGCTGGATCATTGTAAATTTGAACGATTCCTCGACCGTCATTAGATGGCAAGCTTTTCACTTCATACTTGTAGACCACTTTAGCGATACGCTTGATATCACGACCTTCTTTGATATTAGCCTGGCGAAGACCCTTGTAAGTGACATCGAACTTGTCTCCAACTTTAACGACTGCCCACTCGATTTCATTATCTGCATATGGGTTCGTTGTTGTCAAATCGGAATCTTGTAGGTTCTTGGTTTCATACATCTTGGTAGCTTTACCGTCCCCATACAAGCGAGATTGACCTTCTTTTGTCAAATACGTAGTAAGACCTGTTGTTTGGTGGTAAAGCGTCGTTGTTTCCCCATCTGCCAACTCTTCTGGAAGGAAGGTCAAATCTTGTTTGTACTTCTCAGGGTTTCCACCACGCTCTTTAACCATCTTATTGAAGGCATCTTTAGCATCATCGTATTGCGCTTTTTTCTTCTTGTATAGTTCATTATCAATCAAGTAAGCTGCTTGCGCTTCATCATAGAGGCGCTTTTTCTCCTTGTAGTCGGCTAATTTGATATCGTAAGCCTTTTGGGCCAAATTGTTTTCTGTCTCAACGGCTTGTTTGGCTTTAACAGACTCAATATAAGCTTTAAAAGCAGTTTGGTATTCTTCAAAGGCTTTTTCATAAGCCGCTTTTGCAGCCTGATTATCTGCTAGGGCTGCAGCATTTTCAGCCACTGCTTTTTCGTAAGCAACTTGCTCTTTGTTATAGGTTTCAACTTCCTTGTCATAAGCTACCTGAGCCGCTGCATTTTTCGCATCTACAACTGCTTTTTCCTTCTCATAAGTTGCTTGATTCGCTGCAACTTCTGCCTTATAGTCTGCTACAGTCTTATCCATAGCAATGGCTTGCTTCGCATAATCTTGCTCAGCAGTTTTTTCATCTGCTTGGATCTTTGCTTCTGTTTCTGTAACTTCAAGTCCAGTAGTCACCGCATCTGTTTTCGCAGTCTCTAAATAATCTGGTACAGCAACCTCCTTAGTCTCAGTTGTCGACCTTGTAGGAGTAGCCAATGTTGGAGTGACTGTTGTAGTAGCTGAAGCAACTTCATCTGCAGAAACAGTTGCAACACCTGCTACTGCAAGAACCGTAGCGACTGCTACAGAACCAAAAGCAACAGACGTTTTACGCAAGGCATATTTGGTAGTCTTGCTATCTTTAATTAGTGACATATAATTCCTTCAAACCTCTTTTTCAATTTTTTCCTCATCAAAATCGACACTTTGAATATTAGTGTCTATTTTGGTAAAGCGATATTAACACTTACCCCCATATGTGTCAATATTATTTTTTGATTTTTTTCACATCTCCATTCAAATTTTGCTTCTTTTTGATAAAACTCCTTGTTTATAAAAGTTTTCTTTTTAGTTTTCTTCTATATATGTCAAACGTTTGACATCTGATTCGTGCCGGTTCATTTTTCTAAAAAAATTTTTTTAACTTTATTTACAGAAATAAAAATAGAATAAACTGCAAAAATTCTTTTAGTAATAGGCTTTACAGCTTATGCAAACGTTTCTCCTTGTTCTGTTTTTATCACTAATTTGTACTATTTTTAAAATGCGGGGAAATTTTGTGTCAAACGTTTTTTAGTTTTTCATTTTTATGAATCAAAAACCCCTATTTAAGGCTATTTTATAATACTTCCATGAAAATTTTCAAACAGGCTTTCATTCTTAAATTGACACTATCTAGTGAAATGTCGTATACTTATTGGCATCGATAGAACAATTTACTTAAAACTGTTCAACGAACTATACAAACAGTATGTGGGGGAAAAAAATGAATCAACAAAAAAATAGTGTCTATGAAAAAGGGCACGGCTATTTTCGCAAGCGCAACAAGGCATTGGTCTCTATGATTACCCTTTTTGGAGCCTTGATGGTAAGCTCTGTTGCCATGGCTGACGAGGTCAACACCAATCCGACTTCTGAGATCCCAGCAACCGCTCAAGCAGTAGCAACCAACACCAGTGCTCCTACCACTACTAGTGAGGAAGGTGCTACGACGGAAGCAACGTCTTCTCCATCGGAATCAACAGCAACTGTAACTGCCACTCAACCGGTCAGTGCAGCTCCAGCAACTACTTATAATACTCCAAAAATCACCAACGACGTCACCTTTGATAAAGCGACTTATAAAAGTGGAGAAGATGTTCGGATCTCCATCAACAACCCTGAAGTGGTTTCTTCTGATGTCACTGTCTCTCATTTAGATCAGGTCATTTATGAAAAGAAAAACGTTGAAGGTGGCGAACTGACAATTCCAAGTACTGTCTTTTCACCTAATGCTGGATTTATCGTAGATGTCCTTGGTAAGAAAGCAGATGGTTCCCAAGCCTTTCATAAGGCAGCGGGTCTTGCTGTTGAAGATGACTGGACGATCTACCCACGTTATGGGGTGGTTGCCGGCTCAAAAGACAATCACAACTCCATCACCAATGATCAGGTAGAAGGCTACAAGAATAGTATTGACCAATTGGCCAATATGCACATCAACAACTACTTCTTCTACGACGTTTACAATACGCCAGCTAACCCATTCCCAGCAAATGTTGAACGTTTCACTCAAGACTGGGCGACTTTCTTGATTCCAAATAGCGAAACAGATCCTGACAAGCGCAAATCCTACTTACCTGTCATCGATACAGAAGCCGTCAAAGAACTGGTGGCTCATGTCCATACAACTGGTGCCAAAGCCATGCTGTATAACATGATTTACGCAGTTTCCCTCGAAGAAGGGGTCCCAAATGAAGTGAAAAGCGCCATTGTTCGCAATCTACAAGACCATTTCAACTTTGGTAAAAAGGGTGATGTCACAGCGACTGATATCCAACAATTTCTTGATCCAGGTGATCCAAATTGGCAAAAATTTATCATTGAAGTCATGACCAAAGCCATGAAAGAAGGGAATTTTGATGGATGGCAAGGGGATACCATGGGCTCTAACTGGGTGGAAAAAGTCAGTGAACCTGGAAAAGGCTTCTCTTTGAGCGAACACTATCCAGAACTAGCCACAGCTGCAACAGAGGCCCTCAAAAAAGAAGGCTATGACTTCATGATCAACGATATCTCTACTGGAGATGCTGATCGACTAGGTAAGACCAATGTCTCTGCACCTTATGCGGAAGTTTGGGGAGATAGCATTGCCTATGACTCTACCTACCAAGCCTTGACGCGTCTTACCGAACGGATGCGTGATTTATACAAGGGGAAATCTCCTATCATCGCAGCCTATACCCATCGTGGTAAAAATGCATCAGCCCTCAGCAAAGACAACGAATTACTGACAGATGCTATCATCGCAGCAAGCGGTGGTTACCATATGACGACTGCAGTCCTCAATACTTCTCAAGATGCTAAAGGTTTTGGGGTGATCCAAGCAGAATGGTATCTCAATCAAAACCTACCAGTCAATGCCGACTTTGCCAATGCAGAATTCAACTACCAAGAATTCATCGTTGCTTACCAAGAACTTCTCCGCGGACGCGACACCTTGGCGCATGATACCCGTCGGATTGTAGACAATACAAATGTACTGGTCAACGGCAACTTCATTGGATCCAACCTGGATAATGCTGACGGGGTTCAACCTGAAACCGTTTATACCCTTACAAAAGAAACCAAGACGGGTGATCGAATTGCTCACTTGATCAATTTGGTCGGCATCACTGAAAACAAATGGAACAGCGCTGTGAATACAACCGAAAAATTGACCAATATTCAAGCTTTTGTTCCACTCGGAAAAATCACAAAAGACCAGGCTGAACACGCCAGCATTTACTGGGCAACACCTGATGCTGTTGAAGGAAAATACAACATCAACCTCCGAGAAACAAGCGCAAATGTTTATTATGACGGAGGAGCTGGCCAATGGATGGCTGCTATCGATGTTCCGAGTCTAGATGTATGGGACATGCTCTATGTCAAACTCAATGAAGCCGCTCATGTTCTTTATCAAGACGAAAACGGAGTTGAGCTCGAACGTTCCAGTGACTTGGTTGGTCATACAGGTGAAAAGATCAACTACTCTACAAAAGAAACCATTGCCAACTATTTGAAGAAAGGCTACGAACTAGTAGAGAATGGCTTCGATGCAGACGGACAACCGAACTTTGACCGCGACGCTAACAACACCAATGATGATGGCGTTCAAGAGTTTATTGTCCGCTTGGCACCAAAAATTGTGGAATTTTCTGCAACACAGCCCATCCAAGCCGGTCAAGTTGTTCCAGGAGATAGCGAAGGTCGTGTCTATCCAACTCCTCTAGCTCCAGCTGGTCAAACAACGGCTGATCTGAATCATTTATCTGAAACAGTGACCCGTACGGTAACCTATGTAACAGAGGACCAGGATGGATCTAACCGCCAGCCTGCAGGAATAGCTGATCAAACTAACACCCTTCATTTCAGTCGCAAAGGTACCATCAATTTGGTGACAGGCGAGACAAGTCTTGAAGACTGGACAGCTCAAGACGGCACAAGCTTTGCAGCTCTTGAAAATCCCGTCAAAAAAGGCTATGTTGTCGTAGCAGAAGAATCGACTGATGCCACCTCTTCTGATCTGACAAAAGCAGGAGAACATACAGGCATTCATGCTGATGCAGCAGACATCACAGATACGGTCATCTATCGCCCAGTCGGTGCCTATAGGATCAGCTATGCTACTGGTAAAGAACCAGCCCATGCTCAAAAAGAGATCACTTATCTAAATGATCTCACAAATCCAACCGCCATTGCATCTCCTACCGCTACCCTTCCTTACGTGGAGGGATTAGAGCCAAAAGATGCTCGTGGACAAGTCTTAAACCTTGTGGATCCACTTGACGAAACCAAAGGCTATCTTCTTCCAAGCCCTGATTCTCCAACAGCTGATACTGCTATTACCTATGCCATCAGCAAAGGATCGGTCAGAGTACGATTCCTCATTGAGGGAGGCGACACTGATCTGCAAGAGGCGCAAGACCTTGCTACAGAGGCAGATTTCGGCACCAAGTACACCAGTGAGGCCCCAACAGAAATCACAAAAGATGGTCGTATCTACCATCTAGTTGGACTCCGTGCGGATTCTGCGGATCCAAATGGCACCGTCACTAAAGGAATGAAAACCGTTATCTACAATTACAAGTTAGCTACGGGGACTGTCATCGCGCGATTTGTCATCCAAGATACGAGCACTGAATTACAACCAGAACTTGCGGTTGCAACGAATGTGGACAATGGAACCCATTACATCGCTAGCGCACCAGATGAGATCTCCTACGACGGCCACATCTACGAACGGTTCGGTGCAGCTGAACAAACTGGGAATGTAGAAGTGGGAACAACCATCTTAGTCTTTGCATACAAGGTCAAAAAAATCCTAACTCCTCAACTATTCCCAGAAACAGGAAGTAAAGAAATCGTTCATCCTAGTACTTCTCATACACAACCAGCAGTAATAAAAGAAATCTCATCTACTTCTATAACAGAAGAGGATAAACCTCTTGAAACTACAAGCCAAACAGCGGAGCTCCCCGAAGCTGTTCCTAACACCCCTCAAGAAGGAACTCACCTACCTGTAACAGGTGAAGAGACCTCACACCTATCCTTACTTGGACTTGGTATCTTAGCAGGCCTTACCAGTCTTGTCGCTTTCAAAAAGAAACATGATTAGTTAGTTCCCAAACAAAAAGAAACTTCCTATGGAATTCTGTTCCAAGGAAGTTTTTTATATTTATACAACTTATTCAGAGTCTATACTCCTTTTATGAAGGTAACCGACGACAATAAGGGTGTGAAGTTCTTCCACTCCAAACCCTACTGTAATTCCAATTCAAAGTGGATTCATTCCCCTTGTTGCCGGCAGTTTGAAAGATCAAATTACTTTACTAGTATACTGTTTTCCATATTTTAAGTCAACAAAAATCGGCTGAAACTAGTAACAGAATGAAACGACTAATGGAATAATTTCTGAAATATTTCATAATATATACAATTTTTTATAAGTTTCCAACAACAAACAAAGAGGCCCTGCTCTTTCGAGCAAAGCCTCTTCTTAGATCTAAAATTGTCGCCTCATCAACAAAGATGTCGATGTCTCCTCAATTTTAGTCTTCACGTTTCTTGCGTTTTGCAAGTCCAGCGAGTCCAACCATACCAAGTGCAGCACCTAACAATGCAGCTGATACTGATTGTTCTTCACCAGTGTTAGGAAGTCCTGGAGCTGGTGGAGTTGTTGGTGTCGGTGGTGTTGGAGGAGTCGTTGGTGGTGTTGTTGGTGGTGTTGGAGGAGTTGGTGGCGTTGTTGGTGGTGTTGGTGGTGTATTAGGCGGTGTTGTTGGTGGTGTTGTTGGCGGAATAACAGTGTTGTTAAACTCTGTATCTTCTGGCAACTTAGTAGTAGCTACTAATACTTTACCTTCTTTATTCACCACGATACCAACGGTCGCAACCATCTTATCGTAAACAACGCTAGAATCTGTACCACGAATTTCTTCTACATGGTAGAGGTGAGTTCCTTCTTCACCACGTTTGAACTCAAGATTTGAGAAGGTAATCTTACCAGCCGCATCATTCTTCACAGTTTCGATCACATTGCCTTTTTCGTCCTTAAGAACGAAGCTGAATTCACCAGCCTTCAATGCCCGACCTTCCAATTTCTTAGTGAATTGGAATTGAACCTTAACTGGAATGTTGACTACACGTTTTTCAGTTGGTTTTTCTGGTTTTTCTACAGTCTTCTTAGTTGGATCGTATTGGTGTACGATTTGTGAAGCTGTATTTTCGATATCCACACCCTCTTGAGCAGATTGTTTAATTTCTGCAGGAATTTCAAACTTGTAGTAACGTCCAAAGGCCAACTTAGTTGTGTCGATGACTTGTGTATTTTCCGCGTCTCCAAGTGACTTAGTCAAGTCCGCTTTAGAAGTTGCAGTAATTACACCATTTTCAACCTTGATATCAAACTTAGCTGTCACATCTTCTCCTGTTACAGAGTCGTATGCTTTAATATCAGCAACATTGATGTTCAAGTTTTCGCTGTCATATTTATCTGTAACACCTACAGATTGGATATTGTGAGCGTCAGTGAATTTAGTTGTATCCAACCATACTTGGTAGTATACTTTATCACCTTTCTTGAGTGTCTTAGTATTGATATTTTGAGCTTCGTTGTTATCAGTCTTATCAGCGTAAGGATTTGCGTTAGTATCTGCAACCTTATCTTTCAATTCGCTATCATCGTCGAGAAGTTTAACTCCTGTAAGATCGAATTTAGATTCGTTAAGGATGTATTTCTCTGGGTTGAAGTCTGGAGTATCTGGAGGAGTTACTTTGTTGTTGAACTCTTTATCAGCTGCATCTGTCACGTTAGTGATAAGTGCTTTAGCTGTTCCATCATGTTTAACTTCAACTGTAACAACAGCTTTCATACCGTCGTATTGAACTGTGCCATCAGTACCTTTAACTTCTTCTACTGTGTACTTGTAAGTACCTTCTTGGCCTTTCTTGTACTCAATAGCTTTGAACTTAACGTTACCTGAAGCATCGTTCTTAACAGTTTCGATGACATTTCCTGCTTCATCCTTCAATTGGAAGCTGAATTCGTTTGCTTTAAGCTCACGGCCTTCAAGTTTCTTAGTGAAGTTGAATTCAACTGAGATTGGAACGCTGTTTACACGTTTTTCAGTTGGTTTAGTAGGGATTTCTGTCTTCTTAGTTTGTGGGTTGTAGAAGTGAACTACTTGTCCAGCTGTATTTTCAATATCTACACCACCAGGAACAGAGTCTTTAACAGTGGTTGGGATATCGAATTTATAGTAACGGCCAAAGGCAAACTTAGTTGTGTCGATGATTTGAGTATTTGCATCGTCTCCAAGTGACTTAGTGAAGCCATCTTTAAGGTTAGCAGTAATCATACCATTTTCAACTTTGATGTCGAATTTAGCTGTTACATCTTCGCCTGTTACTGAATCGTAAGCTTTAATAGCTGAAGCATCAAGATCCAATTTAGTTTCATCGTAGTCATCAGAAATACCAACTGTTTGGATGTAATCCTTGTTGTTAGCATCGAATTGAGTTGTATCGAGCCATACTTGGTAAACAAGTTTATCACCACGTTTAACAGACTTAGTATTTAAGTTTTGTTTTTCGTTGTTTGATGCATCGTCCGCATATGGGTTCGCATTTGTGT
>NZ_CAUFJQ010000067.1 GCF_959025735.1 uncultured Streptococcus sp.
AAGCTGATGAAATCAGCGTAGTAGAGCCCACTCAACCACTGCGTCTTACTCGACATTCCAAAAACAATTGAGAGGCTAGGACTTTTGTCCCAACCTCTCTCTGTGCATTATTTCGATTTAATGTAGTTAACACCATCTGCTTTAGGCGCAACTGCTTGTCCAAAGAAGGCTGCCAAGACAACCATGGTCAAGACGTAAGGCGCAATTTGCAAGTAGATGGATGGGATACCTTTAAGCAAAGGCAATTGATTCCCGATAACAGCCAAACTTTGAGAAGCTCCAAAGAAGAGACTAGCAAGCATGGCCCCGATTGGGTTCCATTTCCCAAAAATCATAGCCGCAAGGGCGATAAATCCAGGACCTACAATAGTAGTTACCGCGAAGTTAACAGAAACTGACTGAGCGTAAATGGCTCCTCCGATTCCTGCAAGGGCACCTGAGATCATCACTCCTAAGTAGCGCATTCTATATACATTGATTCCCAATGTATCTGCTGCTTGTGGGTGTTCCCCCACTGAACGAAGACGCAATCCAAATTTCGTCTTGAACATGATAAACCAAGCAAAGAATGAAAAGAGAATCGCAACCCAACCAATGATGCTGGCATTGTTGAAGAAAATATCTCCAATGACCGGAATTTTAGATAAGACCGGAATCGATGTTTTCCCAAAGGCAACTTTGATATTATCAGTTTGCCCCTTGTTGTACATCGCTTTGACAAGAAAGACTGCCAATGGAGGTGCCATCAAGTTTAATACTGTACCTGAGACGATATGGTCAGCACGGAAATGAATCGTTGCCACCGCGTGGATCAAGGAGAAGAGTACTCCAATCCCTGCAGCAACGATCAAGGACAACCATGGTGTCAAACTTCCTAACTCAGGCTCAAAAGTCAAGTTAAAGATAATACCTGAGAAGGCTCCCATAACCATGATTCCTTCCAGACCAACGTTAACAACCCCAGCGTGTTCTGAGTATGCTCCTCCGATACTTGTGAAGATCAGCGGCGCTGCATACACAATCATAGAGGAAACAAGAATACTTAAAATTGTTACAATACTCATTAGTTTGCTCCTCCTTTTTTAGCTGATCGCATCGAGATCATCTTTTCGATAATGTAGTGGGCACATACGAAGAAGATAATAGATGCTGTCACAATTTGAACGACTTCTTCAGGGATAGCAGCTGGCTTCATACCAACTCCCCCAATTTGAAGCGCTCCAAACAAGAAGGCAGCAAATGGAATACCAATTGGTGAATTCATCGCAAGAAGGGCAACGGCCATTCCGTTAAATCCAACACTCATTGAGCTAGTTTGAACATAGACATTTGAGTAAATACCCAGACCTTCTGCTACTCCACCGATACCAGCAAGAGCACCAGAAATGATCATAGAAAGGATAATGGTCCGTTTTGCAGACATCCCTGCGTATTCTGCCGCATTCGCATTGAGACCAACGGCACGGATTTCAAAACCAAGTGTTGTTTTCTTCATCAAGAACCAGATGACTACCACTGCGATGATGGCAAAGAAAATCCCGATGTTCATTTGAGATTTATCCGTCAAATTACGCAACCACTCCGTCTGGTAGACAGCATTGGCTCCCACATCAATAGTTGAGTCCTTGTTTTTCATCAAGGAAGCTGGGAAGCTATGGATCAGGGCATTCCCACCATAGAGAACAATGTAGTTCATCATAATGGTGATGATCACCTCACTGGTTCCAAGATAAGCACGAAGGAAACCTGGAATCGCTCCAATAAATCCACCGGCAATAGCCGCAATCAAAACGGTCATCGGAATCATCAGTAAGCGAGGCATATTTGGGAAGGAAAGGGCAAACCAAGTCGCCATGATCCATCCTGCAAAAGCCTGACCAGGAAGTCCAACGTTAAAGAAACCGGCCCGGCTAGCTACTGAAAATCCAAGAGCAACTAAAATCAATGGCCCCATGGCGCGGGAAATATTTCCCCAACTCTTAATCGAACCAAAGGCTTTTTTAAACAGCAATTCATATCCCCAAAGGGCATCATAGCTGAAGGCCCACATAATAATGGCACCCAAGACCAATCCTAAAAGGACAGACACCAATGGAACGGCAATTTGTTTTAAATTCTTATTCATTTGATGCTCCCTCCTTTACTTGTCCACCTGCCATGAGGATTCCAAGTTCTTGCTTATTCGTTGTTTCAGGGGTTACGATCCCTTGGATCTTCCCATCATGAATAACCGCAATACGGTCAGAAACATTCAAAATTTCATCCAATTCAAAGCTGACAACCAGAACGGCTTTTCCATTATCCCGTTCTTGAATCAAACGTTTGTGGATATATTCAATCGCTCCGACGTCCAAACCACGAGTTGGCTGGCTGACGATCAAGAGATCTGGATCGCGATCGATTTCCCGAGCGATAATGGCTTTTTGCTGGTTTCCTCCAGAAAGAGCCTTAGCTGGTACCACTTCACTAGCTGCACGAACGTCAAACTCTTCCATGAGCTTCTTGGCATAAGAGGTAATATTTGGATAATTCAAAATACCATTCTTGCTAAGAGGTTCTTTATAGTAAGTTTGAAGAGCAAAGTTTTCAGAGATCATCATATCAAGGACCAAACCATCCCGGTGACGGTCTTCAGGGACGTGTCCTACCTTCATTTCTGTGATTTGACGTGGGCGAAGTCCTACAACATCCTTGCCTTTAATCTTGATTGAACCGGATTTTACCTTCCGCAGACCTGTAATGGCTTGGATCAACTCAGATTGACCATTTCCATCAATCCCTGCGATCCCAACGATTTCACCAGCACGAAGTTCTAAGGAAAGATTCTTAACAGCTGGGACTCCCCGATTTTCATTCACGACCAAGTTTTCGATCGACAAGACCACTTCTTTTGGTTCAGAAGGACCTTTTTCAGTCTTAAAGGAAACAGAACGACCGACCATCATTTCGGCCAAATCTTGGTTGGTTGCTCCACCAATCTCGACTGTTTCAATAGATTTCCCACGACGGATAACCGTTACGCGGTCTGAAACAGCACGGATTTCATCCAACTTGTGCGTAATCAAGATGATTGATTTTCCTTCATTCGCCAAGTTCTTCATGATTGTCATCAATTCTTCGATTTCAGCTGGTGTCAATACTGCAGTTGGTTCATCGAAGATTAGGATGTCGGCTCCACGATAAAGCGTCTTTAAGATTTCCACACGTTGCTGCGCACCAACGGAAATATCCTCAACTTTAGCATTTGGATCTACTGCCAAGCCATATTTTTTAGACAATTCAAGGATATCTTGACTGGCTTTTTTAAGGTCCAAAATACCATGCTTCGTGGTTTCAGAACCAAGGATGATATTTTCAGCAACAGTGAAGGCTTCAACCAACATAAAGTGTTGGTGCACCATTCCAATTCCTAAAGAAGCTGCTTTTGAAGGTGAGTCTAGGTTAACAGTATTTCCATTTACCACGATGTCTCCGCTTGTTGGTTCCAACAAACCAGCCAGCATATTCATCAGGGTAGATTTTCCCGCACCATTTTCTCCAAGAAGTGCATGGATTTCACCTTTGCGCAACTGAAGATTAATCTTGTCATTTGCTACAAAGTCACCAAATTTTTTGGTAATCTCACGCATTTCGATGACATATTCATGTGTCATGTAGGTGTTTCCTTTCAAAAATTTTTTATTTCAATAAAATCTGTTAGACAACTAACAGATTTTATTGAGACAAAAATGTCTCACTTTAAAAGAAACGGCCCTTATAGGGAGGGCCGCCCAATCAAATATTATTTTTCAGGAACTTTAAGAGACCCATCAAGGATTTTAGCTTTGGCATCTTCGACAGCTTTTTTAGCATCTGCAGAAAGGTTGTCAGTTGTCAAATCAACTCCACCATCTTTCAAGCTATAAGTAATCACTTCACCGCCAGGGAATTTACCGTCAGCAGCTTTCTTAGCCAAGTCTTTTACTGATTCTCCGACTTTCTTCAAGCTTGAAGCCAAGACAAAGTTAGATTTTTTACCATCTTTAGAAGTGTATTCACCTTCAGCTTTTTGGTCACGGTCAACACCAAGAACCCAAACTTTTTCGTCTTCATTTTTCTTCTCGTTCAAGTCTTTTGCTTCAGAGAAGACACCTGCTCCAGTACCACCAGCTACTTGGTAGATAACATCTGCACCTGCAGCGTATTGTGCAGCAGCAATTGTTTTACCTTTAGCAGAGTCACCGAATGAACCAGCGTAGTCTACTTGAACTTTGATAGATGGGTCAACAGATTTAACACCAGCTTCAAATCCAGCGCGGAAACGAGTGATAACTTCACTTTCCATACCACCTACAAAACCAACTTGTTTAGTTTTTGTAGTTTTCGCAGCAGCGATACCAGCAAGGTAACCAGCTTCGTTATCGGCATAAACGGCAGATGCTACGTTCTTTTGTCCTTCAATACGATCATCAATGATGACATAGTTAACATCTTCGTTGTCTTTTGCAGCTTTTTTAACTGAGTCGCTCAAGGCAAAACCAACACCAAAGATCAATTTGTAGTCGTTAGAAACAGCTTCATCAAGGTTTGTCGCATATTGAGATTCATCTGTTGATTGGAAGTAGTCGAATCCGTTCCCTTTAGAAAGACCGTTTTCTTTCCCCCAAGCTTGCAAACCTTCCCAAGCAGATTGGTTGAATGATTTGTCATCCACACCACCAGTATCGGTAATAATAGCAGCTTTCAAATCAGTTTTTGATTCTGAGTTTGCGCTATCTTTTTTAGACGCACGATTTCCACATGCTGCAAGTCCGATAGCAGCGACAGTTACTAGACCAAGGCCTAGCCATTGTTTCTTGTTCATTACTGAACCTCCTAAATTATTGTGCAACATTGTTGCGAAGTATTGAAAGGGTCAAAAGACCGCCTCACAGACCAACTAAGTCAAATCTGTAAAGGAATATGGAAGTAATTCCTTGACCGTCATCACGACCGTCGATTTATCTTTAGATACCAAAGTTACAGGCAGATCAGGCTCAAAAAATTCAGCCATGACCTGGCGACAAGCACCACACGGAGAGATGGGCTTTTCTGTTTGCCCATAGATAATCAGCTCTTTGAACTCGCGAGCTCCCTCAGAAACTGCTTTAAAAATAGCTGTCCGTTCCCCACAGTTGGTTAATCCAAAACTGGCATTTTCGATATTGACACCTGTATAGATCTGGTCATCCTTGGTCACAAGGACTGCACTAACTGGGAAATGAGAATAGGGCACATAAGCATGCTGGCTCACTTCTACTACCAAATTGATCAACTCAGTAGTCGCCATGAGCCACTTTTCCTTCCATGATAGCTACACCAGAGGAAGTTCCGATACGGGTCGCACCAGCTTCGATAAATGCAAGAGCATCTTCATAAGAGCGAGCTCCACCAGAAGCTTTAACACCCATGTCTGGTCCAACTGTTTGACGCATTAAGGCTACATCTTCTACCGTCGCTCCTCCAGTTGAGAAACCAGTTGAAGTCTTCACAAAGTCAGCTCCAGCTGACTTAGCAATCTGACAAGCAACGATCTTTTCATCGTCTGTTAAGAGACACGTCTCAATGATGACTTTGACCAGCTTATCACCGCTTGCTTCGACAACAGCTTGGATATCTTCTTCAACTAGTGCTAAATTCTTAGACTTCAAAGCACCGATATTAATGACCATGTCAATTTCATCGGCACCATTTTGAATAGCATTTTTTGTTTCACACGCTTTGACAAAAGGGGTATTTGCTCCCAAAGGAAAACCAATGACGGTACAAACTTTAACGTCTGAATCGCGCAAGCCCTCAGCCGCAAAATTCACCCATGTCGGGTTCACACAGACACTCGCAAAATCATATGCCTTAGCTTCTTCGATCAATTTTTCGATCTGTTCTTGTTGCGCATCTGGTTTTAAAAGAGTGTGATCGATATATTTATTTAACTTCATATAATCTCCTGAGCTACTTAAGATATTATTTCAATAATTTCTTTAACGCTTTCAGCCCCTTCTAGTATTTTAACATTTTTTTTGAATTCTGTAACGCTTTCTTGTGAATTTTTTTCATTCACGAAAATACGAGCAATGCGTTCCCCTTTTTTAACCTGCTCTCCCACTTTTTTGTCAAATACAATCCCTGTTTCATAATCAAGCGGATCCGATTTGACAGCACGACCAGCACCAAGTCGCATGGCTAACAGGCCAAATTCCATGGCAGGTAAAGCCGCAATGACGCCATCTTGATCTGCTGTTACTTCAAGGACCTGATCTACTTTGACGGGACGATGCAAATCCTCTAAGTTTCCACCTTGTGCCACGACCATTTCTTCAAACTTGGCTAAGGCTTGTCTATTGCTCAAGTGTTCATGAATGGCTTCAATCGATTGATCTACATTGGCCAATTTCAACATGATTTGTGCTAATTCACAAATAAACTCTGTGACATCAGCACGCCCCTGTCCTTTTAGAATATCCAGGGCTTCCAAAATCTCTAAACGATTGCCAATACTGGTTCCCAAAGGTTGGCTCATATCTGTAATGACAGCGATTGTCTTGCGCCCTACGGCATTACCGAGATCCACCATGGTACGAGCTAGTTCACGCGCCTCTTCAATGGTCTTCATAAAGGCCCCTTCTCCAACGGTGACATCGAGAAGGATGGCATCTGCTCCAGCAGCAATTTTCTTACTCATGACGGAGCTAGCAATCAACGGAATGGTATCCACTGTCGCAGTCACGTCACGAAGAGCATACAAGAGTTTATCTGCTTTCACAAGTTGATCAGATTGACCAATAACCGATAAGCCGATCTCCTGCACCTGCTGGATGAATTCTTCTTGAGTCCGCTCAATTTGGAAGCCTTTAATCGATTCCAATTTATCGATGGTTCCACCCGTGTGGCCTAATCCACGACCGCTCATTTTAGCAACTGGCACTCCGAAACTTGCAACCAGAGGTACCAAGACTAAGGTTACCTTGTCTCCCACACCACCAGTTGAATGTTTGTCTACCTTGATTCCTGGAATAGCTGACAGGTCAAACTGTTGCCCTGTTTGGACCATCTTCATGGTCATATGGGAGATTTCTTCTGTCGTCATCCCTTTAAAATAAACGGCCATAGCAAAAGCGGACATTTGGTAATCTGGAACTGTTCCAGCCACATATCCCTCAATCAGCCATTCAATTTCTTCTTTGTTTAAGGCAAGACCATCTCTTTTTTTCTGAATGATATCTACAGCTCTCATGATTCTTTCTCACTTCTTAAAATATAATAGCCTTTGTCTTTTTTTACGATCTCACAATTGCCAAACGTCTCTTCCATCTTGGCCTTAGCACTTGGAGCACCTTGCTTTTTCTGAATGACAATGGTCAAGTCTCCACCTGGCTTCAAATGATCAAAACTACCCGTAATCACCTGATGCACCACTTTCTTACCGGCTCGGATCGGCGGATTGCTGATCACATGGTCAAAGACCCCTTCAACCGCATCATAGACATCCGAAGAAAAGATCTGAGCTTCCACGCCATTTCGGCTGGCATTTTTATTAGCCAAGTCAAGCGCCCGCTCATTGACATCCACCATGGTCACGGCGACTCCCTGTGCTTTAGCTAGAGAGAGGCCAATTGGACCATAGCCACAACCGACATCAAGAACGCTTTCCCCTCCTTGGAAATCCAGGGTTGATAAGAGCACCTGACTTCCATAATCTATCATTTTTTTACTAAAGACGCCCGCATCTGTATAGAAATTCATCTTTTGTCCCAATAAAACAACAGCCAGATCATGAATATCATGGGCTGCATCTGGGTTTATATCGAAATACATTTTACTCATAAGGTTATTTTATCATAATTCATTCGTTTTTTAAATCGTTTACACGACCTCTAAAAATTGGTATACTAAAGACTACAAATAGGAGTGACATATGGACAAAGAATTTCTACATTTTGAAAAAATCAATCGGGAAACCTGGCAAAATTTGCATCGCAAAACCACCCCGCCTCTCTCTCAAACAGAGCTAAATTCTATTAAAAGTTTTAACGACCGCATCAACCTTCAGGATGTGCGTGACATCTACCTGCCTTTGACAAACTTGATCGGAATCTACAAGCGTTCCAAAGAAGATTTAGCCTTCTCAAAAGGGATTTTTCTTCAAAAAACCAGTGAACGCCAACCCTTTATCATTGGGGTTTCAGGGAGTGTTGCTGTTGGGAAATCCACCACTAGCCGTCTTCTACAGATCCTGCTTTCGCGGACCTTCGAAGGCTCTACCGTGGAATTGGTGACAACAGATGGCTTTCTCTATCCAAATGCTGTCTTAAAAGAACAAGAGCTCCTCAATCGAAAAGGATTTCCGGAAAGCTATGACATGGAATTGCTTCTTGACTTTCTCAATCAAATAAAAAACAACAAGAGTGTTGAAATCCCTGTCTATTCCCACGAAATATACGATATTGTCCCAGATGAGAAGCAAATGATTTTACCGGCTGATTTTGTCATTGTAGAAGGGATCAATGTCTTTCAAAATCCGCAAAATGACAGTCTCTATATGACTGATTTCTTTGATTTTTCAATCTATGTGGATGCCGCAGTCGATGATATCGAATCTTGGTATATCGATCGCTTCCAAAAACTCCTTGCGTTAGCTCAGAATGATCCCAAGAACTACTACTATCGATTTACGGAACAACCCTTAGAGGAAGTTTTAAAGATGGCCCATCAGGTCTGGGAATCCATTAATTTAGTCAATTTGCAACATTACATTCAACCAACCAGAAACCGGGCTGATCTGATTCTCCATAAGGCAACCAACCATGAAATCGACGAAATTTATCTCAAACGCTAGAGAAAATGGCCTTTTACCGGTACTTTTTTAAGGAAAAGCTATTTTAGGCTTGTCAAATCATAACTTTTCATATATAATGAGATAGTTAGATTATCAATGGAGGTGAATAACTTGGCAAACATTAAATCAGCTATCAAACGCGCTGAATTGAACGTTAAACAAAACGAAAAAAACTCAGCTCAAAAATCAGCTATGCGTACTGCAATCAAAGCTTTTGAAGCAAACCCATCTGAAGAACTTTACCGCGCTGCTAGCTCAGCTATCGATAAAGCAGAAACTAAAGGTTTGATCCACAAGAACAAAGCTAGCCGTGATAAAGCACGTCTTGCAGCGAAACTTGGTTAATCAAGAACAGCATAAAAATCAAGCTCTCCGGAGCTTTTTTTGTGCCTAAATTTTTGAGAGGTGCTTATGAAAATCGTTATTATCGGCTATTCTGGCTCAGGTAAATCCACCTTGGCTGAAAACTTATCCCGCCACTACTCCATTCCCAAGCTCCACATGGACACCCTTCAATTTAAACCGGGTTGGATAGACAGTGACCGGAATTGGATGGAGAAAGAGATGAGACAGTTTCTTATTGACCATAGAGACTGGGTCATTGATGGCAATTACTCTTGGTGCTGCTATGAGGAAAGAATGGAGCAAGCCGACCAGATTATCTTTCTCAACTTCTCTCGTTGGAACTGCCTCTTTAGAGCCTGGAAACGATACCGCCGTTATAAAGGACGCGTCCGTGAGAGTATGGCGGCAGGTTGCCCCGAACGCTTTGACTATGAATTCATCAGTTGGATTCTTTGGGACGGTCGCCAAGCCAGACAGGTCACACGCTATCAGACTATCGGCCAAAACTATCCAGACAAATTTGTCTCTCTCAAGAATCAAAAAGAGCTGGATGCGTTTCTAAAAAACATACAATAAAAAGGTTGGAGATTTTAACCCCAACCTCAGATTGTAGACAAAGTCATATTAAAAACTTTCCTTAGGTGAGTACGGACGTCAGCGAACTTC
>NZ_CAUFJQ010000068.1 GCF_959025735.1 uncultured Streptococcus sp.
TAGAGTACCTGACTACGAATCAGGCGGTTAGAGGTTCGACTCCTCTAGGGTGCATGGTCGCAAGGCTATGTAATAATTGAATAGGAATGAGCACCCTTAGCTCAACTGGATAGAGTACCTGACTACGAATCAGGCGGTTAGAGGTTCGACTCCTCTAGGGTGCATAAAGCGGTAGCTTTAGATCGGGAAGTAGCTCAGCTTGGTAGAGTACTTGGTTTGGGACCAAGGTGTCGCAGGTTCGAATCCTGTCTTCCCGATAGTGTATCGAAAAAGTCTAATGGTTGTCATTAGACTTTTTTTGTAGTTATTTTTTTATTAATTTACAAGAAAAAAGAGCTTGCGCTCTTTCCAACTTTATTTATTTCGCAGTTCAACATAACGGTTATACCAAATTTTGATATATTCCTCAGAAAAAGGACCTTTGTTTTGGTTTATCCAATCTACTAGAACCTTAACATTTTCTTTTAAAATAAAGTCGATGTCATCTGAATAGTGCATTTTTTCTTTATGCTGCTCGTATTCTTCAACATCTAACAATTTTTTTTCACCATTGGTAAAGACCTTGACATCGAGATCATAGTCGATATATTTTAAGGCTTCTTGGTCAATGTGAAAAGGACTTGCTAGGTTACAGTAGTAAGACACACCATTGTCACGGATCATGGCGATGATGTTAAACCAATATTTTTTATGGAAATAAACGATCGCTGGTTCACGCGTGATCCAACGTCTACCATCACTTTCAGTCACAAGTGTATGATCATTTACTCCAATAATTGCATTTTCGGTTATCTTTAATACCATGGTGTCACGCCATGTTCGGTGTAAACTGCCATCATGTTTATAACTTTGAATTGTAATAAAGTCGCCTTCTTTAGGTAGTTTCATAACTTACCAACTTTCTACAATCTAAGTATATCCTCTATATTGTATCATATTTTTTCAAAATTTTTCTTATTTTTCTATTATATTTCCAAATTGATTGTTTCAGATAGAATTATTCATCTAAGAAGTTTCTGATGGCTGATTTTATATCAGAATAGTCGTAGCCTTTTCTGGCCAGTGCTTGAGTCAAGCGTTGTTTGAGGTCATAGCCTTCATATTTTTTACTGTATTTACGGTATTGTTTTTCTAACTCTTTTAGAATGAGCTCATTGGTTGTTTCTTCATCTGTTTCGAGCTCGAGATTTTGGAATGCTATCTTCGCTTGGTTGTATGTAAAGCCTTTTGAAATGAGTCCTTGGATGATTTTAGTTTCAATAGCTTTTAACGGATATTTCCCTTGGTATTTTTTTACGAGTTTTATTGCGGTACGGTCGATCACTTCTGAGAAATCATAGTCTGCAAGTATTTCTTGTAGGATAGATTTTGGTATCCCTTTTTGTAGAATTTTTTGTTGTAATAAGGCAGGGCCCTTATCGCCACTGAGAAGGTTGGCCTCTATCAGGTTTCTTGCATATTGACGATCATCTAACCACTTGTCTTCTTTTAGCTGTTGGACCACTTTATCAATAATGCCATTATCAATCTCATATTTTGTCAGGTAGTCTCGGACCTCTTTTGTTGTTCGAGCTTTAAAAGAAAGATGGTAAAGGGCCAGGTTTTTACCATAGGAGTATTGAGCAAACTCTTGGATTTCTTTTAGTTCCTCTTCACTGATTTCTTTATCTTTGGAAAGAAAATATTTGACGATGGTGTCTTCTGTAATATAAAGTTTTTGATCATTGTCTAATTCCAGGAGGTAGAGTCTTTTTTTCTTTTCTAGTTTTGTAATTTTCATGTTTTTATTATACCGAAAAATGTGTTAAGATAGGGATATGAACGTTAAAGTAAAACAAAAAATTCCTTTGAAAATTAAACGAATGGGAATTAACGGAGAAGGGATTGGCTTTTATAAAAAAACACTTGTCTTTGTGCCAGGTGCCTTGAAGGGAGAAGATATCTTCTGCCAAATTACAAGTGTCAAAAAAAATTTTGCGGAAGCCAAACTCTTATCTGTGAATAAGGCGTCTAAGTATCGGGTGACACCCATGTGTGATATCTATGAGACCTGTGGGGGCTGTCAAATCATGCATTTGAAGTATGACAAGCAGCTGGAGTTTAAGACAGATTTGTTGCAACAAGCCTTGAAAAAGTTCTCGCCTGAAGGCTTTGAACAGTATGCTATTCGGCCGACAATCGGAATGCAGGAGCCTCTTTACTATCGGGCCAAATTGCAATTTCAAACAAGGAAATTCAAGGGCCAAGTCAAGGCGGGCCTCTATGCTCAAAATTCACATTATTTGGTAGAATTAAAAGATTGTTTGGTCCAAGATCCGGTTATTCAAGCGATTGCCAATGATCTTGCGGATTTATTGACTTACTACCAGATTCCGATTGCTGATGAGCGTAAAGAACTGGGTGTCAGAACTATGATGGTTAGACGAGCTCGGAAGTCTGGTCAGGTTCAGATCATTGTGGTCACTAGTCGGCAGATTAATTTAAAGGATTTAGTGGAAGACTTGGTTAAGAAACACCCTGAGATTGTCACCGTTGCTGTTAATAAAAATACGTCTCGCTCCAGTGAAATCTATGGCGAACAAACACAGATTATTTGGGGAGAAGAGGCCATTTTGGAAGGTGTTTTGGATTATGAATTCTCCCTGTCTCCTCGAGCTTTTTACCAGTTGAATCCGGAACAAACTGAAGTATTGTATAGTGAGGCTGTCAAGGCTCTAGATGTTTCTCCAGAGGATCATCTTATTGATGCCTACTGTGGGGTTGGAACGATTGGGTTTGCCTTTGCTAATAGAGTGAAAAGTGTTCGGGGGATGGATATTATTCCTGAAGCGATTGAAGATGCCAAATACAATGCTAAACGGATGGGATTTGAGAATACCCACTATGAGGCTGGGACAGCAGAAGAGATCATTCCTCGCTGGTACCAGGAAGGCTATCGGGCTAATGCTGTGATCGTAGATCCACCTCGTACGGGCTTGGGGGCAAAATTAATCGAGACCTTGTTGCACTATGCACCTGAAAAGATGGTCTATGTCTCTTGTAATGTATCGACTTTGGCACGGGATCTAGTGGCTTTGACGAAGGTTTATCAGGTTGAATACATTCAATCAGTGGACATGTTCCCCCATACTGCACGGACAGAAGCAGTTGTGAAATTAGTGAAGAAGTGAAAGAAGAATGGATATTTGGGAAAAACTTTATCTTGAGGCGAAAGCTCTCTATGCGCCTCACGAGGTTTCAGATTTTGTCTATGCTCGACATGTGGTTGCTGCTGTTGAGGCTGCAGATGGTCAGATTTTTACGGGCTTTTGTATGGAAGGAACCTGTGGCGTCTTTCATTTATGTGCCGAACGAGCAGCTCTCTTCAACATGTATCAACAAACAGGACAGACCAAGGTCAAGCGCATTATTGCTTTTCGAGACAAGCCTCCTTATGGAGAAGGCTCCGGGATGCCTTGTGGAGCCTGTCGTGAATTTCTCCTTGAGCTAAATGCAGAGAATCGTCATCTAGAATTTATGGTGGATTATGAGAGTCGCAAGACCATTACTTTAGGTGAACTGATGCCTCTTTGGTGGGGAGAAGAACGGGCTCGTCAGAGAGAAAATAAAGGGAATGAGTAGAGGAAATAAATAAATGGACAATGTTATTGATGTATCGATTCCAGTTGCTCAAGTTATTGATCAACATCCGGAAGTATTGGATTTGTTAGTGGAGTTGGGCTTTAAACCCTTAGCCAATCCGATCATGCGCAATACAGTTGGGCGCAAGGTTTCTTTGAAACAAGGATCAAAATTAGAAGGTACTCCTATGGAGAAGATTGTGCGAACACTAGAGGCTAATGGCTATGAAGTAGTGGGGCTAGACTAATGAGTGATGAACGAATTCACGTCTTAAGAGATATCTTATTAGAGCTTCATCATGGAGCTTCTCCTGAGTCGGTTCAGGAGCGCTTTGATGCGACCTTTGCAGGGGTTTCTGCGATTGAGATCTCTCTTATGGAGCATGAACTGATGAATTCAGATGCAGGTGTGACTTTTGAAGATGTTATGGAGCTTTGTGATGTCCATGCCAATCTCTTTAAGAATGCTGTTCAAGGGGTCGAAGTGGCAGATACAGACCATCCAGGTCACCCAGTTCAGATCTTTAAACAGGAGAACTTAGCCCTTCGAGCCGCTATGATGCGGGTCCGTCGCTTGCTAGACAATTATGAGACGACTGAGGATCCTGAGATGATTCAGGAGATTCATAAGGGCTTGTTACGTCAGCTGGGCTTGGTGGGTCAATTTGACCGGCATTACCGTCGCAAGGAAGAGTTGATGTTTCCGATTATGGAAAAATATGGGCATGATTCCCCACCAAAAGTGATGTGGGGAGTAGATGACCAGATTCGAGAACTCTTTGCGAAAGCTTTGGATGCGGCCAAGAAATTACCGGAATCTAGTATTTCTGAAGTCAAGGAGCTCTTTGAAGCCTTTGCACAAGAGTTTGAGGGCATGATCTTCAAGGAGGAGTCGATCCTCTTGATGATTTTGCTGGAGTCCTTTACCCAGGATGACTGGCTCTCCATTGCAGAAGAAAGTGATGCTTATGGTTATGCCATTATTCTCCCAAGTGAGAAATGGGTGCCGAAACGTGTGGACTTTAAGGAGGAAGCGTCGAAAGAGTCAGAAGGTTCAACTGAACCACTTCCTTCTTCAAAAGGAGATGAGCACCGTCAGGTCATTGAAACTCCTGAGGGGCAATTGACCATTACCTTCACGCCTAAGAAAAAAGAAGAGAGCTTCGATCGCAAGCAACCACAAGCTTTTGGCCATGGCTTTCTCTCTGTGGAGCAAGCGAATTTAATCTTGAACCAGTTACCAATGGAGATCACCTTTGTCAATAAGGATGATATTTTCCAATATTACAATGATGCTGCGCCTTTTGAGGAAATGATTTTTAAGAGGACGCCTTCGCAGGTAGGACGCAATGTTGAGCTGTGTCACCCACCGAAATATTTGGAGAAGGTCAAAGCCATCATGCAGGGGCTTCGTGAAGGGAAAAAAGACAAGTATGAAATGTGGTTCAAATCAGAATCGCGTGGGAAATTTGTCCATGTCACCTATGCAGCAGTGCGTGATGAAGCTGGAGAGTTTCAAGGTGTCTTGGAATATGTTCAGGACATTCAACCTTATCGAGAGATCGATACGGATTTTTATAGAGGAATGGAGTAAAGATGAGTTACGAAATAGAGTTTATGAAGGAGTTTGAGGAGTGGATCAAGACTCAAGTCATGATCAATGAAATGGCTCTCGAAGAGAGTAAGAAGGTTTTTGATGAAGACCAGGACGAACGAGCTAAAATTGCCATGATTCGCTATGAAAGCCGTTTGGATGCTTATCAGTTCTTGCAAGGGAAGTTTGAAAATTTCCATGCTGGAAAAGGATTTCATGATTTACCAGATGGCCTCTTTGGTGAAAGAAAATATTAAAATGGCCTTATTGAAGGCGTTTTACTGGCTAGATTTACCTGAAAATTGAGCAATGACTTGATTTTTTAAGGGATTGTGATACAATAAAAAAGTTGAAATGACATCAACGGATTATTGAATGGAATTATGGTGATGAAACCTTGTTGCCTTAGGAATTGATCACTGAATTTAGGAGGAAAAATGGCAAAGAAGAACGTAAACCGTGCGAAACAATACAAACATCAAAATAGACATCTTTTGAAAAAAGCTGTCGCAACTGTAACTGCAGCTGTTAAAGAAGCACCTAAAAAAGTTGAGAAAGCTACAAAAGCAGTTGCGAAAGAAGTGAAACAAGCGGCTTCTTCAGTGGAAGAATTTGCTGCAAGTTTGGAAGGTGTAGCACTTGATCGTGCGCAAACATTCTATGATGAAGGTATTCGCTCTGTTGCGGACTTCGCAAACTGGACAGAAAAAGAGTTGTTGGCCCTTAAAGGAATCGGCCCAGCTACAATCAAGAAATTGAAAGAACTAGGCGTTAAATTTAAATAATCGTTTTTGTGATTTCTTGCTATTTCCAGGAAAACTTGCTAAAATGAACCTATTAGAGGTGTTTTGAATCCCACATTTTACAGAAAGTGGCGGTGCTGAGAAGTCCACAAATGTGTCAAAACTGGTTGCTAATGGATGAAATTAAAAAATGAAATATAAATCTTTTTGTTTCCTTTTAGGACTAGGCGGCGAGTTGCAGGCTGTACTGAAGTACGCCAAGACGAGCTAACGACGTCATAAAAGTGAAACAAGAAGATTAAAGATGCGGGCTTTGCCCGAACTTGGGTGGTACCGCGGATCAACACATTCGTCCCTGTCAGATTGATGACAGGGGCGATTTTTCTTTTGCAACCCTAGCTGAAGGAGCTTGTCATGAAACAATCTTTTAATACTAGCAAACTCTACTATGGCTTTCCGATTTTCATCTTGGGGTACCAGGACCAGAACTTTGGCCATAATATCACGACCTGCAGTTCCTCTTATAGCTTGGGCGATTGGCTCGTCATCGGGGTTGGTAGTGAGGAAAATGCGGCTGACCAGATTAAGCATTATCAACAGTTCACTGTTAACATCCCTGACGAAAATCTCATGCTCCAGATGGAGCAGGCTGGCTTTATCAGCCATCGGGAGAAATTGAAACACCTGGGGCTAGACTATGAGATTTCTGAACGGACTCAGGCTCCGATTTTGAAGACCTGTCCAGTCGTATTGGATTGCCAGGTAGATCGGATTATCGAGGAAGATGGCATCTGCCATATCTTTGCTAAGATTCTTGAGCGACTGGCTGATACAGAGCTCTTAGATGACAAGGGACATTTTAAAAATGACCGCTTTGCGCCGACTTACTTTATGGGGGACAGCCATCAGCGCGTTTACCGTTATCTAGATGACCGAGTTGATCCCATGGGGAGCTTTATCAAGAAAGCGAGGAAGAAGAATGACAAGAGCTGAACTGCCAGAACGAATCGAAACCGAGCGTCTAGTCTTACGAGTCCGTACCGTGGCGGATGCTGAGGATATCCATGCCTACGCCAGTCTTCCAGAAGTCTCTTACCCAGCAGGCTTTCCACCCGTCAAGACCTTGGAAGACGAGATTTATTACCTGGAGCACATTCTTCCCAAGCGCAATCAAAAAGAAAATCTTCCAGCTGGTTACGGCATTGTGGTCAAAGGAACCGATAAAATCGTTGGCTCTGTTGACTTCAACCATCGCCACGAAGACGATGTTTTGGAGATTGGCTATACCTTGCACCCAGACTATTGGGGCCGGGGTTATGTACCCGAAGCAGCGCGTACCTTGATTGACCTGGCTTTTAAAGAACTAGGGCTTCATAAGGTAGAATTGTCTTGCTTTAGCTACAATGTCCAAAGTCAACGAGTTGCTGAGAAGCTTGGTTTTACCCTTGAAGCACGCATAAGAGACCGTAAAGATGCCCAAGGCAATCGCTGTGATGATTTGAGATACGGCTTGCTGAAGAGTGAGTGGGAGGACGGTAATAACTGTTAGTTGAACTGTTCGATAATTTCGAATAGTTGGGATATATTATTACTTAAAAGAAGAGGTGTTGGCAAATGGAAGTAGGTCAGATTATCACGCTACTTAGTGGAGCAGGAATAGGAGCTGTTTTAAGTGCATTTTTAGTATTTATAAATAATAGTAAAAAGAACAAATTAGATTTTGTAACAAAAGAACGATCAGAGTGGAGAAGAGAAATCAAGTCAATTATAGTTGATTTATTGAGTGGAAACAACAGAAACTCTGCAATAAACAGACTCAAAACACAGTTAAATCCATATGGTAGAAATATTGAAGAAAATAATTATGAATTTTATATGAATGATGGCCATATTTGGAAATTACTTGATAATTTTGATTATTCAAGTAAAAATGTAATAATATTAGCGAAATACTTAGAACTGCTTTTAAAATATGATTGGGAAAGAAGTAAAAATGAAGTTATTTTTGACTATCAAACCTTAATTATTAAATTATTTAGATTTTTTTTATTACTGTTTACTATATATAGTTTTCTAACTCTATCTTTAGACAATTATCCAATCCCTAAAGATTGTATTCAATTACGCGATGTATTAAGAATATTATTAGTACTAGTTATATTCCCTGCAATTATTTATCTAATTATCAAACAACAAGAATATGTAGAAATACTAATTAAAAACAAGAGCTTTAAAAACAAAAAAAATAACATACTTTTATATGTAGCAATTTACTTCCCTCTCATATGGTTTATTTTGCATTTTTTTATTTTTAGTCAACAATTTATTAACATAGAAACTTTCTTTCCAATAACAGCCAAATACTTAATGAATCGCTTGTTTATTCTACTATTAGTACCTATGTTTTTATTAGTAAAAAATCATATAAAAAAAGCTAAAAAAAATAATGAAGAATATATAAAAAATATTGTTAAAATAAAGGAGAACACACATGTCTAAAGAACTTTCACCTAAATACAATCCAGCTGAGGTTGAGGCTGGTCGTTACCAAAAATGGCTTGACGAAGATGTTTTCAAGCCTTCTGGCGATAAAAAGGCTAAGCCTTATTCAATCGTTATTCCACCACCAAACGTAACTGGTAAACTTCACCTTGGTCACGCTTGGGATACTACTTTGCAAGATATTATCATCCGTCAAAAACGTATGCAAGGTTTTGATACGCTTTGGCTTCCTGGTATGGACCACGCAGGGATTGCGACTCAAGCTAAAGTAGAGGCGCGTTTGGCTGAAGATGGCATCTCTCGTTATGACCTGGGTCGTGAAAAATTCCTTGATAAAGTTTGGGAATGGAAAGACGAGTATGCCTCAACTATCAAGCAACAATGGGGTAAGATGGGACTCTCTGTAGACTACTCTCGTGAGCGTTTCACCCTTGACGAAGGTTTGTCAAAAGCCGTTCGCAAGGTCTTTGTAGAGCTTTACAAAAAAGGTTGGATTTACCGTGGTGAATTCATCATCAACTGGGATCCCAAAGCCCGTACAGCCCTCTCTGATATCGAGGTTATTCACAAGGATGTGGAAGGTGCCTTCTACCACATGAACTACATGTTGGAAGATGGTTCACGTGCCCTTGAAGTGGCAACAACACGTCCTGAAACCATGTTTGGGGATACTGCCGTAGCGGTTAACCCAAATGATGACCGTTATAAAGACTTGATTGGTAAAAATGTTATCTTGCCAATCTTGAACAAGCCAATCCCAATCGTTGGGGACGAACACGCAGACCCTGAGTTTGGTACTGGTGTGGTTAAAATCACACCTGCCCATGACCCTAACGACTTCTTGGTTGGTCAACGTCATAACTTGCCACAAGTCAACGTCATGAATGATGATGGTACCATGAATGAATTGGCTGGTGAATTCAACGGTATGGACCGCTTTGAAGCTCGTAAGGCTGTTATCAAGAAGTTAGAAGAAATTGGTGCCCTTGTTAAGATTGAGAAGATGACCCACTCAGTTGGTCACTCAGAGCGTACAGGGGTTATGGTTGAGCCACGCTTGTCTACGCAATGGTTCGTCAAGATGGATCAATTGGCGAAAAATGCGATTGCTAACCAAGACACAGACGATAAGGTAGAATTCTACCCACCTCGTTTCAACGACACCTTCCTTCAATGGATGGAAAATGTCCATGACTGGGTCATCTCTCGTCAGCTCTGGTGGGGTCACCAAATCCCTGCCTGGTACAATACTGAGGGTGAAATGTACGTCGGCGAAGAAGCTCCAGAAGGCGACGGATGGAAACAGGATGAAGACGTCTTGGACACTTGGTTCAGTTCTGCCCTTTGGCCATTCTCAACTATGGGCTGGCCTGATGTGGAAGCAGAAGACTTCAAACGTT
>NZ_CAUFJQ010000069.1 GCF_959025735.1 uncultured Streptococcus sp.
TTTTTTAATCAAATTCATATTTTTGGAGAATCGTAGTGAGGATAAAGACTCCTGTAAAGATAGCCATCAATGCCAGATAAACTGGGAAAGTAGTGGTTGTAAGGAGGGAAATCTCGATCAAGTTTTTTAGCACGACCGCAGATGCGTAGAATCCTACTACAGAGAAGACGATGAGGAGGGCCCGCCAGATATTTAGTGGCAGGCAAGCACGGATAACGGATAGGAAACCGATGGAGCCAAGTAAGTAGTAGGATACAGTAGACATATCGGCTGCAGACCAACCATGGCTTGCTCCCCAAAGGCGAATAAACAAGACACTAAAGACGACCATCAAGGCGCTTGGTAAGGCTAACAGAAGGGAACGTCTCAAGAAGTGTTTTTCAACCGGTTTGATATTGCGTTCAAAGGTCAACACAAATGGTGGGAATCCTTCGACGAATTGGTCGATCAGGGTGATTTGAATAGGAATGAAAGGAAAAATCAGCAAATAGTTGACGTTAAAGAAGAGAGCACTGGCAATACAAATGATAGCCAATAGGAAGGAATAGATCGTTTTGATAAAGAAGATTGGAGCGATTCGTCCAATGTTATTCACCACACGACGGCCTTCAAAAAGAATTTCTGGAACGTCATTAAAGTCAGAGTTCAAAAGAACAATATTGGCAATCTGACGGGTTGCTGGATCTCCCTCAGCCATCACGATGGAGCAGTCTGCTTCGCGAAGAGCAAGGATATCATTGACCCCATCTCCTGTCATAGCAGTCGTCCGACCAGCTGCTTTCAAGGTTTGGATAAGCAGTTTTTTCTGGTGAGGAGACACGCGTCCAAAGATAGCTGTTTCTTCTGCTTGATCCACTAATTGATCATCAGAAATTTTTGAACAATCGATGTAGTTCTCATAATTTTTGAAGCCAGCTTGTTGAGCGATATAAGAGACCGTCACAGGGTTGTCACCAGAGATGATTTTGAGATCCACTCCTTGAGAGCGCAAATACTCAAGAGTATCTGAAGCCCCTTCACGAATGGGGTCTGTAATCTCAATAACTGCAATCCCTTCAAGATTTTCAGGCAGTTTCAATTCCTGCATGCTGATCAGTTCTGAACTGTGAGCCAAGACGAGCACGCGCGATCCACGAGCTTGTGCTTCAACGACAGCAGCTGGATTTTCTTTAAGGAGCATTTCAGGAGCACCGAGAAAGACGGTTCCAAGGTTGGATAGGTGCATGGCTCCCCATTTCCGATCACTTGAGAAAGGAATAATGTTTTCCGCAGTATAAGCATGCTCCAACTCCCCATAAGCTTTGCGAATAGCTTGAGCAGTAGGATTGGTGTCCTCGCTATATTGCATGTAAGCTGAAAGGATAACTTTGATGGTTTCCTCAGAAAAATGATCAGACAAGCTATGGAGAGCTTCGACTGTCATCTTCCCTTGGGTGATGGTACCGGTCTTATCTAGACACAAGGTATCCACACGAGCCAGGGTTTCTACTGAGTACATTTCTTGGACAAGAACCTTGCGCATACCGAGCTTAATAACCGCTGTCAAAAGAGACGTAACTGTCAGTAAAGCGATTCCCTTTGGCAACATTCCCAAGAGAGCTGTTGAAGAATTCACGACAGAATCTTTGATTGGCAGCATCTTGATCAACAGTGCTTCAAAGAAGAGGGCAAGGCCAAATGGGATGATAATTTTACCAGTGAAGCTAGAAATTTTCGCTAAGTTATAAAGAATACGCGAATTGATAGGCTTCAAGGTTTTGGCTTCCATCATCAGTTTGTTGGCATAGTTGTTTGCTCCAACTCGCTTGACACGGGCATAGACTTGACCACTGGCAATATAACTACCAGAAAGCAGTTCATCACCAACTTCTTTTAAGACCAGATCACTCTCACCAGTTAGCATAGCCTCATTGGCTTCAGCGATACCAGACATGACTTCGGCATCACTAGGGATCTGCTCACCCGAAGACAAGAGCATTAAATCACCTAGAACAAGCTTTTCTGGTGGAATCGCATCTTTTTCCCCGTCACGAATGACAGTCACTAGCTCACGACTCATGAGGTTGAGCTTATCAATCATCCGCTTGGCGCGCATCTCGGTCATGATCCCTGTAATGGCATTGAAGCAAATGACTGCGAAAAAGATCATATTGCTCCAGGCCTGTACAGCAGCCAAGGCCACAGCAATCACAAAGTTTAAGGTATTAAACAAGGTGAAGACGTTGCGCTTGATGATTTGCCAGGTGCTGGTACTGGTATTCGTTGTAAAATCATTGGTTTGTCCGCGATCCATTTTCTTGCGAACTTCACTGAGGGATAACCCCTTTAATTCATTCGTTTCCATAGACAATATGATATCATTTTTTTGCGAAAAAGACTATCTAGAATCGGTCCGCTGAGACATTTTTTATCTAAAAAAAGTTTGCGGTCAAAATCAGGATACGGTATAATGAGAAAGAAGGTTCAATATGATTAACTATCATGTTGAGAGACGAATGAAATGGATTTGAGGAACAACTATGTTTTACACCTACTTACGAGGCCTTGTTGCCTTTATTCTTTGGGTTTTAAATGGGAATGCCCATTACCATCATAAGGACAATATTCCAGATCGGGAAGAGAACTACATATTGGTATCGCCTCACCGGACCTGGTGGGATCCAGTCTATATGGCCTTTGCGACCAAGCCAAAGCAGTTTATCTTTATGGCGAAAAAAGAACTCTTCACCAATCGTATTTTTGGCTGGTGGATTCGTATGTGTGGGGCTTTTCCGATCGACCGTGAAAATCCGGGAGCAGAAGCCATTAAGTATCCTGTCAATATGCTGAAAAAGAGCAACCGTTCTTTGATTATGTTTCCAAGTGGAAGCCGTCATTCTCAAGATGTCAAAGGCGGTGTTGCCATCATTGCCAAAATGGCGAAGGTTCGTATCATGCCAGTGACATATACTGGTCCAAGAGACTTGAAAGGGTTGGCAACGGGTGAACGCATTGATATGAACTTTGGACATCCAATTGATATTTCGGATATTAAAAAGATGAATGACGAAGGAGTGGCAGAAGTTGCCCGCCGTATCCAAGAGGAGTTTGATCGCTTGGATGCGGAAGCACAAGCGATCAACACCCCAACAAAACCGTTTATCTTGATTCGTTTGTTAAAAATTCTTTTGCTTCCCCTTGTCTTAGTCGTGGGCATCTTGACCTTGCTCTTTAGTTACCTGGCCAGCTTTGTATGGGATCCGGACAAACATCGGAAAAACAAGTAAAAAAACTGAGAGTTTCTCTCAGTTTTTTTTTATTTTTACGAATAATAAAAGTGAGAGGAGGTTTCTTATGGAGGATATCATCGAAAAAATCAAAGAATATAAGCTCTTTTTAGCTCTTACTGCTATTGGACTCTTACTTGGAGGGTATTTTCTTTTTCATCGACCTCAGTCAAGTGCATCCACCATACCGGATCTTTATCAGTCTTCTAGTTCAACTTCGAGCAAAGAAAAGGTGCAGACCGCTAGTTCCAAAGAAGAAAAGACGGTTACTTCAGTGTCTGATGCACCCGAGATCATTACGGTCGATGTCAAAGGAGCCGTCAAACAACCAGGGGTCTATGAGTTGCGCTCCAATAGCAGAGTCCACGATGCCATTTATAAGGCAGGCGGGATGACAGCAGATGCCAATAGCCAATCGGTCAACTTGGCGCAAAAACTCACCGATGAAGCAGTGATCTATGTTGCTAAAGAAGGGGAGGATGTTCCAGCACTTGGGAGTTCAGAAAGTCCTGCAACTTCGTCAGCACCAGCAGAAAAAACAGGCAAGGTCCATTTAAATCGAGCGACCGAATCAGAGCTCCAGACAGTATCAGGCATTGGACAGAAACGTGCCCAGGACATTATCGCCTATCGCGAGGCAAATGGTCCTTTTCGATCAGTGGATGATCTGAAGAATGTTTCAGGAATCGGAGAGAAAACACTGGAGAAACTAAGAGATGCTTTCACGGTGGATTAAAGACCTCCCTTTTTCGCTTGTCCATCTCGCCTTTGTGCTCCTATGGCTGTATTTTAGTATCTATCAACCATCTTGGCTTTCGATCAGCGGTCTAGTAGTAGTGGGAGTTTTAGCGGTTCATCACTATAAAGGGGAGCGCTCAAGTTTGCTAGGGCTTGCTTTAGCAACCCTTTGTTTTGCGGCCTTCTTTGTCTTTCAGCGACTACAGGATCATCCAGTACAAGCAGAAAGTCAGCTGCCACCCCACTTACGCCTGATTCCAGATAGCATCAAGATCAATGGGGACGCCCTGTCTTTTCGTGCTAAAAATCAGGGTAGGACCTACCAAGTCTTTTATACTTTAAAATCAGAAAAAGAAAAACAACAGTGGCAAAGTCAAACTCATTTGTTGGAGTTGACGTATAAAGGTGATATAGAAGAGCCAGAAGGGCAGCGAAATTTTAGAGGATTTGACTACCGGTCTTATTTGCAAACACAGGGGATTCACTATCAAATAAAAATTGAGGCGATCCAATCCGCGCTTCCCATCCAAACTTGGAATGTTTTTGACTGGCTATCTCAATGGAGGCGCCAAGCTATTGTTTGGAGCAAGGAGCACTTTCCGCAGCCGATGAACCAGTATATGACCGGCCTTCTTTTTGGCTATTTAGATACGGATTTTGAAGAGATGGACCAGCTTTACACGAGTTTAGGAATCATCCATTTATTCGCCTTATCTGGGATGCAGGTCGGCTTTTTCATCAATGGGATCCGAAAAGCTCTCTTACGTCTAGGAATCTTGCAAGAGACAGTCGATATCTGGATGGTTCCAATTTCTTTGGTCTATGCTGGCTTGACAGGTTTTTCTGTTTCAGTGGTTCGTAGCCTCTTGCAGAAGATCCTCTCTCAAAAGGGGGTCCGAGGGATGGAGAATATGGCGATGACCTTGATGATCTTAATGTTGCTCATGCCCAAGTTTCTCCTGACAGCTGGAGGGGTCTTGAGTTGTGCCTATGCCTTTATTTTGACCTTGGTAGATACCAGTTCTTATTCCGGACTTAAAAAGCTACTAGTGGAAAGTTTCTGGATTAGCCTGGGGATTTTGCCCCTTTTGACCTATTACTTTAGTGTTTTTCAACCCTGGTCACTCCCTTTAACCTTCCTCTTTTCTTTCTTATTTGACCTTGTTCTTCTTCCAGGTTTAACGGTGCTATTTATCTTATCGATTCTAAAGCCCCTTACAATTTTTAACAGTTTCTTTCTTCTCATAGAGGAGTGTATTCGTTGGATTTCAAAGCTCACGTCGCTACCTTTGGTATTTGGTCAGCCGACGGGAGCAGCTCTGATTGCTCTCTTCCTTCTTTTAGGGATCTTGTATGATCTTCGAAAGCAAAAAAAACGTCGTTTCCTGTTAATAGGCATGATTCTACTCATCTTTTGTTGGACCAAACATCCTTTAGAAAATGAGATTACCATGGTGGATATCGGTCAAGGAGACAGTATCTTTTTACGCGATTGGAAAGGAAGAACCATATTGATTGATGTCGGAGGACGCGTCACTTTTAAAAGTGGAGAAAAGTGGCAAGAGCGCAGTCAATCTGCCAATGCGGATCAAACCTTGATTCCCTATCTCAAGAGTCGAGGTGTTGGAAAACTCGATGCTTTAGTCTTGACTCATACAGACCAGGACCATATGGGAGATATGGTGGAGGTTGCCAAACAAATCCCAGTTAAAAAAGTGTATGTCAGTCCAGGTAGTCTAACTAATTCTCAATTTCGAGAGAAATTGAAACAGCTTCATAGTCCGATTAAAGTAGTCCAGAGAGGGGATCAACTTCCTATTTTTGATCATCATCTGGAAGTCTTATCCCCTGATGAAGTGGGGGATGGTAAAAATGATGATTCGATTGTCCTCTATGGGCAGTTCTATCAGAAACGATTTTTGTTCACGGGTGATTTGGAAGAAGCTGGAGAGAAAAAACTATTGAAAAACGATCCACAATTACAAGTAGATGTCTTGAAAGTAGGCCACCACGGTTCTAAAGGTTCCTCTAGTGATGTGTTTTTAGATCAGTTACATCCTCAGTTGGCCTTGATCTCTGTTGGAAAGAAAAATCGCTACCAGCATCCTCACAAAGAATTGCTCGATCGTCTAGAGGAACGCTCTATTTCTTATCTTCGTACCGATGAAAGGGGAGCAATTCGCTTGATTGGGTGGGACCATTGGAGGGTAGAAACGGTCCGCTAGAGACGAGGAGAGGTTTGCTTTCTATGCTGAAAATTGCTATTATAGAAAGTGAAATCAATGTAAAGGTAGAATTGTATGAACGCATTTAAGCAATTTTGGATACAGTATGCAGATTTTTCAAGTAAGACCAGTCGGGCCCATTTTTGGCTAGCTTTTTTCTGGAATTCCCTGATTTCTTTGCCTCTTTGGGTTTTTTACATCGTGACCTCTTTATCCCATCAAAATGCTAAAGAAACGCTCAATTTTTCAACTGTTCATTCTAAGACAGGTTTATGGGCGCTCGCTTTCTTAGCATTCTTTTACTTCCTCATTTTAGTACCCAGTCAAGCCATTTGTGTACGTCGCTTGCGGGATGCGGGAATCCATTGGTCTTGGATCTTTTTGAATCTTGGTCCGGTTCTGCTCTATTTGTTGACGGGGCTAGATATTTTCCTATTTCTTTGGGGGATTACAGTTATTTCTCTCTTGATTCTCATGATGCTTCCAGGGAAAAACACCTTCCCACAACCAGTAGAAACTCCTATGGGAGTGGCTTCTGAACCACAGGTCACAGCGACAGGGGGGAGCTTTGGAGGCAACTCCTTTGAGCAAATTCCAAATTTTGTAGCAGCACCTGATTTGTCTGATGAAAAACCACCATTGGAACAAAAGATGGCTGCTGAACACGAAATCCACTAAACTGATAAAAGATAAGAGAGTTTCATGCAAGCAATTACCGACACTAAACATCTGACGGTTCAAACTCTGCCTCCTATTCTTGTCTTGACGGGTGAGGATGTAGGTCAATTTGAATGGTTAAAAAAAGACATTTTAAAAAAAATAGGCTATGATCCCTCAGATTTGAATTATTCTTATTTTGATATGAAGGAAGCCTCCTATGCTGAGGTCGAACTGGATTTGGTCAGTCTTCCCTTTTTTGCAGATGAAAAAATCGTGATTTTGGATCACTTATTGGATCTGACCACTGCCAAGAAACGCAATTTAACCGATGAAGATCTGAAGCAATTTGAAAACTATCTGGAAAATCCTTCTGAATCGACCCGTTTGGTGATATTTGCAGAAGGAAAATTAGATAGTAAGCGTCGCTTAGTCAAACTCCTAAAACGGGATGCCCAGATCATTGAAGCAACAACACCTAAAGAGCAAGATTTAAAGCGTTATTTTTCTAGTCAGGCCCAAGAATTAGGCTTACACTTTGTAGGTGATTCATTGGACCAGCTACTCTTAAAATCTGGCTATGATTTTGGAGAGTTACAGAAGAATCTCGCTCTATTGCGGGCTTATAAAGAAGATGGTCAGATTACCCTCCAAGATATCGAGGAGGTTGTTCCAAAGTCCTTGCAAGATAATATTTTTGATCTGACACAGATGATTCTCAAACGCCAAATCGATCAAGCTAGGAATTTGGTTAAGGATCTTCGCTTACAAGGAGAAGATGAAATAAAATTGATCGCTATTTTGTTGGGGCAATTCCGAATGTTTTCTCAAGTTAAAATTTTCTCAGAAGAAGGCCAATCCGAAAGCCAAATTGTAGCGAGCTTGTCGGAGTTGTCAGGACGCAAGGTCAATCCTTACCAGGTGAAGTTTGCCTTACGGGATAGCCGCAGGCTTTCCCTGTCTTTTTTGAAGCAGGCTATGACGACCTTCATCGAGACGGATTATGCGATTAAAAGTGGAACATATGAAAAAGACTACTTATTTGATTTGGCCCTGTTGAAAGTAGCTAATAGCATATAACGATGAATGAAATCGCAAGCAGATTAGTTGAATAATTTAGCTGTTTGCGTTATCATCAAGTCAGTAATAAAGAAAAGAGGACCATAAAATGGCTATCATTTTACCAGAATTACCATATGCTTATGATGCATTGGAACCTTATATCGATGAAGAAACCATGCATTTGCACCATGATAAACACCATCAAACATATGTAAACAATGTGAATGCAGCTCTTGAAAAACATCCTGAAATTGGAGAAGACCTTGAAAGCTTGTTAGCTGATGTTGAATCCATTCCAGCTGATATTCGCCAAGCTGTGATCAACAATGGTGGTGGTCATTTGAACCACGCTCTTTTCTGGGAATTGATGACTCCAGAACAAACAGCTCCTTCAGCAGAACTTGCTGCAGCGATTGATGCTACATTTGGTTCATTTGAAGACTTCAAAGCAGCCTTCACAGCAGCAGCAACGACACGTTTTGGTTCTGGCTGGGCATGGTTGGTTGTCAACAAAGAAGGCAAACTCGAAGTGACTTCAACAGCAAACCAAGATACACCAATCTCTGAAGGTAAAACACCAATCCTTGGTTTGGATGTTTGGGAACATGCCTACTACGTGAAATACCGTAACGTACGTGCTGACTACATCAAAGCTTTCTTCTCAGTGATCAACTGGAATAAAGTTAATGAATTGTTTGCAGCAGCAAAATAATAAAATGAAGGAATCTATAAGAGCAAGTATTGGCTCTTATAGATTTTTTTATTTGCATCTGGAAAATCGGAGTATAATTTCTTGCGTTTGGTCAGGAAAATGATACACTAGTAGGAGTGTGTCTTACTTGTCTGAAGCCTGATTTGAAGGGCCTAGGCAAGGAAAGATAAACCTTAAAATGAAAACTGAAACATTCAGGGAGAAATAAAATGACTAGTATTACCATTACCAAAGGAGCAGTTGAGACGCCTATCTATTTACGGATGTTGAATCGTCATGGCTTGATTGCAGGAGCAACAGGGACAGGGAAAACAGTTACCCTCAAGGTCCTCACAGAAAAATTAAGCAAAGAGGGCATTCCGGTCTTTCTAGCTGATATCAAGGGAGATTTATCTGGTTTAGCCAAAGCGGGGCAATGGACTCCAAAACTGGAAGAACGCTACAAACTGCTTGGTCTCACAGATCCGTTTGAGCCGCAAGCCTTCCCTGTTCGATTGTGGGATGTCTTTGGCCAAGCTGGTCATCCTGTTCGTGCGACTGTCGAAGGAATGGGGTCATTGCTTCTTTCTCGTCTACTTGATTTGAATGAAACCCAATCAGGAATTCTTGCAATTGTCTTTAAAGTGGCTCAAGAGAAAGATTGGTCCTTGATTGATTTGAAGGACCTGCAAAGCCTTTTAAAGGAAGTCTATGAACACAGCTCAGACTATTCTGCCCAATATGGTAATATCACCAAACAATCTGTAGGTGCGATCCAAAGAAGCCTCTTGGTTCTTGAAGAAGAAGGAGCGGATCAGTTTTTCGGAGAGCCTGCACTTGATTTAAATGACTTTATGCAACTCGATGCATCAGGGCGTGGGTATATTAATATTCTTTCGGCTACAAAGCTCTTTCATTCACCAAAATTGTATTCAACCTTTTTAATTTGGATGTTGTCTCGCCTCTTTGAAACACTTCCCGAGGTTGGGGATCCAGAAAAGCCAAAACTGGTTTTCTTCTTTGATGAAGCGCATCTTCTCTTTAAGGATGCAAGCAAGCTCTTTCTTGAGAAGGTTGAGCAAGTGGTACGCCTAATTCGTTCGAAAGGTGTAGGGATTTACTTTATTACCCAAAATCCTCAAGACCTTCCAGAATCTGTTT
>NZ_CAUFJQ010000070.1 GCF_959025735.1 uncultured Streptococcus sp.
CTTAGGTGAGTACGGACGTCAGCGAACTTCGAAGAAGTTCCATGACTTAGTTTTGGACCTAAGGTTCCAAAACTCCCGAGTGCCTGAAACAATTGTGTTTCAGGCTATTTTCTCACGGCGGGAAGCCTCAAGGTATTCATGAGTAACTTTAAAAAATAAACAATTCTTTAAATTTTTTGATTTTTTAAGTTATGTAACATGAAAATATACTTTATCTACATTAAGAGCAACTGTTTTTAAAGCTAGCCTCTTCATTTTAAAACCCAGCGACAAACTCCTTGATGGCTTGCGCGAGTTCATAGGGTTTCTCGGTATTGAGTAGATGGCCTCCGTCTGCGATTTCTTGATAGCGGCCTTTGGGCAGGAGCTTGGCCAATTTTTTAGAAGAAGATTGATTGGCCCAATCTTTGCTACCACAAATCACCAAGCTAGGAAGAGGGCAAACTTTAACGGTATCGGTTAAATTGAGCCCTTTTAATTCGGTCAAGATTTGAAGCATCTGTTGTTTATTGGCATCTTGTTTTTCAAAGACATGCTTGGGAAGCAGACGAAAAAGGAGAATCTGGAGCCGATAGAGGGGATTGGTGTTGAGTTTGTATTGAGTTCCCGCAAGGACCAAGCCCTTGAGTTGCGGGAAGTCTTGTCTGGAGAGATCCAGAGCGAGCACGCCACCTAGTGAAAGTCCTACCAGAATAAAGGGTTCGCTTTCTTGCTGGAGGCGCTCCATCAACCTTTCTTTGACTTCCTGATAGCTTTCTTTTGGATGGGAGAAAATATCAAAAGTTTTGGAGTGCAAGGGTGAAAGTGCAAATTGGACTCCTTGCCAAGAGAGGACATCTTGTCCTAGTCCATGTAAAAAAATTAGTTTCATCAGGAATCCTTTCTTTGAAAATCGAGTTCGTAGAGACCACGAAGAGCATTGCAGGCATAAATACGATCAGCGTCTGTTAAATCGTTCAGAGTCAAGAGTTTTTCTTCCACCTGCTGGGTCTCAAGAAGATGGCGCCGATAAATGCCATCGAGTAAGGGGAGGTGAGCTGGTGGGGTATAGAGTTGTCCCTCTATCTCCAGCACCAGATTGCCAATCGTCGTCTCTAGCAAGGTTCCGTCTGGCAGATGGAAAATTTGCTCGTGATCTGACTGGTTGAGATGGTCTCTCTGACTCGTTTTGAAATAAGTAAATGGCGTCGCTAAATCAAGCTTCTGCTCTGTCAGTTGGGCCTGTAGATAGCTAGCTGGCAAGTCTGTCAGCTCCGTGATCACTAGGTGGAAGGCACCGTTTTTTTGCAAGGCAATGCGACAACGGTAGTCAAGGCTAGGATCTACATGAGCGAGCTCTTCTTGAAGGTCGTTCAGGAGTTTTGGTTCGTCAAAAGGATAGGCAAAGTAGCGACTAGCCTCTCTCAAACGGGTTAGGTGTTGCTCCAGGAAAGTCAACTCTCCTTGGTGGATGCGGCCAGTCGTCAAAAGCTCAAATCGAGGCTCTTGCCGGTAAAGAACCGCCGATTTTTGCTTGGTTTCCTGGTATTCACCTTCCCATTTACTGTCCCAAGTGATGCCTCCTCCCACGCCATAGATGGCTTGATCCCCCTGCATTTGAAGGGTCCGGATGGCTACATTAAAAATCCGTTTCCCTTTTGGAAGAAGGATGCCGATCGTTCCACAGTAGACACCTCGAGGAGACTTCTCCGTCTTTTGGATGATTTCCATAGTGGAGATCTTCGGTGCTCCTGTAATCGAGCCACAAGGAAAGAGAGCTCGGAAGGTTTGGATCAGGTCGATTTCAGCTCGTAAGCGACTTTCAATGGTCGAGGTCATCTGCCAAACAGTGGAGTATTGCTCGACTTGGCAGAGATGGGTCACCTGCTCACTTCCAATCTCCGAAATCCGGTTCATGTCATTGCGGAGGAGGTCGACGATCATCATGTTTTCTGCTCGATTTTTCGGGTCGGCTTCTAGCCAAGCAGCCTCTTGAAGATCCTCTTGGTTGGTGAGACCACGGTGCGTCGTTCCTTTCATGGGGCGCGTGGTCAGTAGCCGGTCGTCTTGCTCAAAAAAGAGCTCAGGACTGATGGAGAGGATGGAGACATCATCGTGCTGGATGAAGGCATTGTAATGGGCTTTCTGCTCTACCACCAAGCGATTGTATATAGCCAAAGGATCTGCTTTTAGCTCTTGAGAAAGCTGGACAGTGTAGTTGACCTGGTAGGTATCTCCCTGGCGGATATGGTGATGGATGGTCTCGATGGCTTCTTGATAAGCAGGTGCCTCTACCTCTTCCTTCCAATTGGCTGGAAGATCCACAGCTTCATAGTGCTCTGGGAAAGGAAGGGTTTCGACCTCCTCGTGGATAGTAAAATAGAGGAGATACTCTCCCATAAGAGGTGCTGGATGGACAGCAAACTTCTTCTCAAAAGCAGGAGCAGCCTCATAGCTGACATAGCCAACCGCATAAAAGCCTTGCTCCTGGTAGGCTTCGACTTCTCTAAGAAGATCCTCTACCTGGTCGAGGTTTCTAGTTTTTAATTCCTTTATGGACTTGGTGAAAAGGTAGCGCAAACCAAGCTCTTTAAAATCAATAATCGTTTGTTTATGCATGCTTTGAGTATATCAAAAATAGAGGAAAAAAGGTAGATAAGGATGCAAGATTCCTTGCTTGGCCTTCCCTTTCATGCTAAAATAACCATAGAAACTGCTTTGGGCAAGGAGTAGGACCATGCAAAAGAATCCCCTCTATAACACCTCTAGTATCAGCTTTTTTCAATACCTCTTTGCGATTGCAGTGATTTTGGTGCATAGTGGTCGCTTGACCTCCTATGAGCCACTGCATTTTGGTCTCAAGAGTATGCTCGGCCGGCTAGCGGTTCCATTTTTTATCGTCTGTGCCAGCTTTTTCCTCAAACAATCCCTAGGGAATTCTCAGAAAATGAAGGCCTATCTGGTCAAAATCGTAAAAACCTATTTGTTTTGGAGTTTCGTTTACCTCCCTTATGCCTGGCTCTTTTTCTCTAGTCTCCATCTTCCTGTTTATCTCTTTCCAGCAGGAATCTTGATTGCTCTGGTCTACTTGGGAATGTGCTACCAACTCTGGTATATTCCTGCTTTTTTACTGGGCTTGTTTTTGGTCAATCAATTGGTCAAACGCCTAGGTATGGTTTGGACGGGGGTGATCACTTTTCTTCTTTACTGCTGGGGCTTGATCGAGACCTATTCGGCTTATCTGGACACCACAAGTCTTCTTAAGGGTTACCAGCTCTACAGCAATTTATTTTTTACAGCGCGAAATGGTCTCTTTTACACGCCCATTTTTATCTATATGGGTTATTATCTGTATGACCATTTTCATGCACAAGTTTTTAGCATTCACCGTTGGCAAAAAGTAGCTCTTGCCTTTGGACTCTTCTGTTTAGAAGGTATGATCATTTTTCAAAATGAAGGAATCGATAAGAACTTTTTCTTTCTTCTTCCCTTTGTGACCGTTTATTTTGTCAATGCTTGCCTGCGATCGTCTTTTCTAAAAACCTATGATCTACAGTATTTAAAACAGATGAGTATGGCCCTTTACTTTTCGCATCCGATCTTTATCGAGTGGGCTCGCTATGGCTTTAGCAGCCTCCCCCTTACTTATCCAGATAGGGGCAAGCTGATTTTTGTGACTGCCTTGTTTGGTAGTCACCTCTTTGGACTAGCCATGCTGTGGGTACGAGATAGAAGGGAAAAACAAAAGATTCCTTCAAATGGTGAAGAGTTAGATGAAATAACCAACCAATAGTAGGGTGTACAAACCTCAAACAGTTGTGTTTGAGGTTTTTTTGTATGGACAAATTAAGGGGGATAAGGATTGTTAGGCCTGTTCCACCTTATTTATATATGTTTTATTTGATTGCCCTTGGATTGAAGGACGGGGAAATCATTACCAGATAGTGACTTATAATATAGACATTAGTGCAAACAATGTCTATATTATTAAATATTTATTATTTAATTTGAAAAGCAATAGATATTCTAAAAAATAATTGATAAAATTAAAGGGAGGGCCTTTTTGGAAGGCTAAGAAAAGTAAGGAGATAAAACATGAAAAAGCTTAGTTTATTATGGAAAAACTTTTTGAACAAAGGTTTTGTCATTTTAACGATTCTCATGATGCTAGGCCAGATTGGTCAAGGGGCTGTAACTGCCTATGCCAACCAGCTAGCAGTTGGAGATAACGGGGCCTTGGATGTTACCCTCTTGTATGGGGACAAACAAGACCATCCAGGTGGCATGTCCTATTTTACAGGGGATACCATGTCTGGCTATATCCAGATTACCCCTAAAAATTTGACAACCGACATTAACGATGTCGCGATTACTTTGAAAGTACCAGGCAAGTACCTCAGAGAAGTCAGCATTCCAGACTTTAATAGTGCCTCAGAGCATGATAAACCAACGGTAACAAAGGTTGGTGATGATTATCAAGTCACCCTTCACTTTAGCAATTACCAAAAATCAGAAGTGTTGACCTTGCCTTTTATCGGGAAGTTTACAATCGGGTATCCACCGACGAATTACTCGCTAGATATCACAGGAACTTTGAACATCAATGGGCAAGAAACAGCGCTCAATGATATCATTTGGAAGCCTAAGTACAACGATTATCGTTTCACCAAGTACATCAACCAAAACTTGAACGAAGCCATGTCTAAGGACTATGCGGAAGCAATGCCAGGTATTGTCAAAGGTGCGGATGGAAAGAACTATATTGAAACACCAACTTCTGTCCCATTTGCCTTCCAATTGGACGGAATGCGTGGTCAATACGGTGGTCAATACCGTCAGTTAGAATCAGCAACGATCACTGATAAGTTACCAACCTATACAGATAAGAGTGGGAAGACTCGCACAGCTGTTCTCGATACAGCCAAGTCTGAAGGCTGGGTAGACAATGGAGATGGTACAGTTACGAAGACTTTCAAGGCGGATGCAAACGACAATCCAGCAGCTTATCACCAAGAATTTATGACCAAAATCAAGGATACAAGTTACCTCTACTTGAAATTCCCTGATTTGGTCTTAGAAAAAGACCAAACCCTCAAGGACGTTCTTAGTAAGGATTTGACCAATACTGGTAGCATCGTAGGAATTCCTGCCAACCGTGGAGAGGGAGAACCAGATATTACTGCGGAAGATTCTCTTATTTTCCGTTTGACTTCACGTGACCTTGAAGGGGCTGGAAGCTTTGCTAAACAGGCGGATGGGGATGTTTATGACTCAACAGAATACAAGGCTGCTAATTATAAATGGCTCTTAAAATTTGCCAACAATACCCCTTCACCGCAGAAGAATTTCGTCTTTTATGATGAGACTGTGGACCCTCGCTTGAAGTTTACCAAGATCGGTTATAGTCGCCTGATGGAAGGAAACTATGGGATTGGGAAGCAAATCCATACCATTGTCAAACGAATTATCTTGACCATGGAAGATGGTAGCACCAAAGAAATCCAGTCAGAAGCAGATAAAGATGGAAACGGTCTAATTGATTTGACCAAGTATGGAACCGTTGTGGGCTGGCGGATGGAAATGAAGGATGATTTTGTCCTTCAATCTGGTCAGGGAATTTACCTCAATAGCTATACAAGCTTCAAGGATCCTGAAAAGACGCGTTACGATGAAAATGATGCGACCAAAAATGTCTACAAGAATACAGGCCGTGTGACTTATCAAACACAATCAAATGTAGCTAAAGACCAAACATCAGATTGGACATTTAAGTTGATTCCTTTGAAGGAAAGCTTTGAAATTGCAAAAACGACTGATTACAATGATGTTCGCTATACTGATGGACAAAATATTCGTTTTGGTTTGATGGCAACCAAAGTAGTTTTAGATCCTGATAAGGATTATGGAGACCTGCGAATCATTGATCTGTATGATCCAAATACCCTTAAAGTCGACTATAAAGATTTTGAAAGAAACCTTGCCTCTAATGAAAAAGGTATGAAATTCTTAAAGAGCTACGATGTCATTGAAAATTACCACAATTCAGGTCGAACCGCTATTGTGATGCATTTGGACCAAAAAGAGTTTATTAAAGCTTCTCTTATGGATCTTAATCGTGTGCGTTTACCGTTTATCGTGGCCGATTTAAAAGGAAAAGATGACGGTGGAATCTTCACCAATAAAGTATATGTGGCAGGAGACGGAATCCACGATCTTGAAAATGCCAACCCTGATCGAGTTACCGAAGATGTCTATGACTTAAACGGGAATGGATCAACAACCGATAAGATTCCTTATGCTCAATCAAATTATACGATTGTCGCAGCAGAAGGGATCTATGCTCGCAAATACATTGCTAAAAATGATGATCTATCCGATGCATCTACTGTTACTCGTACCTTCAAACCTGGTGAAACCTTTAACTACAAGATCACCATTAAAAACAATACAGACAAGCCAGTCGAAGACGCAGTTGTTTACGATGCTCTACCAAAAGTACACGATGTCAATACCCTAGATGGTTCAAATCGTTTGACTGAATATACGGTTAGCCTCCGTGGACCTGTATCTGCCCCTGAAGGCTGGACAGTCTACTACACGACAGATCCTAGTGTCACAAGTGACACCATGGAGCAGGCAGCAGATAAGGATATCTGGACGGCAGCCGTAGCAGATTACAGTCAAGTGACAGGTATCAAGTTTGTAGCGGATAAAGGAACGACGATCCCAGCACGTAGCGAAGCAAACTTTGGTGTCCCAGTCGTCAACCCAACTGAGTTGACCAAAGACGTCAAAGACTTGATGCAAAAACGCACCAAAGATAATGAAGACAACGGTGGTCGTTCAGGTGTCGTCCAAGCCCATAACCAATTTGGATACAAGGCCAAAGGCCACGAAGGAAACCGTGAATCGAATACCGTATCCGCACAAATCTTCTCAGCTGCTTTCCAAGTCAAGAAAGTCGATAAGGACGATCCGAAGAAAGTCCTTGAAGGTGCTACATTTACCTTGACAGATGCAAATGGTGCAGTTGTTGCGACGGCTACTTCTGATAAAAACGGGGAACTTTCATTTAGTACCTTGACAGAAGGAACCTATACGCTCAAAGAAACACAAGCACCTGCAAATTACAAGTTGGATGCAACAGAACATGCAGTGGTTGTGACCTATGATGCAGACAAGCAAATCTACCACGTTACAGTGGATGGAAAAGCTGTTGGCTCAAAAGCTCTTCCTCTAGAAATCGCGAATGAAGCAGATATCAAGTATATCGATCTTGAAGCTTCAAAAGTTTGGGATGACCAAGACAACCAAGAAGGGCTTCGCCCAGAAAGTGTCGAATTCCAACTCTATAAGAATGGAAAAGCGGAAGGAAAACCAGTCACGGTCTCGGCTGCAACAGACTGGAAAGCTCACTTTACGAACCTTCCAGATAAAGACAGCAATGGCAAGCTCAATACCTATACGGTCAAAGAAGTGAAAGTACCGACTCATTATACAGTTGATACAGAAGAAGCCAGCTTCACTGATGGAAAAGCAACCATAACCAATAAACGCACTCCTGAGACAACGACAGTTACCGTCAAGAAAGTCTGGGATGATGCTGATAACCAAGACGGTCTTCGACCTACAACTATCAAAGTTCACCTCTTAGCCAATGGAAAAGAAGTGCAATCAATCGATCTTGCTGGTCAAGGAAATGAATGGACGCATACTTTCACAGACCTACCAGTCTACAAAGATGGCCAAAAAGTTGTCTACACAGTGACAGAAGACAAGGTGGATAATTACACCACTAAGATTGATGGAACAACGATCACCAATAGCTACAAACCAGGTAAGACAAGCCTCACCGTTACCAAAAACTGGGAAGATGCCAATAACCAAGATGGCCTCCGTCCAAAAACGATTAAGGTTCAATTGTATGCTGGTGATGAAAAAGTTGGTCAAGCTGTTGAATTGTCAGCAGATAACAAATGGACCCATACCTTCTCAAACCTAGACGAGAAGAAAGCTGGCCAAGTTATCAACTATACCGTCAAAGAAATCGATGTCCCAGAAGGCTACACACAAGCCGTCGAAGCAACGAATCCAGGCCAAGTAGTCGTAACCAATACGCACGCTCCAGAAAAGACCAAAGTAGAAGTGAGCAAGAAGTGGGAAGATGCTGATAACCAAGATGGTCTACGCCCAGCCAGCATTCAAGTTCAATTGTACAAAGATGGCGTTCCTACTGACCAAGTATTAGAACTTTCTGCAGCGAATGATTGGAAAGGTGCATTTGAAAACCTTGATGCCAAGGCAACTGGAAAAGCCATTACTTATACGGTTAAAGAAGTTACTGTCCCAGATGGTTACAAGGTGACGGTAAATGATAAGGACAAGGCTAATGTTGTCTTGACCAACACGCATGAACCAGCTCTTACAGAGATGAAAGTCACTAAGAAGTGGGATGATGCCAATGACCAAGATGGCCTCCGTCCAAAATCCATCAAGGTTCAATTGTATGCAAATGATGAAAAAGTAGGAGAGCCGGTTGAATTGTCAGCGGACAATAAATGGACTCATACCTTCAGCAAGTTGCCTGAAAAGAAAGCTGGCCAAGCGATCAGCTATCGTGTGGAAGAAGTCTCTGTTCCTGAAGGCTACCAAGTCACTGTGGATACCTCTGATGCTGCTCACACGATCTTGACCAATACGCATACGCCAGCGGTGATCGATATTCCAGTGACCAAGATTTGGAATGACCAAGACAATCAAGATGGTCTTCGTCCAGCAAGTATCGTTGTGAATCTTCTTGCCAATGGTGAAAAAGTTGCTCAAAAAGAACTCACGAATGCGACAGATTGGAAAGAAAGCTTCACAGGACTACCAAAATTCAAGGATGGAAAAGAAATCGTCTATACTCTTCAAGAAGAGAAGGTAGCTGAATATACGACTACAATTGATCAGGCTGCTTATACCATTACCAACACCCATGCACCTGGTAAGACAAGCGTCACGGTCACTAAGAAGTGGGATGATGAGAATGACAAGGATGGAATTCGTCCGAAGAGTATTCACGTTCAACTCTATGCCAATGATCAAAAAGTCGGTCAAGAAGTAGAATTGTCAGCTGAAAACAAGTGGACCCATACCTTTGCAGATTTAGATGAAAAAGCAAATGGAAACACCATCACTTATACAGTGAGAGAAGTCAGTGTTCCAAAGGGCTATGAAGCTCGTAACGACGAGGATGGTAAAGGAAATGTTGTGATTACTAACAAGCATGTTCCAAAAGAAACTCCAAAACAACCAACTCCTCCAAGTTCATCTGAACCAAAGAAACCGGGTCAACCTGAACCTAAAAAACCAAGCCAACCAGAGCCGAAGAAACCAGGCAAGATCTTAGGATTCTTACCAAATACAGGTACGACCATCTCTATTATTAGCCTAGTTTTAGCCTTTGTCTTGGCAAGCATTGCAGCTTATATTTTGAAGAAAAAGAAAAAATAAGCTAGTGCTTCCTTTATAAAATGAAACAAACACCAGAGATGGTGTTTGTTTTTTTATAGTGGCCTCTTATAATTGTCTTGCGATCATTCTCATGGGCGCTTGCTCTATTTTTTAATTCCCGAACGTTTTCAAAAAAAATTCAGAAAATTCTTGACTTCTATGAAAATCGGAGTATGATTAGTTGTGAACTGTTGAACAATCATTTTCAAGAAAATCCCTGATGTCGACTAAGGGATCTGTGAAAGGAGAAGCGGTTCAAATCGAAAATCTATAGAGCGTTGCGTCCGAAAGTCTAAACAGACACGGCTCTTTAAAAACAAAA
>NZ_CAUFJQ010000071.1 GCF_959025735.1 uncultured Streptococcus sp.
TGAACTTCAATTTCAAGGAATACATCAATTCCTTTGTCCAAGGTTTCATTCACATAAGTTAAAGGAGTCCCATAGTAATTTCCAACGTACTCAGCATACTCTAACATTTGCCCTTGACGGATCAAATCTTCAAATTCTTCACGTGTACGGAAAAAATAATCGATACCATCCACTTCACCTGGACGTTGTGCACGCGTCGTCATCGATACAGAATACTGAAACTGATTGTCCGAGTTTTCAAAAATTTCTCGTCTGACCGTTCCTTTTCCAACCCCTGAAGGGCCAGAAAATACAATTAATAAGCCACGATCCGCCATGATTTCTCCTTCAATGTCTTTCTATCTAGTGTAACAAAAATCGGCCTAATTTTCAACTGATTTTTTTCATTCAAAAAGCTTGAGATGCTAGATCTCAAGCTTTTCGTTTATTTTGCGTAATCTACTGCACGCAATTCTCGAATAACGGTAACCTTAATGTTTCCAGGATATTCAAGATTGGACTCGATCTTCTCACGAATATCATGAGCTAAGATCGTCACTTTATCATCCTTGATTGCCTCAGGGCTCACCATAATACGGATTTCACGTCCTGCTTGAAGGGCGAAACTTGTCTTAACTCCTTCAAAGCTGTTTGCAATTTCTTCAAGATCTTGCAAACGCTTGATGTAACTTTCAAGTGACTCACTTCGTGCTCCAGGTCGAGCCGCACTCAAGGCATCAGCTGCAGCGACAATGACTGCGATAACACTTTCAGGTTCCACATCTCCATGGTGACTGGCAATAGTATTGACCACCACTGGGTGTTCCTTGTACTTCCGTGCCAATTCAGTTCCAATCTCGACGTGACTTCCTTCCACTTCACGGTCAATCGCTTTACCGATATCATGTAAGAATCCTGCACGTCGTGCCAAGGTAGCATTTTCACCCAACTCGCTAGCAATAATACCAGAAAGTTTGGCAACTTCAATGGAGTGACGCAAAACGTTTTGACCATAAGAAGTACGGAATTGCAACCGTCCCATGATTTTCATCAAATCTGGATGGAGGTTTGGCGCACCAATTTCATAGGCAGCCGCCTCACCGTATTCACGAATCCGGTTGTCAATTTCCTGACGATTCTTCTCAACCAGCTCTTCGATACGGGCTGGATGGATCCGACCATCTTTGAGAAGGCTCTCCATTGTCATGCGGGCGATTTCACGACGAATCGGATCAAACCCTGACAAGGTCACCACTTCAGGCGTATCATCAATAATCACATCGACACCTGTCAAACTCTCAAAGGTACGAATATTGCGACCTTCACGACCGATAATCCGACCTTTCATACTATCGTCCGGCAAATGAACGGTTGAGTTTGTTTGCTCAGCAACAAAATCACCTGCCATTCGCTGCATAGCTTGCACGAGAATGTCTTTTGCGATTTTATCAGAACGTTCTTTCACTTCCAATTCAGCATCACGAATCCGTGAGGCAATTTCTTTTGAAAGTTGCTCTTCCGTCTGACTCAAAATAATGTCACGCGCTTCTCCTTGACTTAGAGCAGCGACACGTTCCAGTTCTTCTACTTTCTTGTGTTCAAGCTCTTCCAGCTGTTGTTCACGCGCATCAATGTGTTTAGTTCTATCTGTAAGACTTTGCTCTTTGTGTTCAAGAGACTGTTCTTTGCTTGTTAAAATGTCGTCTTTGCGATCAAGATTGCTAGCACGTTCTGCCAAACGGCTTTCTAATTGCTTCAATTCTTGTCGTTCTGACTTAAACTCAGCATCGACCTCTTCACGATATTTTCTGGCTTCTTCCTTTGCCTCCAAAAGTGCTTCTTTTTTAAGTGAACTTGACTCATGCTTCGCCTCTTTTAAAATTAAATCGGCTTCGCGTTCAGCCTGTCCACGTAAATTCGTTGCTTCTTGTTCAGCATTCAAAAGGGTGAGTTCCGCAGCTTCTTTTGAAGCTTTCATTTTAAGAGCAGTTCCCACATATCCAATGACTAAACCAATGACCGCGGCAAAAACACCTGTAATTACAAAATTCATGCTTTTACCCCAAATCTATTTAATTAGTTGAATTAAAAATTCTTTTACATTTTACCATAAATTACTAAAATTAACAATCTAAAAAAACAGGAAAAACCTTTTATATTTTTGCTTAACCCTTGTTCTTTTATCCACGTTTCTTTCATGGAACATCTGTGAGGAATTCATTTATTTCCACTTTGTTGAATCTGCTTTTTTATGCTATAATCAAGAAAAACAAAGAAGGATTTGAGTATGACAAAAGAAGTAATTGTTGAAAGTTTTGAATTGGACCACACGGCTGTGAAGGCTCCCTATGTACGCTTGATTGGGGAAGAAACTGGACCCAAAGGAGACATCATCTCCAACTTTGATATTCGTTTAGTGCAACCCAATGAAAATGCGATTCCAACGGCAGGGCTCCACACGATCGAGCACCTTCTTGCAATGCTTATTCGCAAACGCATCGATGGTATGATTGATTGTTCCCCATTTGGATGTCGCACCGGTTTTCATATGATCATGTGGGGACAGCATTCGAGTACGGAAATTGCTAAAGTAATCAAAGAATCTTTAGAAGAAATTGCATCTGTCAGCACTTGGGAGGATGTGCCAGGCACAACCATTGAGTCTTGTGGAAATTACAAGGACCACAGCCTCTTCTCAGCCAAAGAATGGTGTCGCCTGATTCTAGATCAAGGAATTTCTGACGATCCATTTGAACGTCATATTGTTTAATACGAAAAAGGATGAACCTATGGTTCATCCTAGAATGTAGACAAACTATTTTAAAGTAAAATAAGCTAAGTGATTCTGCAAAAAAATAAAATTGAGTCCCAATTTTTAAATCGATTTAAGAAAATACTGAAACTTTCCGCTGTGAGAAAAGTGCCTGAAACAATAACGTTTCAGGCACTCGGAATTATTGAGACCTTAGGCTCAATAATTAGTCATGGAACTTCAAAGAAGTTCGCTGACGTCCGTACTCACCTAAGGAAAGTTTTTAAGATGATTTTGTCTTCAATCTGAGATGAACCTCTGGTTCATCCTTTTTTATTGTCATTTTTCCCAAAAAGGGGATGTCTGATCAAGCATTAATAATCCAGAGCATCTGAATGACCTTTTCCGTTTCCTACGAAATAACCAGTCTTGGCATTGATACTAAAGAGATAGGTTCCATCTGGTTTGAAGAGGTTGTAATAGCCATTACCGTTAATGATATTGACACGCTCTAAAATGTATTGATTGCCAGTGATATGTCCACGTTTACGAGCAATGTTCAATACTTTTTCAAGGATACCATCCCCAAACACCCAAGCCGGGTTATTGACATCATTGATAGCTGCTTGGTTATACGGCACACGGCTCAGGTTCCGCTGAAGTGGAACACCATCGCTTGGAAGACCGTAACCTGAATAGCCTGGACTTGCAGTTCCTGCACCACTTGTAGCAGCATTTACAGCCGGGGCTGTAGGCGTTGCTGCTTGAGCTGGGGCCGGAGTTGCATTGGAAGTATCTGCACCACCTGTTCCTGTCACTGGAGCTGGTGTCGCAACCTGTTGTGAACGTCCTTGCGCAACTGCCTCATTCAATAAGCTATCTAATTTTTCATTGCCTGTCTTTGTTTCTGCAAAGGTCGCATCACTTTTTGCTTTGGCAGTTGCATCAAGAACTCCATCTTTGATGACTGGAGAACTAAATTGAGAATTCACTTTTTGAATAGCAGAAACTTGCTTGACAAGGTCTTCATATTTTGTTTTAGCCGCATTATAATCACTGCTTCCTTCTAATTTGTCCAGCAGTTTCTTCAGATTTTCCAAGTCTCCGAATTTATCATTTTTAAGAGCACTTTTTGATTCATCTACAAAAAAGGCATCGTAGGCTTTGGTAAACTCTTCCAATTTTTGAGCTTGTGTTTCACTGCTACTTGATTTAGAAGTAGAAGATGACTTGCTAGATGAAGACGACACAACAGTTGTACCACCAGATTTTCCACGACTGTGCATCCAGTTATAGGTCACAAAAATGGCTGACCCGACAATCGCTAGACCTAATGCAGAGTATAGAACTGCTTTGATTCGTTTGCCCGCATTGCTTGGTGTTTCCTCAGGAAGCTCCTCTGCTTCTACAATTGGTTCAGTTGTTGTAGGTCCAAATTTAATCTTAGCAGGTAATTCTGTTGAGATAGCATCCATTTCAGGCCTTTGTTCCAAGACCGTTTCCGTTACTTCCGGCTCCTCCACTGCTTCAGCTACTTCAGCAACTGTTTCTGTAGCTGCCAACTCTTCAGCTTTAGCCAATTCTTCTTTGGCCAAAATTTTTGTATCGTATTTTTCAGCTTCAATTTCTGCTCGGTGTTGTTTGATGTATTTGTCTAAGACATTATCACCTTCAGTGACACCTGCTTCGATTTCTTCTGCCTTTCGATTGGCCTGCCCAATCGTCATCTCTTTAGCATCTTCAAACTCTAAAATTGATTCTGTTTCTTGCTCTAATGGCTTATTATCCTTCTCTGTCATAAAAATCCTTTCTATGCCTTTATCTGCCGTTTTACTCGTTCCCCAAAATATTGGTAGAGATCAACTTTTAGGGTTCCGTTATAAAGTTTTCGTTTTTTATCTGCTTTACTACCGAATTTAGATTCAAAACCTTCATCACTGGTTAAGATAAATTTACTCCAGGTTTTGAGAGGTGCAAATACGTGCCCCATTTCAGTATACAATTTCGTCACACCCTCATCATCGGATAAGCGTTCTCCATATGGAGGGTTGGAGATAATCACCCCGTTGATCTTATCTGAGTGAAGATCTTGGACTCGCATTTGTTTAAAAGTAATGTCACTGCTAACGCCCGCTTTCTGGGCATTTTCTTTGGCAATCTCAACCATCCGTGCATCGATATCAGTTCCCATAATATCCAATTCGATCTCGCGATTGATTTTTCTGCTTGCTTCTTGACGGACTTCATGAATCAAGCGATCATCCATCCAGTTCCATTCTTCAAAAGAAAAGGTCCGACGTAAACCAGGTGCCATATTTCTCGCAATCATCGCCGCCTCAATACAAAACGTTCCAGAACCACATGTCGGGTCAATCAAGGGCTTATCTGGATACCAGTTTGACAGCAGAAGAATTGCTGCTGCCATATTTTCCTTAATAGGGGCTCCCCCTTTTTCGGTCCGATAGCCACGTTTGAAGAGGCTACTACCAGTGGTATCAATCAAGACAGTGGCTTGGTCTTTAAGGATCGATACTTCGATCTTGAACTCTGCCCCATTTTCCATGAGAGGAACACCTTCTGGTCGGGCATAGTGTTTTTGTAACTTTTTAACAACTGCTTTTTTCGAAATGGCCTGAACGCTAGGTTCATTATGCAGTTTTGATTTGACACATTTAGCCTTAGAAATAGGAAAACGTGCTCCTAAAGGCAAATAATTTTCCCAATCCAAAGCAAAGACACCTTGAAAGAGTTCTTCAAATGTTTTGGCTGGAAAAGTCCCAACCACAATTTTCACTCGATCAGCCGCGCGCAACCAGAGATTTGTCTCTATGATTGCTCGACGGTCTCCTTGAAATCGAACCCGTCCATTTTCAACCTGGCAATCATAGCCAAGATCGCGTAGTTCTCGACCAACAACTGCCTCTAGACCAGCAGCAGCCGTTGCAATCAATTCAAATTGTTTTTTCATCTTATTCCTATCACTTTAAAAAAGGAGGTTGAGATCTCTCTCCACCTCATCAACCTATATGCAATTTTCTATAAGCCATGTTTTGTTCCAGAAATGACTAGGTACCATTTCCTTCGATAATCATCTGTCTACTGTTTCCAGTCAGAATGCTATGTTCGTTTCCACGCATTCCATGCCCCGACCAAAGTTTGGGTTGCTAGCTTGAGGGGTTTACCGCGTTCCACTTTTTAGGTTTCCCTAAAAACTACGTCACTGTGGCACTTTCAGAGCTACTAGAGCCTATCCTTAGACTTAGCTCCTTCACTCGCCGTAACTTGAATACCAAGTCCCTAGGCTTATGGATTCACCTAGCACAAACACTACAGGCATCACAGCCTGTGCTAGCATGGACTTTCCTCATGAGAGCATTCTCTCACGCGATTATCCAAAAATTGCACGATCTATGGGATTAATAATCGCGATCTACGATCTGTTTCCCAAAAACTTCTTTTTCCAAACGATTGAGTCGTTTAAGAATATCAAAGTTCGTCGCTGTTGTCACTTGCGGGAATTCTTGCGTAGCTGTACTAGCAATTGGAGATGTTTGTGGTGTTTCCTGTGCTTTTTGGGCAAGTTCTTCACGAAGGCGTGCGTTTTCTTCACGCAATTCCTTCACCAAAGCAGCATAGGTTTCATAGTCTTTTATAACATCATCCAAAAATTCATTTACTTCATCTTTACTATAACCACGAACTTCTCGTTTGAAATCTTGATCAAAAATATCTTTCGCAGTAAAAATAATACTTGCCATTACTCTCTCCAATCTAGTTCATCATCTCAATTATATAAAAAATTGGTAAGAAAAATCAAGGTATAACACTTAGTTTTCGTAAAAATTTTCAGCAAGTTCATTTAAGTCATCAAAACTTAATTGTTTGACATAAAATAGTTCTTTTTCTTGCATCATTTTGTAAAGATACTTTAAATTGGTTTCATTTTCTGGATCGTAAAAAAGGTAAGCTCCATCCGCATTATCTATCAAAAACTGATTGTATTCTTTTAGTTGACCCGGATTGCTATAGTGGGGATAGGCATATTTCACGAAATCCACCTGTTTAAAACGTGCCAACATTTCCTGATTGGCTTCATTCCAATTTTCGCCAACGTTCTCAAATAGAAAGATCGTCGCCATTTGAAAATCGTAATCTTCTTTTAACTCAAAGGCAACTTCTAGTACCCAAGCCTCAAATCCCAAATTACCAGAAAAAACCAGCCATTTCACTCCTTCTTCAAATAGACGACGAAGATCTCTTTCAATAGCTTTTTTAATGATGGGCAGTCGAGGGTCTTTATTGGAAAAGACTCCCACATCAAAACTCTTATAACCTGCAACAAGTATGGTATTCATTTTTTCCTCATTATTCTAATTTATGATATAATAGAGTGATGTAATTGTACCAATAAGGAGAACTATGGTCAACTATCCACATAAAGTAGCCAAAAAAACCTTGGTCTCTACACAAAAGAAACATCCGATCGACTTTGCGAATCGTGGGATGACATTTGAAAAAATGATCAACGAAAGCAATCAATACTATCTTTCTCGTGGTCTGGCAGTCATCCACAAAAAACCAACCCCGATTCAAATCGTGAAAGTGGATTATCCACGTCGCAGTCGGGCAAAGATTGTTGAAGCCTATTTCAGGCAAGCCTCAACCACGGACTATTCTGGAGTATACAAGGGGCGCTATATCGATTTCGAAGCTAAGGAAACGCAGCAAAAGCAGTCCATGCCGATGAAAAATTTTCATCAACATCAGATTGATCATATGGAAGCGGTTGTCCAGCAAGGTGGTATCTGTTTCGTTCTCTTGCATTTTGCAAAGTTGAGCGAAACCTACTTACTTCCTGCTCCTCCACTAATATACTATTACAACATCGATCATGGTAGTAAATCCATGCCACTCTCCTATATTCAGGAGCACGGCTTTTTAGTAGATAAGAATCGACTTCCAAGCGTTCCTTATCTTGATATTATCGAACAGAAACTTCTAGGCGGTATTTAAATGAATAAACAAACAGTCATTCAATGGTTGAAATATGTTGCCATAGCAGCCATTTCATTTTTCTTACTTTTATTCGTCCTTGGTGGACTAATCTTTAGTTATTATGCGATGAAAGCACCAACCTTGTCTGAAAAAGATCTGGTTGCCACAACATCTAGTAAGATTTATGACAATCAAAATAACTTGATTGCGGATTTAGGTGCTGAGAAACGAATCAACGTCTCAACAGACCAAATCCCAACTGATTTGGTTAACGCTATCGTGGCGATTGAGGACCACCGATTCTTCAATCACCGTGGAGTCGATATCATTCGGATTGGTGGCTCCTTCCTTCACAACTTGCGAGGAGGAAGCCAAGGGGGATCAACCTTAACGCAGCAATTGATCAAATTAACCTATTTCTCAACTTCCGCTTCCGATCGTACCCTATCACGAAAGATTCAAGAAGCTTGGTTAGCAACTCAGTTGGAAAAGAAAGCAACCAAACAAGAAATCTTGACCTATTACGTTAATAAAGTATTTATGGCGAATGGGAACTATGGAATGCAGACAGCTGCAAAAAGCTATTATGGAAAAGACCTAAAAGATCTATCGCTCCCTCAAGTAGCGCTTCTAGCAGGGATGCCTCAAGCGCCGAACCAATACGATCCTTATTCTCATCCCGAAGCGGCACTTCAACGCCGAAACTTAGTTTTAAAAGAAATGCTCGATATGAAGTCCATTTCCAATAAACAATACGAAGCGGCAGTGAATACACCTGTTACAGATGGTCTTCAAAGTCTTAGCTCTTCAAGCAGTTATCCAGCTTATATGGATAATTACCTAAAAGAAGTGATCGAGCAAGTCGAAGAAGAAACGGGCTACAATTTGTTGACAACCGGAATGGATGTCTATACAAACGTGGACACAGAAGCTCAAAAGAAACTATGGGATATCTACAATACAGATGAATATGTCAATTACCCGGATGATGAAATGCAAGTAGCTTCTACCGTTATTGATGTCAATACTGGTAAAGTCATTGCTCAGCTGGGTTCTCGTCACCAATCTAGCAATGTTTCCTTTGGTACCAACCAAGCGGTTGAAACTAATCGCGATTGGGGATCAACTATGAAGCCGATTTCAGACTATGCACCTGCTCTCGAGCATGAGGAATACACTTCTACTGCCGCTACGATCACAGATGAGCCATACAATTTCCCTCATTCATCAACACCGTTTTACAACTGGGACCGTTCTTACTATGGTAGCATTACCATGACCTATGCGATCCAACAATCTCGTAACGTTCCTGCGGTCAAAGCACTTGAAAAAGTTGGCCTTAAAAAAGCTAAGAAATTCCTAAATGGGTTAGGAATCGACTATCCCGAAATGGTTTACGCGAATGCCATCTCAAGTAACACTAGTGATTCGAGCAACAAATACGGAGCCAGCAGTGAAAAAATGGCTGCTGCCTATGCGGCTTTTGCAAATGGTGGTACCTATTATAAACCAAGCTACGTTAACCGAGTCGTCTTTAGTGATGGAACGACTAAAGAGTTTGATTCTGAAGGAACCCGCGCGATGAAGGCAACAACTGCCTACATGATGACAGATATGATGAAGACAGTTCTCATGTCTGGTACTGGTAAAAATGCAGCTATTTCAGGAGTCTACCAAGCTGGGAAGACCGGTACTTCAAATTACTCTGACAATGAATTAAACAAATTAACAAAGAACTCAAGTTATTCAAGTGTTGTAATGCCAGATGAATCATTCGTTGGATACACACCTGAATATGCTATGGCCGTCTGGACGGGTTATCCAAATCGCTTGACTCCGGTATTAGACAACGGAATTCAGGTAGCAACAGATGTTTACCGTCAGATGATGCTCTATCTTGCCAATAACAACAATTCTGGTCATACAGATTGGACGCAACCAAGTGGACTGTATCGAAGTGGTTCTTATCTCTACTTAAACA
>NZ_CAUFJQ010000072.1 GCF_959025735.1 uncultured Streptococcus sp.
ACCCTTACAGTTCTTGTGAAAACAATGATGACTTAGTCCTCTATTTTTCAAAAAGGTTGAACAGGGAAATACAGTAAAACAAAAACGGATGAAAACTTCATCCGTTTCTTTTTAGCGACGAGTTGCGGGTGCTGTGCTCGAACTTTTAATATTAAAGCGTTTCTTGAGGTAGAAGCGAAGGACAAGTGCTAGAGCTCCTAAAACGATGGCAAGGACATCTGGAATAGTTGGGTTGAGAACCTGTGGGAGTAGAGAAGTAAAGGACAAGACAATGACCCAAAGGAACATGACTCCAACAAGAATCGGCATGGATTTCCAAAGAGAGGGACGCTCACTGCGATCTTTTGTGCCATCCATATACTGATAGAAGAAGTAGTACATGAGATACAAGAGCAGGGCCCCTGTCAAACTTCCAAGAATCAAGGTGATCAACCCATAGCCAGTACGACGTGGTGCGACCAAGTTCATGAAGGCACTAATCGCAGCAAAGACACCAAAGATAAAGAGGAAGGAATCCAAAATCATGAGAGAGGGAGCATCGTTTAATTTCGGATGCTCTTTTTCATAGCGCTCTTTCTCGCTAAAAGAGTTAGCCCATACAGTTGGAGCTCCAAAAAGGGTCCGTGCTGGAATTCCTTTTCCTTGGTTTTCATGGATAGCTGGAAGGATTTCTTGGATGAGGCTTTCTGCTTCTTCCTCTGATTTCCCGTTTTCAAGCAATTGGTGTTTGGCGATGCGGATAAATTCTTGGTTTTTCTTGCTGAGTTGATTCAAATCAAATTGAGACATAAATACTCCTTAGTGTTATTAGTAGGTGTTAGAACCATTTTTTATGAATGAGGTAGACGACGAGAGACCCGGTCAGGGCAAAGGCGATGAAAATGATCAGCCAGAAGGCGTTTGGTTCTCCATTGAGCGGTAATTCATTGTCTTTGAAGTTCATCCCATAGGCCGAGAAAATCATGGTTGGGATGGACATGACGATGGTCACCATGGCCAAGGTCTTCATGATGTTATTCTGGTTGTTGGAGATGATTGATGCGAAGGTATCGGTCATGGAGTGGAGGATGTTTCCATAAATATCCGCCATCTCAATGGCCTGCTGGGTTTCGATCAAGGTATCTTCCAGTAGATCTTCGTCTTCTAAGTATTTCTTGATGTTACTAGTGGCGCTGGTCAATTTCTTGATCACGCGCTCATTGGTTTTCAGAGAGGCCTTAAAGTAGACGATGGTTTTTTCCAACTCCATCAACTCAATCAGCTCTTCATTACGCGTTGATTTGTGCAATTGGCTTTCAATCTGTTCGCTTTTGCGATCCAAGGTACGAAGCGCAGACAAGTAGAGTTCAGCGTTGCGATAGAGGATCTGAAAGATAAAGCGTGACCGCATAAAGGTATAGAAATTACGCAAGCGTCGGTTGATAAAGATATCGAGAAGCGGCAATTTCTCCAAGCAAGTCGTGATAATAGCCTCTTCTGTCAGGATAATCCCTAGCGGAATGGTCACGTAGTAGGTCTGATTGTTCCGCTCTTCCTTGATGGGAACGTCTACGATAATCAAGGTATACTCGTCTTCGATGGTCATACGGGACATTTCTTCCGCATCGAGTGGAGCCCGCAAGTCTGCAATATCAATATTAAAAGCAGAGGCGATTTCCATCGATTCACTTTGAGAAGGGTTAACAAGGTTGATCCAGCTACCGGGTTCCAGCGTCTCTATTTCTTTAAATTCAGTCGTTGTCGATAAAAAGACCTGTTTCATGGTGCCTCCCCTTGTTTTTTTACACCTTAACATTATATCAGAAAAAGGACGGTTTTGGATAAAAGAATACTAAAAAATTTGTTATAATGGAGGTTAACAAAAAGGTGATTAGAGTAAGAACATGCAAGATAAAATTGTCATTCATGGGGCACGCGCCCATAATTTAAAAAATATAGATGTGGAAATTCCCCGGGACAAATTAGTCGTGGTGACGGGTTTGTCTGGTTCTGGAAAGTCCAGTCTGGCCTTTGATACCCTCTATGCAGAAGGTCAGCGTCGCTACGTGGAGAGCTTATCGGCCTATGCCCGGCAATTCTTGGGAAATATGGAAAAACCAGATGTGGACTCCATTGACGGCTTGAGTCCAGCTATTTCCATCGACCAAAAAACGACCAGTAAAAACCCCCGTTCTACAGTGGGGACGGCAACAGAGATCAATGACTACCTGCGCTTGCTCTATGCGCGTGTAGGAACGCCTTATTGTATCAATGGACATGGCGCTATTACCGCTTCTTCGGTTGAGCAAATTGTCGATCAAGTCTTGGAATTACCAGAGCGCCAACGCCTGCAAATTCTAGCTCCCATTATCCGCAAGAAAAAAGGCCAGCACAAGAATATCATTGAAAAGGTGCAAAAAGACGGCTATGTCCGGGTGCGGGTCGATGGTGAGATCTATGATGTGACAGAGGTTCCAGAACTGTCTAAAAGCAAGCAGCACACGATTGAAGTGGTGGTGGACCGAATCGTGATCAAAGAGGGCATTCGCTCGCGGCTCTTTGATTCGATTGAAGCAGCTCTTCGGATTGCGGATGGCTATGTGGTCATTGATACCATGGACGATAAGGAGCTACTCTTTTCGGAGCATTATGCTTGTCCAGTCTGTGGCTTTACCGTTCCTGAATTAGAGCCCCGCCTCTTTTCTTTCAATGCGCCTTTTGGATCTTGTCCAGACTGTGATGGGTTGGGTATTAAGCTAGAGGTGGACTTGGATTTGGTGGTGCCAGATGATCGCTTAACCCTTCGCGAAGGAGCACTTGCTCCTTGGAATCCGATCTCTTCCAACTACTATCCACAGATGTTGGAGCAGGCCATGATCCACTTTGGCGTTGATATGGACCAGCCTTTTTCCAATCTTTCTCAAGAAGAAAAGGACTTGGTCCTCTATGGTTCAAATGGCAAGGAATTCCACTTCCACTATGAAAATGAGTTTGGTGGGGTTCGAGATATTGAGATTCCTTTTGAAGGGGTCGTAAACAATATTCACCGTCGTTTCCGTGAGACCAATAGTGATTTCACCCGCAACCAAATGCGCTCTTATATGAACGAATTGACCTGTGCGACCTGCCAGGGCTACCGTCTCAATGACCAAGCTCTCTCTGTTCGTGTCGGAGGAGAAAAGGGGATGCATATCGGGGAAGTGTCAGATCTATCAATTGCGGACCACTTAAAAGCTGTGGATCAGTTGGTTTTAACGGACAATGAAGCTACGATTGCAAGACCGATCCTAAAAGAGATTAAGGATCGCTTGACCTTCTTAAACAATGTGGGGCTCAATTACTTGACCCTGTCACGATCAGCCGGGACCTTATCAGGTGGAGAAAGCCAGCGCATTCGCTTGGCAACCCAGATCGGTTCCAACCTCTCTGGTGTCCTTTACATCTTGGATGAGCCGTCTATCGGCCTCCATCAAAGGGACAATGACCGCTTGATTGCCAGTCTCAAGAAGATGCGCGATTTAGGCAACACCTTGATCGTCGTCGAACATGATGAAGATACCATGAGAGAGGCAGACTACCTGATCGATGTTGGCCCAGGTGCCGGTGTCTTTGGTGGAGAGATCGTTGCAGCAGGAACTCCAAAGCAGGTGGCTCGCAACAGCAAATCCATCACGGGTCAGTACTTGTCCGGCAAGCGCAAGATTCCGGTTCCAACAGAGCGCCGTTCGGGGAATGGTCGTTCTATTGAAATTACTGGAGCAAGTGAGAATAACTTACAAGACATCACAGCGCGCTTTCCTCTAGGAAAATTCATTGCAGTCACTGGAGTTTCCGGTTCTGGAAAATCGACCTTGATCAATGGCATCTTGAAAAAAGCCATCGCTCAAAAGCTCAACCGCAATTCGGAAAAACCAGGGAAATACAAGACGATTCAGGGGATTGAGCATATCGATCGCTTGATCGACATTGATCAAAGCCCGATTGGTCGGACTCCTCGTTCCAATCCAGCGACCTATACAGGCGTCTTCGATGATATTCGCGATCTCTTTGCTCAGACCAATGAAGCCAAAATTCGGGGCTATAAAAAAGGCCGCTTTAGTTTCAATGTCAAGGGCGGGCGTTGTGAAGCCTGCTCAGGAGATGGGATTATCAAGATTGAAATGCACTTCTTGCCAGATGTCTTCGTCCCTTGTGAGGTCTGCCATGGACGTCGTTACAATAGTGAGACCCTCGAAGTCCACTACAAGGAAAAAAATATTGCAGAAGTGCTGGATATGACGGTCAATAAGGCAGTTGAATTCTTCAAGCACATTCCAAAAATTGAACGCAAACTCAAGACCATCCAAGATGTGGGCTTGGGCTATGTAACGCTGGGGCAACCAGCGACCACCCTTTCAGGTGGGGAGGCGCAACGGATGAAGTTGGCTTCTGAATTACACAAGCGCTCTACAGGCAAATCCTTCTATATCTTGGATGAACCTACGACCGGACTCCATACCGAAGACATTTCTCGCTTGATCAAAGTCTTAGAGCGATTTGTGGATGATGGCAATACGGTCCTTGTGATTGAGCATAATTTGGATGTCATTAAGACAGCAGACCATATCATCGATTTAGGACCAGAAGGTGGTGTCGGTGGAGGAACCATTATTGCGACCGGAACGCCAGAAGAAGTGGCAGCCAATCCTGCCAGCTACACAGGACAATATTTGAAAGGAAAATTACAATGAACCAACGGATCAGCAACTTAAGAAACAAAATGAAAGCCCAAAACCTCAAAGCGGTATTGATTAACAATTTGAAAAATGTTTATTATTTGACCAATTTCTGGGGTTCAAACGGGACCGCTTTGGTGACAGAAGAACGCGTGGTCCTCTTTACAGATTCGCGCTACACCATCCATGCCCATGCGACTTGTTTCCCCTTTGTAGAGATTGTGGAAACCCGCGATGAGTTGACTGCAGCTGCAGAGATCGTAAAGGACCTTGGAATCAAAGAACTTGGTTTTGAGGACGAAGTGACGGTAGCCTACCATGCCCGCATGGCTTCTGTTTTCAGTGGCATCAGCCTTCAATCCCTAGCGAATTTTGTCATGGAATTGCGCTTGATTAAAGATGAAACGGAGATTGCGGCCATTAAAAAAGCTTGTAGCATCTCTGACCAAGCCTTCCATGATATTTTAGACTATATCAAGATAGGGAAAACGACAGAGTTGGAAGCAGCGACTTTCCTCGATTTTAGAATGCGGGAGTTGGGAGCTTCTGGTGTATCTTTTGATATTATCTCAGCAGCTGGTGAACGCTCTGCTATGCCTCATGCGACTCCAAGTGATCGGGTGATTTCAGCAGGAGATGCCTTGACCCTTGATTTTGGTTGCTTGTATGACCACTATGTCAGCGATATGACACGGACTATCTATGCAGGAGATGTCAGCGACAAGGAAAGAGAAATTTACGAAACAGTTTTGAAAGCTAATCAAGCCTTGATTGATGCGGCTAAAGATGGACTTGGCTTCCGTGATTTTGATAAAATTCCACGTGATGTGATCGAAGCGGCCGGCTATGGTCAATACTTTACTCATGGAATCGGTCATGGAATTGGGCTAGATATCCACGAAGAACCATATTTCAGCCAAACGTCTAAAGAAGCGATTCAAGCAGGGATGGTCTTAACAGATGAGCCAGGTATTTATATCGAAGGACTCTCTGGTGTGCGGATCGAAGATGACCTCTTGATTACAGAAACTGGCTGTGAAGTCTTGACCCTTGCTCCTAAAGAATTGATTGTCCTATAAAATAGACAGTATTTTCTTAACCCCTGTGTAACAAACAAAGATAAGAAATGAGGCCTATGAAAAAACGATTTTTAGTATTGGGAATTCTTCTAGTAGCCCTTCTATTTGCATTTGCTCCTTCTGCTCATGCTGGTGTCGGCAATACGCATAGTGGTGGTAGTAGCACTATTCATTCTGGCGGTGGTGGTGGTGGTGGTAGCTGGTCTGGTGGCAGTAGCTGGTCTGGTGGCAGTAGCTGGTCTGGTGGATCCAGTAGCTACAGTTCTAGTTCTGGATCAGACTCTGGTGGGGCGGTAGCAGTTGTCGCCATCATTGGATTGATTGGATTTGTCTATAATATTGCAAAAGAAGCTGATGATAGTGATGAATCATTCTCTTCAAATAGTGGTCCAAAACGGACAACCGAAGAACGGGCGGGTCGACCAATTGAAAACAACTATGAAGCGATTCGCCGTATCCGTAAACTGGATCCAATGTTTGATGAAGACCGCTTCTTATCGCAAGTCAAGCTAGTTTATCTTCAATTGCAGTCTGCCTGGACAGAAAAAGATTGGAATTCCGTGCGGAACTTAGAAAGTACGAGTCTTTATGAGCAACACTTGACGCAGTTACAAGAGCATATTCGTGCCAAAACAACCAATGTTCTAGAGCGCGTGCGTGTGGAAGATTCGAAGATCAAAGACTTTATCGAAAATCCAGAAGGCAATGACCGCATTGAAGTCATTCTGTCATCGACGATGAGAGATTACATCCGAAGTGATGAAACGGGCCGTGTGATCGAAGGGGATCCAACCAAAGATCTCTTTACCGTTTACCGCATGGTCTTCCTCCGTGAGCATGGAGCTCAGACAGAGATCATTAAGAATTCAGAAGTCGTTAGTGATCACTGTCCGAACTGTGGTGCGCCACTGACGATCGATTCAATCGACAAGTGTGAATATTGCCAAGCATCCTTGAAGCACAATCCAAAAGATTGGGTCTTGGATGTCTACGAAGTTGTGGATGAAATTGAATTCTACAGATAGGAGAATGTATGGGATTTATTAAAGCAGCCCTTTCAGCGGGCATTTCAAGTTTTCAAGATAGTAAATTTAAGGAAGCCATTACCTTGCCGGAAGCTGTTCCAGCAACAGCTTTGGCCATTAAGGGACAGCTCTTGACCAAAGATCCAGATGGGCGCTCTCGTCAGAGCAACCAAAATACGGGCCTATTGACAGATGGCTCTGTTGTCATTGTTCCTCAAGGCTATGTTGCTCTCTTGGTCAATAATGGAACTTTTTTAGGAGATCTTCTAGAAGCAGGGAGCCACGAATGGCAAGCCGGTGAAAATGCCTGGTTGTTTGAAAAAGGTGGTGTGAAAGGAACGTGGGATCAGTTCAAGAACCGTTTCTCATTTGGAGGCCAAGTGGTCACCCAACAAGAAATTATTTTTGTGCGGATGCAACCTTTTACAGGAAATAAATTTGGCACTCAAAATCCAGTCGAGTACTTTAGCGACCGTTACCAACAACTTCTTAGCATTCGTTTTTATGGTCTTTATGATGTTAAAGTGGCAGATCCTGTACTCTTTTACATCAGTGCAGTCAGTCGTCAAATCACTGCAGATAAGCCATTTACCTTGGAAGATGTGGCTCAGGGAACCTTGCGCCAAAATCTGGCTCCAAAAATTGCAGTGGCCATTTCAAAATATACGGCTGAAAATAAGGCGGACATTTACAATATCAATGCGGACCAAGATGTCTTCAATGAAGTTGCAAAACGCGAAGTCAACAAAACGTGGACAGAATTATATGGTATCGAATTAACCAATGTCCTCATCGAAGATTTGAGCTACGATGCAGACAGTATGGCCAAGGTCAATAAACTGGACAGTGAATTGGCAGCGATGAAGTACAATACCATTGAAATCGAAGAACGTCGTGCTCGCAATGAAGCCTTGGTGGCAGCTGCTAAAAATGAAGGTGGCAATGGCATGAACATGATTATGGGGATGAACTTGGGTCAAGCCCTTGGCAATGACCTTCAAAAACAAGCCTCTCCAGCTCAAGACAAGCCACATACCTTCTACATTGAAGTAGATGGAAAGTATGTCCATGTCACCAAAGATGCTGATGGCAATATTGTGCCTGTGGACCAATAAGGAATAGTGAAGCTGGTGGTGGAAATGTAGAGATTCTAAGGACTCGTTCCTGCAATCTCTCTCCGCCTTCTAACCTTCCTAAAAAGAGACAATTGCTGTTTGAGAAAAATCAAATAGTGTGTTACAATAAAGAGTAATCTATTTTTAAAAAAGAGGTAATAAAACATGATCGAAGCAAGTAAATTGAAAGCTGGTATGACTTTTGAAACAGCTGATGGAAAATTGATCCGCGTTTTGGAAGCTAGCCACCACAAACCAGGTAAAGGAAACACTATCATGCGTATGAAATTGCGTGATGTCCGTACTGGTTCAACATTTGATACTAGCTACCGTCCAGAAGAAAAATTTGAACAAGCGATTATCGAAACTGTTCCAGCTCAATACTTGTACAAAATGGATGATACAGCCTACTTCATGAACACTGAAACATATGACCAATATGAAATTCCAGTTGTGAACGTAGAACAAGAATTGCTTTACATCCTTGAAAACTCAGAAGTAAAAATTCAATTCTACGGAAGCGAAGTCATCGGTGTAACAGTTCCTACAACTGTTGAATTGACTGTTGCAGAAACTCAACCATCTATCAAAGGTGCTACAGTGACTGGTTCTGGTAAACCTGCTACAATGGAAACTGGTTTGGTCGTAAACGTTCCTGACTTCATCGAAGCTGGACAAAAATTGGTCATTAACACTACTGAAGGAACTTACGTTTCTCGTGCATAAGAGACATCTCAGGGTGTCAAATAGAAAGGAACTTCTATGGCAACTGAACAATTTGGTGACATCGTTATTGCACCACGTGTATTAGAAAAAATTATTGCGATTGCGACAGCAAAAGTTGAGGGTGTCTATTCGCTTGAAAACAAGAGTGTTTCAGATAGCTTATCCAAACGCTCACTTGGACGTGGCGTCTACCTTCATACAGAAGAAGATGGTCAAGTTTCAGTAGACATCTATCTCTATTTAGAATATGGAGTGGCTGTACCATCTGTCGCTGTAGCCATTCAAAAAGCGGTTAAGTCTGCAGTTTATGATATGGCAGATGTAACCTTGGATGCTGTCAACATTCACGTTGTCGGTATCGCAACGGAAAAATCTCCAAAACCAGACTTGAAAGATTTGTTTAATGAGGACTTCCTCAATGACTGATGAAATTTTATTAGAATCACGTCGAGATTTGCGTGAGCGCGCCTTCCAAGCCTTGATGGCCTTGGAATACGATGGAGACATTGTTGAAGCTTGTCGCTTTGCTTATCTACATGACAAGGACCTGGCAGAAGACAAAGAAGTCGATCTTCCTGCCTTTCTCATGAATCTCGTGACGGGTGTCTATCAGTCAAAAGATCAACTAGACCAACAAATCGGTCAACATTTGAAAACCGGCTGGACTGTTGAACGCTTGACCTTGGTAGAGAAAAACATCCTTCGTCTGGGAATTTATGAAATGACAGAGTTTGATACACCACAGATCGTCGCAGTCAATGAAGCGGTGGAATTGGCCAAGGCCTTTTCAGATGAAACCTCTTCACGATTTGTCAACGGTGTCCTCAGTCAATTTGTGACAGAAGAATAAGTAAAAAGGGAGTGGGAAAGAACTCCAACTAGTTAAAAGAGTTCGTTTTCCCACCCCCGCACAGTTGATTAGGTCATCTTTGGAGCTTAAAAGGCGAACAAAGATGCCAATCAACCACTGCGTCATACAGTTATTTCTAACATATATAAAAGGCTAGACAGTTTTTGCCCAGCCTTTTTTTGACGAATAACAACCCCTACAGTATAGAACTATA
>NZ_CAUFJQ010000073.1 GCF_959025735.1 uncultured Streptococcus sp.
CTCTCAAAAGGGAACCAACAGAAGGTTCAACTGATCATCACCTTGATCCATGAGCCTAAATTGATCATTTTAGATGAACCCTTTAGCGGATTGGATCCGGTCAATACAGAAGTGCTCAAGCAGGTCATCTTTGAAGAAAAAGAGCGTGGGGCAACCATTATCTTTTCTGACCACGTCATGACCAATGTCGAAGAGTTGTGTGATGATATCCTAATGATCCGTGATGGTTCGGTTGTCCTTTCAGGGCCTGTCCAAGAGGTCCGTAATAGCTATGGCAAGACTCGCCTCTTTGTCTCAAACGACTTTAGCAAAGAAGAGCTAGAAGCTCTGCCACACGTGACCAAGGTCAGCATGACCAAGCAAGGGACTTGGAAGCTGATCTTGGATGATGCGTCAACGGGTCCAGAATTATTTGACCGCTTGACCAAGGGCCACTACCTAGCAACCTTTGACCACCAAGCCCCAACTATTGATGAGATCTTTAAACTTGAATCAGGAGTAGAAGTATGAAACAGATGTTTGTCGTAATGAAAGAAACCTATATCAGACAAGTGAAATCATGGAGTTTCCTCTTCATGGTCTTCGGTCCCTTCCTCTTTTTAGGATTGAGCATTGGAATCGGTTATCTGACAGGTTCTTCTACAGATGCCAAAAACCAGGTGGCCTTGGTGACAGAAGTGCCAGCTGTCAAAGAAAGTCTCAAAGGAACTGATGGCTTGACCTTGGACTACAAGGATGAAGCTGCAGCTAAAAAAGCCATCAAGGATGAGAAAGCAGCTGCTTACCTAACGGTCGATGAAAAAGATGGCCAGCTAGAAGCCACTTATGTGGGCGACCAAGCCATGAAAACAGATTTGAAATCGCTTGTCGCTGCAAAATTAAGCCAAGTCCAACAAGGGATCAATATGGCGCGTGCTAATCTAAGCAAAGAGCAACTGACAGCCTTGTCTCAACAGGTTTCTCTCAAAGAAAAAATTGATGAGAAAAAAGAAGGCTTGAAAATGGTGCAAACCATGGTTGCAGGTGGTCTGGGAATGTTGCTTTATATGATCTTGATATTCTACTCTAGTATCACAGCCCAAGAAGTAGCCAGTGAAAAGGGAACTAAGATCATGGAAGTGGTCTTCTCTAGTATCAAAGCAACCGACTATTTCTTCGCACGCATGCTCGGACTCTTCGGAGTGATTTTTACCCATATTTTTGTCTATGTGATTGGTTTAGTAGCGGTTTGGATCTTTAGAGCAGATATCCCTGTTGTCAAGGATTTTCTCGCTCCAAACTCTCCAATTACCCAACACCTAGCAGAAGCAATCTCGCTCAATACCGTCTTCTTCATTATCCTTGGGATCTTTATGTATGTGGTGCTCTCTGCCTTCTTAGGCTCCACAGTTGCACGACCTGAAGATTCAGGAAAAGCGATTTCACCACTGATGATGTTAGTTATCTTTAGCTTCCTTGGGGTAACCACCTTGGGAAGTGCCGGTGACGTCTTCTTATTGAAGATCGGTTCCTACATTCCTTTCTTATCAACCTTCTTCATGCCTTTCCGTACCATTAACGGCTATGCGACTGGTCTTGAATCTTGGGCTTCATTGGGAATTGCGGTTCTCTTTACCATCGTGGGAACAGTTCTCATTGCCCGTATCTATGCGAGCCTGATCCTTCAGACCGATGACCTCGGACCATGGAAGACCATCAAACGTGCTCTTAGCTATCGCTAATTAGATAAGCCCTCAGATATCGCTGAGGGCTTTTTGAATGGAGATTACAATTTTTTTGAAAGACTTGTCTCTAACTATTAATAAATTACAGAAAATTTAGTATGTTTTTTCATGGAAGAAAGAGTATTTTTCTTCAAATTATGATATGATGGAGGGGAATAATAAGATTTGAGGGTGAATATATGGATAAACTCCAAATAAAATCCAGCCCAATTGATGCGCAAGCGGCTATTGGTGAGTTGACTGGTGTTGATGTATCACAAAATGAGAATAAACAAGTAGAGTTTAGTTATTCTGCTGGTATTGCAGGTATGGAGAAGGGAAAAGAAGTAAATAATCACTTACTTCAAGCTGTGGGTAAATTTAGTGAAGCTGTTCTAATTCAAGCTAATAAATTTCCTCAAATTGCCGCTGTGCTTGAAAAACGTGATATAGAACAGGCTCAAAGATGGGAAAGCTAACCATGATGGAGGATGTTAATAAAAATAAGCGAGATAAACTATTCCAAGAAATTGTGAAAACAGAGCGACAAGAAGAGCTTATTTTAAATTTAAGTCGTGAGTATCAACAAAGTTTAGATGAATTTTTAGAAGATCTTTCGTTGATCACACGAGAAGCAGAAGAAAAATTGTCTATTTCATCTCAAAATATCTTATTTTTTCAAGAAAAGAATGAAATGGATTTAATTGCAAGAAATTATGTGGTTAGACAGATGGATGGTGTCAGTGAAGAGTTTCGGAATGTTTTAAAAAAATTAGACATTCAGAGAGAAAAATTGATAAGAGAAAGGAATAGTTTGCCGTGGGAGTGAGATACAGTTCATCAGAATCTGCTGCTTTGATTGAAGCTATGAGCAGTAATATTCAAATTGCTACTCAGATTACTGAAAAACTTACTAGTGGAAGTGATCATTTAATTTCAGAAATCGAAGCAGGAAGACTTCAAGGTGCTGCATATGAGGCAGGGAAAAATTTATTTGGGAATATTATTATCCCATGTATCAAAAAATTACAAGAAGCGATCGACGATATTCAGATTGAATTAAATTCATACAAAAATGCGGATGCGGTTGTATCAAAATATGGAGAATTAGATTTAGATGATTTGAAGACACAAAAACAGAGTTGGGAAAAACAGCTTTCAAAGTATCAAGATCTAATTAGAAAGAATGAGGATTTTTTCAATCGTGTAGGAGCATTTCTTACTGCAAATCTGGATCAAAATTTATCAGAAAATAGAGTACTTCATGAATTGGCTGATAAAACACGGATGCAAATCAAAGATGTTGAAGAAAAAATTGAAAAATTAGAGTGGTTTGTTGAGCAAGTCAATCAGTATTTTTCAGACAGCCTTGAAATTCTTAATTTAGCGATTGAAGGAGCAGGACAACTAAGTCAAATTATAGTTGATAGCAACGGAAATTACTATGCGGATGGTGTAGACATGACTTGGTTTGACAAAATGAAACAAACAAAAGTTGTTTCCTACGCTAAAAGAGACTATCAGGATGCCTTAACAAGGACTTTAAATCAAGCGTCGAGAGATATGTTATTATCAGAGGATGGTGATACCTATTATCGGGAAGAGTTAAACAAACGCTTAAAAGGACATGATCGGTCACAGTGGAAAAAAATAATTGATGATTATAACCATACTCTAAAAATTGACAATGAAGGGAATTTAATTGAAATTTTTGATAATAGCGCTTATAAAGATCGTCATTATCAAAAAAATGATAATTTTTCTGTGCTAAAAAATGGGAAGTATGATAGTGCTTCTACGAAAATGATCAATGAAAAATATCAAGAACTTCTTCAAGAAAATTTTGAAGCTAATTCTGCTGAATTTTGGGGTGGAGTTAGTCAGATGTTATCAGGTTTACTGCTTGACTTTGCTAGCGTAGCAGCAGAAACTGGAGGTTTAGTATTAGCTCCTGAGACAGGTGGAGCAAGCTTTATTGCTGGAACAACTACAGCAGAGCTTGCTTTAGATGCAGGCAATGCACTCATATTAAGTGGCGTAGTATCTACAGGATCCGCAATTAGTAAAACAGGTGGCGCAAACGCTGAAATTCAAGTCAATTATTCTAGCAACTATGACAGCTGGAAGGCAAATAAACCAACGAGTAAGACTTTTGGGAAAAAGGTTTCTGGACGAGTTAAAGGTAAAAAAGTCGATAATATTCGAGTTGATGCGGAGCCAGATAGTGGGAAAATCCAAGTTCAATCGGGAAGTGGGAAATCGGGTTATGGCCTCGACATAGATATCGAGGTTTCAAGGATTTCAAGTAGGCAGGATATTGTAGACTGGGTAAGCAAACATTCTGAACTAAAAGGACTTGGAAAAGGAGCTAAAGAAGAAGTTATCAAAAATATGTGGAAAGCTTTTAAATACTTAACGCAATAAGGAGTGAACAATGAAATTATATTTAAAAGGCGATTATACAAAAAGAGTACCTTATGGTTATTTAGAACTAGCTGGCAAAATGTGGTTTCCAGAAGAAAAGCAAGTATCTTACTCAAATGCAGGAGACAATGATGCATTACAAGAAGATTTTTCTGTAAATTTATCCCTGAGGAAAGGCACTGCCGATAAGAGATGGTCTAGTGTCCCCCTAAAGGAAGGGGTACGAAGACTCTTTTCACATCTTGACGAATGTATTGAGATAGAGTTTGAAAATGCATTCGCTACGGATTATAATGAAAAGGGAGACTATCTCCGTATTTTAACCAGCCATCTAGAAGTTTTAACAGTTGATAAACGCGCCATGTACATTATGGCGCTTGAGATTGCAAAGGTGATTGACGGGCAAATTAGCGAGGATGGGAAGGCTAGCTGGTTGACAATTGAGGAGTTTAAAAGAAAACATGAGGATATTCTATCTCTAACTTTTGAAGAAGCAAATGAACGAAGTTTGGCAGAAATTCAAACGATGGATGTTGTAGACGATCCTCTTTGGGAGGAAGAAGCTAACCGTCGAAAAGAATATATACTAGCACATGGAGGCGATATCTCAGATTTATGAGACTATATATCAAAGGTGACTATGCTAGAAAAGTGCAATTTGGGTACAGAGAACTCGCATGGAAGATGTGGTTTAAAGAAAGAAATGGTCAAGAAATTAGTTTCTCACATGTTGGAGATGATGAGATGCTTCAAGATGACTTCTATCTATCTTTACGGTTAAATAAGTGGGGAGCAAGTGGTTCTCGTTGGAAAGATACCAAGGTTAAAGGTGGTAGTGCAATCAATTCCCAAAAATATGAAAATATTGATTTGGATTATGAGGGAAGTTATGAAAGCGACGGTAGAGAAAAGGGTGAATATCTAAGGATCGCTTCGAATTACCTGGATGTTTTAACAGTTGATAAACGAGCTATGTATATTATGGCACTCGAAATTGCGACTGCGATTGATGGGAAAATTAGTGAAGATGATAAGAAAACATGGCTAAGAATCGAGGAGTTCAAGGAAAAGCACCAAGATATCTTATCTCTAACTTTTGATGAAGCAAATGAGATGAGTTTGGAAGAAATTCAGACGATTGACGCTATTGATGATCCCATCTGGGAAGAATTGGATAGGAAGCGTGAAGAGTACATCAAAATCCATGGCGAACGTGTTTATGACGATGAGGAAGAAGATTGAGAATTTATATTAAAGGTGACTATACAAAAGAAATCCCGTTTGATTACTTAAAACTAGCAAAGAGAATGTGGTTTGGGGAAAAAGATGGAATAGAACCTGACTTGTCGTATGCAGGGTATCTAGATTTACCAATCGAGAAACTTTCTATCCACTTAAAATTAAATAAGTGGATGCATGATAATAGATGGAGTAATGTTCAGATTAAGGAAGGGATAAAATATGATTTTTTATCCCATAAATATGAAGATATAGAGCTAGACTACGAAGATGCTATGATGTCGGACTTTCGTGAGAAAGGTGAATGTTTAAGAATCGCTACTAAGCACCTTGAACTCCTAACCGTTGATAAACGTGCTTTCTATATTATGGCCATTGAAATTGCGACTGCTATTGATGGTCAGATTAGCGAAGATGATAAAGAGAGCTGGTTAAGTGTGGAGGAATTTAAAAACCGACATAAGGATATCATTTCGATGAGTTATGAACAGGCTAATGAGCTGAGTCTGGAGGAAATTCCATTTATGGATGATGTGAGAGACCCGGTTTGGGCAGAAGATGACCGCAGAAATGAAGAATACATCCGAATCCATGGAGAAGTGGAATTGGATGATGAGGACGACGAGTGAAACTATATCTTAAAGGTAACTATGAAACTAGCATCTATCAAGCCTGTATGGAATATCCTTGGAAAATGTGGTTCAAGGAACGCAAGGGAGTGCAGGTTAGTTTTTCTTATGCACGTGATGATGATTTTTATTTAAGTTTAACTTTAGATAAATTTTCTTCAAACGATGAGCGTTGGGGAATGGCTGATTTTAGTGTTGGCAACGATCCCTGGGCGACTTTTAAGCGTGAAAATTTAAATTTAAATTTTGAATATTCTTATGAAAGTGATGGACGAGAAAAAGGAGACTATCTACGAATCATCACGACTCATAAGGACATTCTAACGGTTGATAAGCGAGCGCTTTATATCATGGCGATTGAGGTGGCGTCTGCCATTGGTGGTCACATTAGCGAGGATGATAAGGAAACATGGCTGAGCATTAAAGAATTTAAAACGAAACATGCAGATTTGTTGCATTTGACCTACAATGAAGCGGTTGACATTAGCTTGAAAGAGATAGAAGTAATGAAAGCTGTTGATGAGCCACTCTGGGAAGAATTGGATCGAAAGCGTGAAGAGTATATCCGAATTCATGGAGAAGTGGAGTTGGATGACGAGGAAGAATAAGAAATTCCACTTCAACCAGTAAGCTCTCAGTTATTGCTGAGGGCTTTTTGATTGCAAATTGACTTTTGCAAGCCTTTTCACTACAATAGAACTACAGAAAAGGAGGCGGACATGAACTATATTGAGTTTGCTGAAAATGAGCGTTTGTCCACGATTGTCCTTGGGATGATGCGGATCAGTCAGATGAGTGAAGATGAGGTGGAGGCCTTGGTGGAGGTGTCCTTGTCGATTGGAATTAACACTTTTGACCTAGCGGATATCTATGGCGATGGCCAGTGTGAGGTCCTGCTGGGGAAGGTCCTCAAGCGCCGTCCGGATCTTCGGGACCAGATGTGGATCCAGTCCAAGTGTGGGATTCGCAAAGACGGTTTTACCTATTTTGATTTTTCAAAGGACTATATTTTGGATTCCGTCGATGGCATCCTCGAGCGTCTGCAGATCGAGCGCTTAGATAGTCTCCTCCTTCACCGACCGGATGCCCTCATGGAGCCGGAAGAAGTGGCGGCAGCTTTTGATCACTTGGAGCAAGCGGGCAAGGTCCGTCATTTTGGGGTGTCCAATCAAAATCCCATGATGATGGAATTGCTCAAAACGGCTGTCAAACAACCTCTCAAGGTCAACCAGTTGCAGTTGAGTGCCGCCTTTACACCGAGCTTTGAAGCTGGTTTTCATGTCAACATGGAAGGCCCTAAAGCAGCCGTGCGAGATGGTAGTGTCTTTGAGTATTGTCGCTTAACTGATACGGTGATTCAGGCCTGGTCTGTCCTCCAGCATGGTTATTTCAAGGGGAATTTTGTCGGCAAGGAAGAGTTTGCGGCCCTCAATCACGTCCTTACTGACTTGGCGAAAAAATATCAGGTCACACCGACAGCTATCGCCCTTGCCTGGGTCCTCCGCTATCCTGGTAAGATGCAGGCGGTCATCGGAACGACCAAGCCCCAGCATGTCCTTGAAGCAGGAAAAGCAGCAACAGTCACCCTAACTCGCAAGGAATGGTACCAAATCTACTTGGCGGCGGGAAATGATTTGCCTTAGAATCTTGTTAGTAAACCAGATTCCACTCTTATCGGTGGGCTGGTTTTTTGTTTTGTAGTATTCAGATTTATCTTGACAAATCTTTCTATTTTATGGTAACCTTATAGGTAACAAGTGTTGCGCAACAAATGTTGCGTGAAAGGAGTCTTATGCCACCCAAGGTTAAATTTAGTAAAGAGGCTATCATTGGGACAGCTTTACAATTGGTGAGAGAAGAGGGAATGGCTAGTTTAACTGCTCGAGCATTAGCGGAGCAACTGGGAGCCACACCGAGAGTCATTTTTGGGCAATTTGCCAATATGGCTGAGTTACAAGCAGAGGTTATTGGTGCTGCGGAAATGGTCGTGGTGGAGTATGTTCGTAAAGCCTTAGAAGATGAGAAGCCTTTTCGATCCGTCGGGGTTGCTTATATCCTTTTCGCCTCAAAAGAGCCCCAACTCTTTCAATTGCTTTTCCAAAATCCTAGCAAAGATCCGATTCGTCGCTTTCAAGATTTTCTTCCCATGAAGGATCATAGCTACCAATTGGTTCTGGAATCGATTGTCGCAGACTATCCGTTGACGTTAGAGGAGGCTAGTCGCTTGTACCAGCATTTATTTATCTACTCACACGGGATGGCCTCGATGGTTGCTTCTGGTATTTATCTGTTCAGCATGGAAGAAGTGATTGGTTTATTGACAGAAGTTTGTCAATCTCTCATCAAAGAAATGGTAGGAAAGAAATGATTCAACTAGAAAATGTGCACAAAAGTTACGGCCAAACTAAGGTTTTAAAAGGGATTGATTTGCAGATTCAAGACAAGGATGATGTGGTGATCCTCGGTCCTTCTGGATCGGGGAAATCAACTCTCTTAAATGTGTTATCAGGATTAGAAAAGGTAGACGAGGGGCATATCCTCATTCAAGGACAAGATTTATCACAACTCACGGATGCTCAATTGACGGCCTTTAGACGGGAGAAGATAGCCTTTATTTTCCAGCAGTATTATCTATTGCCGAATCTAACGGTCAGACAAAATGTAAAAATGGGTGCTGACCTGGCAAACAATCATGATTTTTTGCAGATCATCGAGGATTTGGGGCTTGGCGATAAGTTGGACAAGTATCCGAGTGAATTGTCTGGTGGGGAACAGCAGAGAGTCTCCATTGCTCGGGCCTTGGCCAAAAAGCCAGAGATTCTCTTCTTAGATGAGCCGACGGGAGCTCTCGATGAAGAAACAGGGCGCAAGATTCTCGACTATATCTGGAAATTAAAGGAGAAACTGGGCTTTACCCTCATCATGGTGACGCACAACCAAAATATTGCGGATATGGCCAGAACCATCATTCGTGTCAATAGTGGCAAGATTACCGAAGTTGTGACCAATGATCAGCCTCAGACTGCCTATGAGATTGGATGGTAAGCCATGTTTTCAGTAAAAGATATTCGAAAATTAGTTGTCGTCAGTATCATTGGGGCTTGTGCGGTCTTTGTGGCCAATCTCTTCTTGAATTTTTACCTGGATATCGAGCAGTTGGAGATTTCGAAAACCAATCCCATGATTCAGACCTACTATGATGCCCAGGTTTCGCTTTCCTGGATGGTGGCCATGGTCAGTGGGGTCGTCTTGTCCTTGACGTCGATCCTTCTCATGTGTTTTTATATCAAACAATTTGTTGATGACCACAAGGAACAATTAGGGATTTTAAAGGCTTTGGGATATAGCAATGGCCAGTTAGCTAAACGGTTTTGGGCCTTTGGGCTCAGTTTTGGTGTTGGAGCGCTTCTTGGCTATTTCGCTTCTTTTCTTATGATGGGGCATTTTTACGACTTTCGTAATGAGAAGGAGATTCTGCCAGAAATCACCATTCATTTTCATTGGCAGCTCCTGCTTGCTTTGGTGATCCTGCCAACGAGCTTCTTTATGCTTCTCGCGATTGGTTATGCTAGAAGACAACTACAAACGCCAGCG
>NZ_CAUFJQ010000074.1 GCF_959025735.1 uncultured Streptococcus sp.
GCTCGACAATCCAAAAATAATTGAGAGGCTAGGACTTTTGTCCCAGCCTCTTTTTGTGCTCGCAAAACTGTACCCGGACAGTTTTCTTTTTTCACTCTTGTATCCCCTTTTATATCCTGCTAAAATAAAACCATGACACGATACAAAGCAACCATTTCATATGATGGGACCTTATTTGCAGGGTTTCAACGCCAACCGCATGCCCGCAGTGTGCAAGAAGAAATCGAGAAGACCTTGACGCGTCTCAATCAAGGAAGCTCTGTCACCGTTCATGGAGCGGGTCGGACGGATGCAGGCGTCCATGCCCTTGGGCAGGTGATTCATTTTGATCTCCCTCAAGCGCGGGATGAGGAGAAGCTCCGCTTTGCTCTGGATACCCAGACCCCAGAGGATATTGATTTCATCCGGGTGGAGCAAGTAGAAGATGACTTTCACTCACGCTACAAGAAGCACAGCAAAACCTATGAATTCATCGTGGATTATGGTCGTCCCAAGAACCCCATGATGCGCCACTATGCGACCCACTACCCCTATCCTTTGGATGTGGAAAAGATGCAAGTAGCCATCCAAAAGTTGGAGGGCACCCATGATTTCACCGGTTTCACTGCTTCAGGAACCAGTGTGGAAGACAAGGTTCGTACAATTACAGAGACTCGCTTGGTTGAGGATACGGCAAATCATCGTCTTGTCTTTACCTTTTCGGGCAATGGCTTTCTCTACAAGCAAATCCGCAATATGGTGGGAACTTTGTTGAAGATTGGAAATGATCGGATGCCGATCGAGCAGATCGATCTGATTTTGGAAAAGAAGGACCGCAATCTAGCAGGTCCAACAGCAGCGCCAAATGGCTTATATTTAAAGGAGATACGTTATGAGTAATGAATTGATTCTCGCAATTTCAGGAAATGATATTTTTAGTGGGGGAGGTCTTCATGCAGACCTTGCTACCTATACGACTAACAAACAGCATGGCTTTGTGGCGGTGACTTGTTTGACTGCTATGACCGAGCATGGTTTTGAAGTGATTCCAGTGGATCCAACGACCTTTGCTCAGCAGCTCAACTCTCTCAAAGATGTTCCTTTCTCTGCTATTAAACTTGGCCTCTTGCCAAATGTCCAAGTGGCAGACCTAGCTTTGGACTATGTCAAAGCTCATGCAGATATCCCAGTAGTGCTCGACCCTGTCTTGGTCTGCAAGGAAAGCCATGATGTGGAAGTTTCAGCTCTTCGAGACGAATTGATCAAGTTCTTCCCTTATGTGACCATCATCACACCAAACTTACCAGAAGCTGAGATCTTGACCCAAAGCAAGATTCAATCGCTCGATGATATGAAGGAGGTGGCGCGCAAGCTCCATGGATTGGGTGCAGCGAATGTCGTGGTCAAAGGAGGCAATCGTCTCAATAAAGAAAAGGCCATTGATGTCTTTTATGACGGACAAGATTTTACAATCTTTGAAGAGCCAGTCCTAGAAAAGAACAATACAGGAGCTGGTTGTACCTTTGCGTCTAGCATTTCCAGCCAGTTGGTTCAAGGGAAAACTCCTCTTGAAGCTGTTAAAACCTCTAAAGACTTTGTCTTCCAAGCGATTCAACATTCAGACCAGTATGGAGTAGTACAATATGACATCTAATCGAACTCAACTCATTGCTCGCCTCTCTATTTTATGTGCCTTGACGGTTGTGCTTGGCTACTATACCAAACTCCCAACTCCCACAGGGATTGTCACCCTGTTAGATCTTGGAGTGTATTTTACAGCCTTCTATTTTGGACGCAAGGAAGGTGCGATTGTAGGTGGTGTCGGAGCCTTCCTACTCGACCTCATTTCGGGTTATCCTCAGTGGATGTTCTTTAGCCTCCTTTTTCACGGGGGCCAAGGCTATTTCGCTGGCTTCAAGGGAAAAGCCCGTTACCTAGGCTTGCTTCTTGCGACAGTCGTCATGGTAGGCGGTTACGCACTAGCCTCTGCTCTCTTTTTAGGCAATGGCTGGGGAGCTGCTATCTCGGACATTCCAAATAACCTTGCTCAGAATTTTGTCGGAATGGCTTTAGGCTATGTGGTCTATTATGCCTTCCAAAAGAAAGGAAACTAATTCATGGATTTGGAGCAACTGAAGAAGGATACAAAAGAAATCCTGGTAGATGTTTTGGCAAAAAGCCGTCTCCATCAGGGACAGATTCTAGTTCTCGGGATGTCTTCAAGTGAAGTTGCAGGAGGGCAAATTGGAAAGGCCTCGAACATCGACATTGCTGAAGCTGTTGTCCAGGCCTTGCTAGATGAGTTGAATCCAAGAGGAATTTTTCTAGCGGTACAAGGATGTGAGCACCTCAATCGCGCCTTGGTGGTCGAGCGGGAATTGGCAGACAAGAAGGAGTTAGAAATCGTCAATGTCCTTCCTAGTCTCCATGCAGGGGGAGCTGGACAACTCGCTGCTTTCAAGTACTTTAAAGATCCTGTCGAAGTGGAATTTATCACAGCTCAAGCCGGGTTAGACATCGGAGATACCTCAGTAGGGATGCATGTCAAACACGTGCAAGTTCCGATTCGCCCTATCTTGCGTGAACTAGGTGGAGCCCATGTCACAGCCCTCGCCAGTCGGCCAAAATTGATCGGTGGGGCCCGTGCTCTCTACCTCGATGATCCCATCCGAAAATCATAATCAGAACTAGCTTTTAAGGGCTAGTTTTTTTGGATGAAAAGAGAGGCAAAAACGTTTTAAAACTTGCAATTTCAAAGTTTTGTGGTAAAATTATAAGGAATGACTATATTATTTTAAGGAGAGACAGAATGTCTGTATCATTTGAAAACAAAGAAACTAACCACGGTGTATTGACTTTCACAATCAGCCAAGAGCAAATCAAACCTGCTTTGGACCGTGTGTTTGAGTCAGTTAAGAAAACTTTGAACGTACCTGGATTCCGTAAAGGTCATATTCCACGTCCAATCTTCAACCAACGTTTTGGTGAAGAAGCACTTTACCAAGATGCTTTGAACGATCTTCTTCCAGCAGCATATGAAGCAGCTGTTAAAGAAGCTGGAATCGAAGTTGTAGCACAACCAACTTTCGATGTTGTATCTATGGAAAAAGGTCAAGACTGGACATTGACAGCAGCTGTTGTCACAAAACCTGAAGTAAAATTGGGTGCTTACAAAGACCTTGAAGTATCAGTAGAAGTTTCTAAAGAAGTAACAGACGCTGATGTGGATGCTCGTATCGAACGCGAACGCAACAACTTGGCTGAATTGGTTGTTAAAGAAGGTGCTGCAGCAGAAGGTGACACAGTTGTGATCGACTTCGTAGGTTCTATCGACGGTGTTGAATTCGACGGTGGTAAAGGTGACAACTTCTCACTTGGACTTGGTTCAGGTCAATTCATCCCAGGTTTCGAAGACCAATTGGTTGGACACTCTGCTGGTGAAACAGTTGACGTGATCGTAACATTCCCAGAAGACTACCAAGCAGCTGACCTTGCAGGTAAAGAAGCGAAATTCGTGACAACTATCCACGAAGTAAAAGCAAAAGAAGTACCAGCTCTTGACGATGAATTGGCAAAAGACATCGACGAAGAAGTTGAAACTCTTGACGAATTGAAAGAAAAATACCGCAAAGAATTGGCAGCAGCTAAAGAAGAAGCATACAATGATGCAGTAGAAGCAGCAGCAATCGATCTTGCCGTTGAAAATGCTGAAATCGTTGACCTTCCAGAAGAAATGATCCACGAAGAAGTACACCGTTCAATCAACGAGTTCCTTGGAAACATGCAACGTCAAGGTATCTCACCTGAAATGTACTTCCAAATCACTGGAACAACTCAAGAAGATCTTCACAAACAATACGAAGCAGAAGCTGAAAGCCGTACGAAGACAAACCTTGTGGTTGAAGCAGTAGCGAAAGCAGAAGGCTTCGAAGCAACTGAAGAAGAAATCAACGCTGAAATCGAACAATTGGCAGCAGATTACAACATGCCAGTTGAACAAGTTCGCAACCTCCTTTCACCAGAAATGTTGAAACATGACATCACAGTGAAGAAAGCAGTGAACGTGATCACAAGCACAGCAAAAGTAAAATAATTGAGATAAAAAAGAAGAGCCGTGAGGCTCTTCTTTTTTTGATTTCATGGAGAATCCTGGAATTTTCCTTTGACGAAAGGGGAAATTTATCGTACAATAGAGTGTAACGATAAAATGCGTGATAGATTTAGTGACGAGAAGTTTTCAATCTATCATCGAGGATAGGAAGAGGTTTAAGACCCGATCCTTCTCCATTTAGGAAATGAAACATAAGGAGATTTACCCTTGGAATTAGAAGTATTTGCTGGACAAGAAAAAAGTGAACTTTCTATGATTGAAGTGGCGCGTGCGATTTTGGAATTACGCGGACGTGACCATGAAATGTACTTTAGCGATCTTGTAAATGAAATTCAAAATTACCTTGAAAAATCAAACAGCGAGATCCGTGAAGCTCTTCCATTGTTCTACACAGAATTGAATGTAGATGGAAGTTTTATCCCACTTGGAGATAACAAATGGGGTCTGCGTTCATGGTATGCCATCGATGAAGTTGACGAGGAAATCATCGCTCTTGAAGAAACAGATGAAGATGAAACTCCTAAGAAACGCAAGAAAAAACGTGTCAATGCCTTCATGGATGGAGACGAAGATGCGATCGATTACAACGATGACGATCCAGAAGACGAAGAAGTTTACGAAGCAGATCCAGCTCTTTCATATGATGAAGAAAATCCAGATGATGAAAAGAGTGAAGTCGAAGCTTACGATGCTGAAATCAATGAAATCGTACCAGATGATTTGGGTGAAGAAGTTGAATTGAGCGAAGAAGACGACGAAGAAGAGGATTCTGAAGACGAGGAAGAAGAATAAATCATATGAAACAAGGAAATTGTTCCTTGTTTTTTTATTGAAGACGAAGTTTTCCCAGAAACTTTCCTTAGGTGAGTACGGACGTCAGCGAACTTCTACGAAGTTCCATGACTAATTATTGAGCCTTAAGTCTCAATAATTCCGAGTGCCTGAATCTATGAAGTTTCAGGCACTTTTTTCACGGCGGAAAGTTTCAGAATATCCTTTGATTTTTCAAAAGTAGAGGATGGTTTGCAAGTAATTTATTGACTCATATGTCAATAAAAATAGTTTATCTATCTTCTGAAAAAAACTAATTGTTCCTTGTTTCTTTTTGTTTGCATTGAAAAAAGTGGTGAAATGATGTATGATAAACGTGTAAGGATTCCCAATAGGAGATGTTCAGATGGACTTTCGTTTAGATCAAAGTTTAGTAGCTCTTGGTATTGATACAGTTGTGGTCGGAATTGCTAGAAATGTGGATCCTCAAGCAGTTTTGCTCCCTTCTTTTCTTGAAAAGAAGAAAGAGCTTGAACAATGGGCGCTCCAGTGTCAGACAGAAGAAGTAGTGGTATCTCCTGTCATTAAAGGGTATACAGACCTTTTGCAAAAAGTAGGGCGTAGCATCAAGAAAAATCCACCAACAGTCCTAGCTCTTATCCGAAACATCCAGCATCGAGGAGCTCTTCCTCAGATCAATAGCATCATCGATATCTATAATGTCGAATCTCTGAAGTCTTTTCTCGCGATCGGAGGACATGACCTAGATAAGATTGAGGGACCGATTGAATTTACAGTGAGTCAAAGAGACGATCTCTTTCTCCCTATCCTTTCTAGTGAAAAACATGTCGCACCGACAGATCCTGTCTACCGGGATCAAAAAGGAGTTCTGGCTTGGTTGGATGTACGCGATAGTGACCATTACAAATTTGAGGAGAGTACGCAAAACGCCCTCTTTGTCATCCAAGGAAATACCGAGACGTCAGTCGAGATGCGTTTAGAAGCGCTAGAACGAATCCACAAGGACCTTGCTCTTTGCATGCCTCAGCTTCAATTTGAGAAATTTCTCGTCACACAAAATGGAGTGGAAAAGGTCGTGTAAACAGCGAAAATCATTTTCATGAAATTTTCAATTTGACAAAGTAATCCATTTGCGGTAAGATATTGTTCGGGCACCTCATTTTGAGGTCGGAGCTCCCTAAGGATTAGGGAGCTATTTTTGTTTTTTCTGCAAAGAGGAATGGCCTCTACAACATTAGAAGAAGAGGAAAGCACATGTCAACAAAATATATTTTTGTCACGGGTGGTGTCGTATCATCCATCGGAAAAGGGATTGTCGCAGCAAGTCTTGGTCGCTTGCTCAAAAATCGTGGATTGAAAGTGACCATCCAAAAATTTGACCCTTATATCAATATTGACCCAGGGACAATGAGCCCTTACCAACACGGGGAAGTATTTGTCACAGACGATGGAGCAGAGACAGACTTGGACCTTGGTCACTATGAACGCTTCATTGATATCAATCTGAATAAGTACTCAAATGTGACAACAGGGAAAATTTATAGCGAAGTTCTTCGCAAAGAACGTCGCGGAGAATACTTGGGCGCGACTGTACAGGTTATTCCTCATATTACAGATGCCTTGAAAGAAAAGATCAAACGAGCAGCGACGACGACAGATTCGGATGTCATCATCACAGAAGTCGGGGGAACAGTTGGAGACATTGAGTCCCTTCCATTCCTTGAAGCTCTTCGTCAAATGAAGGCAGATGTTGGTGCTGAAAACGTTATGTACATCCACACCACTCTTCTACCTTACCTGAAGGCTGCGGGAGAAATGAAAACCAAGCCGACCCAACACTCTGTGAAAGAATTGCGTGGTCTTGGAATTCAACCAAATATGTTGGTCATCCGTACAGAAAGACCAGCTGGTCAAGGAATTAAGAACAAGTTGGCTCAATTCTGTGATGTGGCACCAGAAGCTGTCATCGAGTCACTTGATGTGGAACACTTGTACCAAATCCCATTGAACTTGCAAGCGCAAAACATGGATCAAATCGTTTGTGACCATTTGAAATTGGATGTTCCTGCAGCAGATATGACAGAATGGTCTGCGATGGTCGACAAAGTCATGAACCTCAAGAAGCAGGTCAAAATTTCCTTGGTTGGAAAATACGTAGAATTGCAAGATGCCTACATTTCTGTCGTTGAGGCCTTGAAGCACTCAGGTTATGCCAACGATGCAGAAGTCAAGATTAATTGGGTCAATGCCAATGATGTGACTGCTGAAAATGTGGCAGAACTCCTTGGAGATGCGGATGGGATCATTGTCCCAGGTGGTTTTGGTCAACGGGGAACAGAAGGAAAAATTCAAGCCATCAAGTATGCGCGTGAACAGGACGTCCCAATGTTGGGTGTCTGCTTGGGGATGCAGTTGACTTGTATCGAGTTTGCCCGTCACGTTTTAGGCTTGGAAGGGGCTAATTCATCCGAATTGGATCCAGAAACCAAGTATCCGATTATCGATATCATGCGGGACCAAATCGATGTGGAAGACATGGGAGGAACGCTCCGTCTCGGTCTTTACCCATCTAAACTCAAACGAGGCTCAAAAGCAGCAGCTGCCTATGACAATCAAGAAGTGGTACAACGTCGCCACCGTCACCGTTATGAGTTTAACAATGCTTTCCGTGAACAGTTCGAAGAAGCAGGATTTGTCTTCTCAGGCGTTTCACCAGACAACCGTTTGGTCGAAATCGTTGAAATCCCAGAAAACAAATTCTTTGTTGCTTGCCAATACCACCCAGAATTGTCAAGCCGTCCAAACCGCCCAGAAGGACTTTACACAGCCTTTATCACAGCGGCAGTTGAAAACCACGATAGCAAATAAAAATCAAGGGAGCAGGTTGAAGGACCTGCTCCCTTTTGTGAAAAAATGACAAACTCTGAAAAAAGTTTGAAAAAAATCTTGACAAAAAAGTCGTTGATTGATATACTAGTAAAGTACTCAATCGCGGGGATGGCGGAATTGGCAGACGCGCAGGACTAAGGATCCTGTGACCGCTTTAGGTCGTGAGGGTTCAAGTCCCTCTCTCCGCATCGGATCAAGATAGCTTCGGCTATCTTTTTTTGTTTTCAAATCTCTTTGTGGTAGAATAGGTGTGAGATGAGGTGAGAACATGAAGAAGAAGTATCTGGTTTTGGTCGATGGCCTCTTTGCACTATTGGGAAGTGCCATTAATTTTTTCGGTCCTATCCTGATTTTAGCGATGGGGATAGGCGCATACAAGGATACTTTTAGATATTTTATCGCCTTAAACATATGGAATGTTTTCATTTTTTTAGTGGCGATTGCTTCTAAGTATCTGCTCAGAGATGAAAAAAGAATCAAAAAATGGATTCTTTATCTTTTTCTGATAGCGGGCAGTATTCTCTTTCTTGCCTCAATCCTTGCTGTGGGTGAGAATATTCCCTTTCTTGAGGGAGTGCTAAACGGACTTCTTGGAAAAATATTTACCGACAGTCAGTTATTTGCTGCTTATTTCTATTCTCAATGGGTCGCAGGTGGACTCCTTGTGATTTGCGGGATTGCTTTTCTCCTTTCATTAAAAAATTTTAAAGAGAAGGATTGAAAGGGGCTTGCGCTCCCTTTTTTGCTTTTTGAATAGGATAGAAGTCTTAGGAGAGAGAGGGTTCCTCCTCATTTATCGTAAGAAAGTACTTAAAGACACAGGAAAAGCTAGCAATTTCATCTAAAAAGTGATAAAATAAACAATGTAAGTGGGATCAATCCCACAAAAATTTATAGGAGGCCTATTACACATGGCAATCGTTTCAGCAGAAAAATTTGTCCAAGCAGCTCGTGACAATGGTTATGCAGTTGGTGGATTTAACACAAACAACCTTGAGTGGACTCAAGCTATCTTGCGTGCAGCAGAAGCTAAACAAGCTCCAGTACTTATCCAAACTTCTATGGGTGCAGCTAAGTACATGGGTGGTTACAAATTGTGTAAAGTCCTTATCGAAGAATTGGTTGAATCAATGGGTATCACTGTACCAGTTGCTATTCACCTTGACCACGGTCACTACAATGACGCTTTGGAATGTATCCGTGTAGGTTACACTTCAGTTATGTTTGACGGTTCACACCTTCCAGTTGAAGAAAACCTTGAAAAAGCAGCTAAAGTTGTTGAATTTGCACACGCTAACGGTGTATCAGTTGAAGCTGAAGTTGGTACAATCGGTGGTGAAGAAGATGGTATCATCGGTGATGGTGAATTGGCACCAATCGAAGATGCTAAAGCTATGGTTGCAACTGGTATCGACTTCCTTGCAGCAGGTATCGGTAACATCCACGGTCCTTACCCAGAAAACTGGAGCGGACTTCACCTTGACCACTTGCAAAAATTGACAGAAGCTGTTCCTAACTTCCCAATCGTATTGCACGGTGGATCAGGTATTCCTGATGATCAAATCCAAGAAGCTATCAAACTTGGTGTTGCTAAAGTTAACGTTAACACTGAATGTCAAATCGCATTTGCTAACGCAACACGTAAATTTGTTGCTGAATACGAAGCAAATGAAGCAGAATACGACAAGAAGAAACTCTTCGACCCACGTAAATTCTTGAAACCAGGTTTCGAAGCAATTACAGCAGCTGTTGAAGAACGTATCGACGTATTCGGTTCAGAAGGCAAAGCTTAAT
>NZ_CAUFJQ010000075.1 GCF_959025735.1 uncultured Streptococcus sp.
TGCTCTCCTTCTACCCGCTTGTAGGCAAAAACCTTGTCTGCTGCGTCCACCAATTCATAATCAGCAGTCACAAGCCAAGGATACTCTTTTCTCAAAGCAATGAGGACTTGGTAGGTATAGAAAATAGAGTCTGGATCTGCTAGGGCAGCCTCCACATTGATCTCTTTGTAGTTTGGGTTGACCGCAAGCCATGGACGACCTGTCGTAAAACCGGCTTCTGCTTCATCATTCCACTGCATCGGTGTCCGAGCATTGTCCCGACCAATATGGCGGATTTGATCCATGATCACTTCGAGTGGCACGCCTTTTTCTAAGGCTTCATGAGCATAGTTGATCGACTCGATATCTTCTACGTCCTCAAGGCTCTTAAATGGATAATTGGTCATCCCGATTTCTTCCCCTTGATAAATATAAGGAGTTCCCTTCATCAAGTGAAGCAGAATCGCTAAAGCCTTGGCAGATTTGACACGATAGTCCCCATCATCCCCCCAAGTGGACACAATCCGTGGCAAATCGTGGTTGTTCCAAAAGAGGGAATTCCAGCCTTCCTCTTCTCCCAATTCCGTCTGCCACTTGGTGAAAATTTCCTTCAATTTAGGCACATCCAATTCCTTAGCGTAGTGCCACTTTGGTTGACCCGGTTGGTATTGAAGGCCGATGTGTTCAAATTGGAAAACCATGGACAATTCTTGATTTTTCGGATTGGAGTATTGCTTGGCAATCTCTGGAGTTGCTCCCCAAGTTTCTCCCACTGTGAGCAGATCCTTATCGCCAAAGGTCGCTTGATTCATTTCCTTCAAGTAAGGATGGAGCATGGGACCATTGCTGATGATTTCCTGATCTGGAATCTTACCGATCATATCGATCACATCCATACGGAAGCCACCAATTCCCTTGTCAATCCAGAAATTCATCATGTCATAGATCTGATGACGGAGCTCCCCGTTTTCCCAGTTAAGGTCTGGTTGCTTCTTACTAAAGTTATGCAGGTAGTATTGACCTGAAGCTTCATCGAACTCCCAAGCAGAGCCACTAAAAGCTGAAATAATGCCATTGGGCTCATCGCGCCAAATATAGAAATCCCGCTTTGGACTGTCTGGATGTTCACGCGCCTCGATAAACCAAGCATGCTCATCAGAGGTATGGTTGACCACCAAGTCCATAATGATTTTGATCTTGCGTTTCTGACCTTCTGCGATCAATTCTTCCATATCTTCCATGGTACCAAAGATGGAGGCAATATCCTCGTAATCCGAGATGTCATAGCCGTTATCATCCATGGGACTCTTGTAGACTGGTGAGAGCCAGATGGCTGTAATCCCTAGCTTTTCCAGATAGTCTAGCTTGCTCGTGATCCCCTTGAGATCCCCGATGCCATCGCCATTACTATCCTTGAAACTTTTTGGATAAACTTGGTAAATTACGGCGTTATGCCACCATTTTTGTTCCATTTTTTCTTCTCCTTTATGATTGTGAAATCATTTTCATCATACAAAAATAGGGGTGAAATTGCAAGAATTTAAAAGTCTTCATTCTCTTCACTGGAATAAATCACTTCAAAGAGACGTTGGCGCAAGCCTTCCTCCAAAGGCGTGATGACCTTCATCAACTGTTTCCAATCCTTGGCTCTTGAACAAGCCGCAAATAATTCATTTTTCCTATCGTAGGCCAGGTTGGCAGATTTTAGGAGCTCAAACATCCGATCTTCTTTGGCAATCGGACGCGATTGCAGCTCACCCATCGCAATTTCCTGACTTTGATTGTCCACTATGATAGGGTCCGTCTCAAAGGTATGGAGCAAGAAACGGTGCTGTCTCTTTTCAGGAAGCAAGGCTAGATCACCTGTTAAATCCAGACTAATCTTTCTTTCATCCCAATCGACTGTTAGGCGGGTTTCAACCTTACTAGCTCCTTCTCCTTCGACGAGTACGAAGGAACGATTGTCACCTGGGAAGAGATGCCAGTCCAGCATTTCTGGAAGGTCCACTCCTGTCTGTGCTTGTGCATCCATAGGGATGATAGCTCCCGCACGTGCAAAGACTGGAATATCCTGGCTGGTCCTAAAGACCGTAAGCTTGCCTCTTCCTTCATACTTCCAATCATGGAAGAAATCGTACCAAACGCCGTCTGGGAACCAAACGCTCACAGAAGCACTATGAAAGACAGGATCCAGCGCTTCGGTAATTGGTGCCACCATGAGTTCACTGCCAAAGAAATATTGATTCTTCGCTTCATAAGCCTCTTCTTTGTTTGGGTAGTGGTAATAGAGGGGTTGAACCAAGGGCAGCCCTTCTTCGTGCGTTGCCACATTCATAGTGTAGAGATAAGGCAGTAAGCTATGGCGCAGGCGCAAATACTGCTTCATCCAGCGACAGGTCTCAGGAGAGTAAAACCACGGTTCCTTGCTGTTAAAGGCATTACAAGAACTATGAAGACGATTGATCGGGCTAAAAACCCCAAACTGCAACCAGCGAAGAGCCAAGTCTTCATCATAGTAGCCCCGCATATGGCCACCGATATCATGACTCCACCAGGTGTAGCCGATATTAGAAGCTGTGCTAGTAAAATAGGGTTGGAAGGCTAGGGATTCCCAAGTCACAATAGTGTCCCCTGAAAAACCAATCGGATACCGATGGCTGCCAGGACCCCCATAACGCGATAAGATGAGACCAGCTTGGCCTTTTCGACAATTGTCTAGATAATGATAGTGATTTAACAACCAAAGGGGATCCATCTTGCCATGACTACCTTGCTGCCAATCAATCCACCAAAAGTCCACTCCTTGATCTTCCAAAGGATGGTGGACATCTTCGAAATAAGCTTCGCGAAAGGCTGGACTATAAAAGTCAAAGCTAGCTGCTTCTTCTTTTTCAGCATCCAGTCCCAAGCGTTTTGCGACCATGGGATAAGCATCTTCGAAGGCGCGAATTCCATCTGCCGGATGGACATTTAAGGTTACCTTTAAACCACGCTCATGCAGGCCATTTAAGAAGGCAACTGGATCAGGAATCAAATCCCGGTTCCAACTATAGCCAGTCCAACCACTTCCAAAGCGAGCAGGAATCGCCGTCTTGTGCCAGTCCATATCGATCACACTGACTGCAAGAGGCACCCCTTCTGCTTTGAACCGATCCATCAAATCTGTGTACTCCTGACTGGTATAAGGCCAATAGCGACTCCACCAGTTTCCCAGAGCATAACGTGGCAAGAGTGGGGGCTGTCCTGTCAGATGGTAAAAATCTTTTAAGGCGCCTAGATAATCGCGCCCATAACCGAAGAAATACAGATCCACTTCTGGATAGGACCGTGCTCTAAATCCGCTTTCGACATCATACAAGTAGGAATTGGAATCGTCCAAAAGAGCATAGCCGGCCTTGCTCAAGATCCCATCTTCCAACTCCATAGCTCCATCGACCTCGTCAAGCGTCCGACTGGTCCCCTTTAAGGTCTCCGGCTGATCTCCATAGTGCCACCTGCTCCCATAGACTGCATACTGACCCTTGAGCTCAATAAAAAGCCGATCCGGGGCAAAAGGTCCTTTTTCAAAATGGAGGTGGAGATGCTCTGTATGAATATCGAGAACAGCTTCTGTCTCTACGACCTCACAGGCAACAGGGCCAAAATCTCGATTTTGTACAACTTGCGTCTGACCATCTTCAAAAACACCATCTTCTGAGTATTCCAAGCGCACCAAAGATTCCGTTAATACGGAGATCCGATAGTTTTCTCCCTCTATCACTGGTCCTGCCATTTGTCTGTCCTCCTCTTTTTATAGGGCATCTGACTCGCCCTCTTTTCATCTGCTTCGCCTCACAAAGTAAGCGCTTACGATTTTACTATAGCACTCAAAAAAAGGCCTGTCAACACTTGACAGAGCCTTTCCTAAAATTTTATAAAATCAACTTCCCCAATGGATCAAGAGATACATGAGACTCGAGTCAAACATATCTGCCAAGGTATGCATGAGGAAAAATGGCAAGAGATTCTTGACGACTTTCTTGTACATGAAGTAATAAAAGAGTCCATAAATGACGCCAATCACAAAGGCCCAGAGAAGCCCTTGATAGGTGTGGAAGGAAAAGCGGATCAGGGTTGAAAAGGCCAGCGCCTTCCACTTGTTCTTCTCACTTACCGAAGTCATTAAGCCCAAAAAGAAAAATTCTTCATAAAATCCATTGAGTAATCCATAAGCAATTGCCATGGGACTCAGAGCCATGAACTTATGGAGGATCTGCATAGGATCGATAAAAGGCCAAAGACTCGGACTTAGGTAATTGTATTCACCCGAAACTGTTGAGATTACATCCCCAAAAAGTCCCATCGCTGCAAAGAGCAAAGGCACCCAGATCAAGGTGGACCACTTGAAGCGGATCGGCAATTGTTTAAAATCAAAGCGACGGAGCAGCAAGTAAAGAAGGGCTAGAGCCAGCAAGATCAATTGCAAGGTCATGTTGCTCGAATAAGCAGCTCCTTCACTTGCAGTATTGCTACTGCTTGTGGTTACTGCAGTCTGCGCGACTGGCTGAAAACTGGCTAAAAACAGCTGGGTCGAGCGGATAATGAATTGCCCAAAGAGAATGACCGTCACAATGCCAATATCAAACCATTTGAGCTCTTTCAAGGGCTGTTTGGGTCGTATTCTATCAAAAAATGTCATCTTTCATCCTTCTATTCCCACAATGGAAGTATTTTTGTTTCTTTTACTTTAGCAATCATTGCTTAAAGAAGAGTTAACCGAGAGGAGAAAAAAACGACCTTTCGGCCGTTTTATTTTATATTGAAGACAACGTAATCTTAAAATCTTTCCTTAGGTGAGGACGGACGTCAGCGAACTTCTTTGAAGTTCCATGACTTAGTTTTGAGCCTCTTCGCTTTTTAATTTATAGTCTCAAAACTCCCGAGTGTTTGAAACAATCATGTTTCAAACACTTTTCTCACAGCGGAAAGTTTCAGTATATTGTTGATTCATTTTAAAAATTAAAAATCACTTTTCTGCAGAATCACTTAACTTATTTTATTTTAAAAATAGGTTATCAACATTCTGAAACGACCTTTCGGCCGTTTCCATTACACTATTAGTCTAACAAATCTTGGATTCTATCTAAATATTGGCTGTCTGTCACTGCCATCACGCGCACCCCTTCAGGCCAGATAAAGTCGGGACCAATCTGAATATGAAGCGGTTGGTCTTCCGCATCTCGATAGCCGATAATATTGAGATGGTACTCCTCTCTGACAGCCAAGTCTTGAAGGCTTTTACCTACCCAGCTTGCTGGAACCGTGAACTCGGCTACCACCACTGCTTCATCCAACTGGAAAACTTCAATCCCGTGTTGGAAGAGGATCATCTTAGCGAGAGACATCCCCGCTTCTACCTCTGGTAGGATGACCAAATCAGCCCCAATCTTCTCAAGGACTTCCTTGGTCACTTCATTCTTGACCTTGGCAATGACGTGCTCGACGCCAAGGGCCTTACAGTGCATGACCGCCAGCACACTGGACTCCAAGTTTTCTCCCGTCGCGATCACGACTGTGTCACAGTTCCCAATATCTGCCGCATCCAAGAGGTCCATTTCCGTAATGTCTCCAACAATCCCAGTTGTAATCATGGATTCATACTGGTTGATCACATCTGCGTGATCGTCAATTGCAATGATATCCACATCCTGGTCCTGCAAGGTTTTTAAAACGCTCTGTCCAAAGATTCCTAATCCTAAAATTCCAATGGTTCGATTCGCCATGAGTTTCTCCTATCCGATAATGATGTCTGCCTTAGCATACTGCAAGGTGTCTGCCTTCTTGGCTTTGTAATTATTCAAGCTGACCATAAGGGTCAAGGGACCGATCCGTCCGATAAACATGAGCACCATGATAATGCCTAGTCCCGCTCCATTTAAGGTTGAGGTGACATTAGCTGTCACTCCCACTGTCGCTAGAGCCGATACCACCTCAAAGACCAGATAAATAAAGCGTTGGCCATCCGGCGTCACCAAACAGATTCCTAACAGACCCAGTAAGAAGGTCAACTGGAAAATCACCGCCGTCCCAAAGGAACGTTGAACAATGTCTGGTGAAATCGTTCGTTTTCCCAAGTTAGTATGCGGTAGCCCCAACAATTCCTTCCGAGCCAGAAGCAAGAGGACCAGGAAGGTGGTGATCTTCATCCCTCCTGCGGTACCACCCGGTGCCCCACCTAGGAACATTTGCAATAGGTATATGAAGAGTGTCACTGGCCGGACTGCTGTATAATCTAGCGAAGCAAAACCAGCTGTCCGCATGCTGACAGTTTGGAAGAAGCTGACTAAAATTTTCTCTCCCAAGGGGAGAGCCCCAATGGTTGCCGGATTGTCAAACTCTGTCAAGAGGCTGGTTACTGTCCCAAAGAGGAGGATCGCAGCTGTTAACCAGAGAACCACCTTGGTATGAAAGCGGAGAGTCCGCCGTCCTGATTGGTTAGGGGCCTTGGTAGCCAGGTCAAACCAAACCATAAAGCCCAATCCCCCTGTAATAATAAGGGCAGACAAGGTCAGATTGACCAACCAATCGGTCTGGAAGCTCATCATACTATCACCTCCAAAATTATCAAAGCCCGCATTACAAAAGGCCGAGACCGCAACAAAGATGGAGTTAAAGATCCCATGCCCCCAGCCAAAGCGAGGGATAAAGCGGGTCATGAGGAGCAAGGCCCCCACTCCTTCGATGGTAAAGGTGGTAATAAAGATGGAGCGGACAAAACGGGCCAAGCTCTGGTTATTGCTAAAACTAAAACTGTCCCGAATGGTCTGCCGGTCCTTGTAACTAAGTTTTTGGCGACCTTCCATAAAGAAGAGACCGATAAAGGTCAAGATCCCTAGGCCTCCGATCTGGATCAAGAGCATACAGATCAATTGTCCCAAACCATTATAGGTCGAAGCCACCGACTGGGTAAAGAGCCCCGTCACACAGACCATGGAGACCGCTGTAAAGAGGTGGTCGATATAGCCTGCTTTTGAGCTCGCTTGCTGGACAAAAGGCAGACTCAATAAGAGCGAGCCCACCAGGATAACCAAGGCAAAGCTGAGAAAGATTCGCCTTGCCGGAGACAGGCTTTTAATTTTGGCCTGCCATTGTTTAAAAAATAATTTGACTAACATAGCTTCATTGTATCATAAAAAGTGAAAAGACCTACAAGTGATGAACCATCTCTAGGCACAATTCTAGGGCATTCTCAAAAGCTTCAGCCCCCCAGTCACGCTGGTCATAATTTTCCAGGTCTGCAAGAGAATCTGCGGTAAATAGGAGCAAGCCCCAAACTGCATCACGAAGCTGGGCGACTGCTGCAAGTGAGGCACACTCCATCTCCACAACACGACACCCTTCTTCAATGCGATAGGCCACCTTGTCAGGTGTTTCTCTATAAAAACCGTCCGTCGACCAGGTCATGACCTCTTGATAAGGAATGGCCTGCTGTTTTAGAACTGTTTCAATGGCGGTCAGTGCACGACTGTCCACTTCGATATAACGAGAAGGCGCTACATAATGGTAACTAGCTCCCTCATCTCGCAAGGCCTTGGTCGGGATCAAAAAGGCATTTTCTTCTATGTCCACCAAGACCCCACAGCTACCTGCCGATATAATCTTCTTCACCCCATAGCCAATCAACCAATCCATGAATTGGGCAGCAGCTGCAGATCCAACTGGCGCTTGGGCCAAGCATATTTCCTCTCCTCGGTGCTCCATAACATAGACCGGATAGGTCTTGGTAGCTGAGACAAAGCTAGCTACTTGTTTGGCTCCAACAACTTCCGCAAAGCGATCAATCTCATCTTCCAAGAAAGCATAAACACTTTTTTCAGGTAGGTGCAGGTCTAACCCCTCATGGGTCGGCATAATGACCGCCTGCGGATTGTCGTCAAACTCTAAAATGGGAATTTCATGTTGATGGATCATTCCTTCTCCTTTTTAACGGGTATTTCTTTAATGACACGGGCTGGATTTCCTGCAAGGACCACATTGTCTCCAAAGGACTTGGTGACCACTGCTCCTGCGCCAGCAACCACATTGTCACCCAGCGTCACACCAGGAAGGATGGTAACACCTCCTCCTGCCCAGAAATTGTCCCCAATGGTAATCGGAGCTCCGTACTCGAGACCAGAATTGCGCTCGTCTGGATCCAGTGGGTGTAAGGGGGTCAAAAATTGGCAATTAGGACCAATCATGGCATTCTTTCCGATCGTGATGGGACAGATGTCCAACATGGTCAAATTGTAATTGGCATAGAAATTTTCTCCAATATGGATGTTGACCCCATAATCCACAAGTACTTGACGATTGAGATAGAGGTTTTCACCGGTTGAACCAAACCACTCTTTGATGATAGCTGCCCCTTTTTTAGGATCCACCTCTTGGTTAAAAGCTTCCTGTTTCTCCCGAGAGGCTTTTGCCAAAGCCCGTAATTCAGGGTCCGCAGGTCTATAATAGTCACCTGCAATCATTTTTTCATATTCACTGGCCATAAGGAAACCTCCACGTTATTTTGACATATTATAGCAGAATTCCCCCTTTAAAACAAACGTCAGAATAAGGCTTTGTAAGAAAAAAAGATCAAAAACACTTAAAAACACTTAATAAAACTTGCATCAGCTTACAAAACGGTGTACAATGAAGACAAGAACAGAAATAAGGAGCAAATTCATGTATCAGGAACAACGACTCGAAAAAATATTAGAACTCTTAGAAGAGCGAAAACAGCTATCGGCTAAAGAAATGGTCGACTATTTCAAGGTCTCAAAAGATACCATCCGTCGAGACTTCGCTCTCCTTAGCCAACGCCAGCTGGTCCGCAGGACCCACGGTGGGCTCCTTCCCTTAAACAAAGAACCTGGCCCTTCTTATCTAGACCGTAGTCAAAAGGCTAACAAGGAAAAGACTACCATGGCTCAAAAGGCCCTGCAATTGATCCAAGATGGACAAGTGATCTTTCTCGACGTTTCCACCTCGATGACCCTGCTTGCTGGCTTGCTTAATAAGGAAGTCACAGTCTATTCGCATTCCCTTGACAATGCCATCCAGCTCAGTAGCCATTCCCAGGTTGACTTTCATCTTTTAGGAGGGAAATTCTACCCTAAAAACCGCTTCTACTATGACGCGAATCAAGCACAAATACTGGACAATCTTCGCTTTGATCTCGCTTTTTTTGGAGCGAGTAGCTTAGCCAATGGCGAAGTCACCTTTGAAGATGCTGAAGACGTTGCAGTCAAATCCCTCGTCTTTGAACGATCTCGCACCAAGATCCTTGTGGCAGAAACTTCTAAATGGACGAAAAATGCCAACTACTATCTCGCTCGTCTCAAACAATTTGATTATTGGATTACCGACCAAAAACCAAGCCCTGAAATCCTGAAACAAGTCGGCAACGAAACCACTATTCTCTATTAGGAGGTAATCTTTATGTCTCACATTCGTCTCATCATCAGCGATATCGATGGCACCATCTTAAATGACCACCATCAGATCGA
>NZ_CAUFJQ010000076.1 GCF_959025735.1 uncultured Streptococcus sp.
ATATGGATACCAAAACTATGAATTGCCATTATTGTGGTTATAGTAAGGCAATTCCTCGACACTGTCCAAATTGCCAAAGTCCTTCCATTCGTTATTACGGAACAGGAACGCAAAAAGCCTATGATGAATTACAAGAGATCTTTCCTGAGGCTAAAATTTTGCGCATGGATGTGGATACCACCCGAAAAAAAGGGAGCCACGCAGCGATATTAGATGCTTTCGGGAATGGTGAAGCGGATATTTTGTTAGGGACGCAAATGATTGCGAAGGGCTTGGATTTTCCAAATGTGACGTTAGTGGGTGTCTTGAATGCGGATACTTCTTTAAATTTACCGGATTATCGATCCTCAGAGAGAACCTTTCAACTCTTGACTCAGGTGGCAGGAAGGGCCGGACGAGCAGAGAAAGAAGGAGAGGTTATCATTCAGAGCTACAACCCCAATCATTATGCGATTCGATTTGCCAAAGACCAAGATTATGAAGGCTTTTTTGCCTATGAAATGCAAATTCGCCGGCAGTTAGGCTATACGCCTTATTACTTCACAGTTGGGTTAACCATATCCCATAAGAGTGAGGAAATTGTGATGGAGAAGTCACATCAGGTTATGGAAATCCTCCGTTCTGGCTTATCCGATCAGGTCCAAATCTTAGGACCAACTCCTAAACCAATTGCACGCACACATAATTTGTATCATTATCAAATCATTGTGAAATATCGTTTTGAAGAAGGCATGACTCAGGTCTTGAATCAAATCTTAGAATTTACACAAGAAAGAGGCAACCAAGATCTCCGTGTCAGTATTGATAATGAACCTCAAAGTTTTATGTAAGGAAGAAAGAAATGACAAAATTAATTTTTATGGGAACGCCTGATTTTTCAGCGACGGTTTTAAAGGGATTGTTAGCAGATTCGAGCTATGAAATTTTGGCAGTTGTGACTCAACCAGACCGCAAAGTAGGTCGCAAAAAAGAGATTCGAATGACCCCGGTGAAGCAGGTAGCTTTGGAACATCAACTACCGGTTCTTCAGCCGGAGAAATTATCGGGTAGTCCAGAAATGGAAACTCTCTTATCACTAGATGCAGATGGAATTGTGACCGCTGCTTTTGGACAATTTTTACCGACAAAATTGTTGGAGAACTTTCAGTTTGCGGTGAATGTCCACGCGTCTTTATTACCTAAATATAGAGGTGGAGCTCCCATTCACTATGCCCTGATCAATGGTGACGAAGAAGCTGGGGTTACAATTATGGAAATGGTCAAGGAAATGGATGCTGGAGACATGATTGCAGCTCGTTCTCTCCCAATTTTAGATGAGGACAATGTGGGAACTTTGTTTGAAAAATTGGCAGTCCTTGGACGTGACTTACTCCTAGATACTTTGCCAGCTTACCTGGCAGGGGAGATCAAGCCAAGTCCACAAGATCCAAGTTTGGTCACATTTTCACCGAATATTTTACCGGAAGAAGAGGTTTTGGACTGGACCAAAACCAATCGCCAAGTCTTTAATCAGATCCGAGGGATGAATCCTTGGCCGGTCGCTCATACGTTATTAAATGGGCAACGCTTTAAAGTTTATGAAGCAGAGCTATGCGAAGGAAATGGAAATCCTGGAGAAGTGATTGCTTTGACCAAAAAAGAGTTGCTGGTCGCTGCAGGAGAAGGCGCATTGTCCCTCAAAGTTGTGCAGCCGGCAGGAAAACCAAAAATGTCCATCACAGACTTTTTGAATGGCGCTGGCCGTCAATTGAAAGTAGGAGATCACTTTGGAAATTAAACAAATGAATGCGCGTGAACAGATCGTTCGAGTGTTAGAAGAGGTTTTTGAACAGGGAGCTTATTCTAATATTGCACTAAATCAAGCGCTAGAACACTCTCAACTTTCAGATAAAGATAGAAGCTTTGTTACGGAAGTTGTATACGGTACTGTAGCACGGAAGATAACACTCGAGTGGTATCTCGCCCACGTAATTGAAGACCGGACGAAATTGGATCCTTGGCTCTATTATCTTTTGATGATGAGTTTGTATCAACTTGTTTATTTAGACCGCATTCCCGATCATGCCATCGTCAATGAAGCTGTTCGGATAGCAAAACGTCGAAAAGAAGGCAGTGAGAAGTTTGTTAATGCTATTCTTAGAAAGCTCCTCCGCGAGGGGCTACCAGCTATTGATACGATCAAGCGAAAGAACAAACGTTATTCGGTAGAGTATTCCCTACCTGTATGGTTGGTCAAAGCATTGATCGAAGAATACGGTGAGGAACGTGCTTGCGCTATTTTTAAGAGTCTCTATCAGCGTAATAAATCCAGTATTCGTGTGATTGATCTAGACGAAAAAGAAGAGTTGGCTCAGCTACTCGAAGCAACCTCCTCTCTACTTGCTCCGTCCGCTCTCGTGAAAGAACAGGGACATTTTGCAGCGCATTCCTTGTTCAAAGAAGGGCGCATTACTATTCAAGACGAGTCCAGTCAATTGGTGGCACCGGCTTTGGATTTGCAAGGAGATGAGTGGGTTTTAGATGCCTGTGCGGCGCCAGGTGGAAAGACGACTCACCTGGCTTCTTATCTCACAACTGGGAAAGTCACAGCCTTGGATCTCTATGACCATAAGCTCAAATTGATTCAAGAAAATGCTAATCGGCTCCATGTTGCGGACAAAATTTTGACAAAGAAGTTAGATGCGACAAAAGTCTTTGAAACATTTGGACCTGATGCTTTCGATAAAATTTTGGTGGATGCGCCTTGTTCAGGGATTGGTTTGATACGGAGAAAGCCTGATATCAAGTACAATAAAGAGAGTGCAGATTTTGTATCTTTACAAGCTATTCAATTGGCCATTCTGGATAGTGTTTGTCAAAGTGTGCGTAAAGGTGGTATAATAGTGTACAGTACGTGTACAATTATGGGCAAAGAGAATTTTGAAGTAGTGGACCAATTTTTGAAAGACCATCCAAATTTCGAACAAGTCCCATTGGATCACGAAAGAAAAGATATTCTTAAAAATGATTGTATTCTTATTACACCCGAATTATATGGAAGCGACGGCTTCTTTATCAGTCGTTTTAAGAGAATCTCATAATATCAGGAGGAAACTGACAGTATGGATATTACGATCTTAACCGATGTAGGTCAAAGACGGACAAATAACCAAGACTATGCAAATCAATATAAAAACAAGGCAGGAAAATCTATGGTTTTACTTGCTGATGGTATGGGAGGACACCGTGCCGGAAATATTGCTAGTGAAATGGCAGTCACAGACCTAGGTGCGGCTTGGGTTTCTTCTGAGATCGAGACGGTTAATCAAGTACGGGAATGGTTTGCAGAACATTTAGAAGCTGTGAACCGTCGGATCCATTTAGCTGGGCAAGATGATGAGCACAAAGGAATGGGAACGACATTGGAAGCCTTGGCTTTTGTAGAAGGGCAAGTGATTTATGCCCATGTTGGAGATTCGCGGATTGGCCTCATTCGTCAGGGCGAATATCAGCAGTTGACCAGTGATCATTCTCTTGTAAATGCTCTTTTGCGAGCAGGTCAAATCACAGAGGAAGAAGCAGCCCATCATCCTCAACGTAACATCATCACTCAGTCCATTGGCCAAAAAGATGAGTTGGAGCCGGATTATGGTTTGGTGACGGTTGAAGCAGATGATTATATTTTGATCAATAGTGACGGTTTAACTAATATGATTGGTCCGGATGAAATCAGAGATATTGTCTTGAGTGATGTTTCACTGGAAGAAAAAGCTCAAACCTTGATTCGTTTTGCCAATAATGCTGGAGGCTTGGATAATATCACTGTTGTACTGCTCCACTTTACTGAGGAGGACGCAGCATGATTCAAATCGGCAAAATTTTTGCCGGGCGATATAAAATCATCCAACAAATTGGACGCGGCGGGATGGCAGATGTTTATCTTGCGCGTGATTTGATTTTAGATGGGGAAGAAGTTGCAGTCAAGGTACTGCGTACGAATTACCAGACGGATCCCATTGCAGTTGCACGTTTTCAGCGTGAAGCAAAGGCGATGGCAGAGCTGGACCATCCAAATATCGTTCGGATTACAGACATTGGCGAAGAAGAAGGACAACAATACCTTGCAATGGAATATGTTGCAGGTTTAGACTTGAAACGCTATATCAAAGAAAATGCTCCTTTATCAAATGAAGAAGCTGTTCGTTTGATGGGGCAGATCCTTCTAGCTATGCGTCTTGCCCATACGCGTGGCATTATCCATAGAGATTTAAAACCACAGAATGTCCTCTTGACACCAGATGGAACAGCAAAAGTTTCAGACTTTGGGATTGCAGTGGCCTTTGCAGAGACTAGCTTGACCCAGACCAACTCGATGTTGGGGTCGGTTCATTATTTGTCCCCTGAGCAGGCGCGTGGTTCAAAAGCTACAGTGCAAAGTGACATCTACGCTATGGGGATCATTTTCTATGAGATGTTGACAGGACACATTCCTTATGATGGAGATAGTGCAGTCACAATTGCTTTGCAGCATTTTCAAAAGCCACTCCCATCTATTCGTGAAGAAAATAAGAATGTTCCACAAGCTTTAGAAAATGTAGTGATCAAAGCGACAGCTAAAAAACTGACGGATCGCTATAAATCAGTGGCAGAGATGTATGTGGATCTTTCAAGTTGCTTGTCCTATGAGAGAAGAAATGAGAAAAAACTGGTTTTTGAAGACCAAGCGAAAGCTGATACAAAGACTCTTCCAAAAGTGAGTCCAACTCCAAAGACGGCTCCTGTTCCAATCTCTGAGGTACGCAGTGAAATCAGTTCGGTAGATCCTAATCGACCATTATCTGACCAGCAGACAATGGCACCAAGTAAAAAGCCAAGAAGACGCTTGCGGGCGCGCTACAAGGTCTTGTTTGTTGCCATTGCACTAGTTCTTGCAGCCTTTACTTTCTTGTTGTATATGAGCCCAGCCAATAAAACAGTTCCAGATGTTTCCGGCAAAACCATTGCCGAAGCTAGAGCGGTTATTGAGGGACAAGACCTTCAAGTTGGTGAAGAGAAAGAAGAGTACAGTGATTCGGTTGCAGAAGGCTATGTGATTCGGACCAATCCAAATGCAGGTGCTCAAAAGAAAGAACAAAGTCGCATTGATTTGATTGTTTCAAAAGGTCCAAATAGTTTTGAAATGCCAAACTATGTAGGAGAAACACGAGCTAAAGCAGAGGAAGATCTGAAAAATACTTATAAAGTATCAAGCAAAATGATCACGATTGAAGAAGTTGAGACCTTCGATTATGCTGCAGGGACAGTTCTTGAACAAACCCCAGCTCCAGGAGAGCAATATTCTCTGAATTCAAAAACCAAGATTGTTTTGAAAGTAGCGAAAGAAACGACTTCAATTGAAATGCCAAACTATGTTGGATCAACTTATGATTTTGCTAGAAGTAATTTGATTGAGATCTATGGTATTAAAGAAGCCAATATCGAATTAAGAAAAACGGAACATCTCCCTGATGGGGTAGTTGTTTCTGCCGGTCAAATTGTCAGTCAAACTCCAGAAGTTTCGAGTACGGTGGATATTAACCGAACACGAATTGTTTTGACTGTATATGAGCCTAAAGTGACGGCTTCTTCAAGTACGAAAGCCTCATCAAGTTCAGATGCATCTAGTTCATCCTCTGCTGAACGATCAGATACAGAAAGTTCTAGCAGTAGTGCAACTGGTGGAGATTCATAAATCAGTCTAAGACTCAGATGGATTTCTGAGTCTTTTTGATTGTCTGCTATTATCCAACCACAGACGGAAGTCAAATGAGGAAAAATTTGATAAAATAGGAAAAGATGAGGTAGACTATGTGGAAAATACAAATTTTTATTTTCGTTGAAGCCGTTTTGTTAACATTAGCAGCGATCACCATTTTATCAATCGATTTTTCCAGATTTGTTGTCTTGATGGTTCTCTTTTTGCTCCTTTTGTATTACTATTTTGGCAAACAAAAAGCGAATTTTCTATTAATCGCGCTGAGTGTGCTCTTGTTTTTTATCGTGATGCTGAATCCTTTTGTGATTGCAGCTATTTTATTTGCGGTGGTTTATGGTTTATTGATCGCTTACCCTTATATGTATAAGGAAAATGAAGCAGTTGTGTTTGATGTTGAAGAGGATACGAAAATTCGTCAGGAAAAAACTAGATGGATTGGTGATTTACAACATTTTTCAAAGCAAAGTCGAGGGTATCGAGATCTGAATGTGATCCGAGTTTTTGGGAATGACACCCTCCATTTAGAGGAGGTAGCCATTTGCAATTGGGACAATGTAGTGATCATTCGGAAAGGGTTTGGAAATACAAAAATTATCTTACCGATTGATTTGGAATTGCATTTACAAATTAACACCCTGTATGGAGATCTGAAGTTTTTGGATCTTCCTGTCCGTAAAATGAGAAATGAAACCATAGATATTGAAACGGCACATTATCGGAGATCGCACCGTTCTGTAAAAATTGTGTTAGTTGGTATTGTTGGGGATGTTGAGGTGATTCGCGCATGAAGAAATTAGACTATCTCCTATTGTATTTCTATTCCCTAATGGTGGTTGCGGTCATTTGTCATACCATTTTCCATTTTGTTGGTTTTCAGTGGGGCAAACTTCTCTCAGATCTTTCCTTGCTTCAATCATTCCTATTTTTGATTTTTAGTCTGACGCTTGCATTGACGGCTTTGGTTATCTTAATTATTAAAATCACGCAATTTGTAACGGTTCATGCAGTACAACAAAAGGTAGAAGCGATCCTGACTGCTTCACAGCGAAAAGAAATTGCCCCCAAAGAATTGAATCAACAGTTAGATTTATTGGACAGCAAATTGCTTCGACTAGAAGAAAATTTACAAAAAAGTGAAAATCGTGTGATGCGAAATGAGGAAGAAATTGTGGAAATCGAGCGTAAGAGAATTGCGCGTGATCTACATGATACGGTTAGTCAAGAATTGTTTGCAGCCAATATGATTTTATCTGGAGTAGCAGCGCAGGCCCTTGAGTTAGAGAAAAGTCAGATCCAGCAGCAACTAAATGGTGTGTCAGATATTCTAGGGACAGCCCAAAATGATTTACGCGTCTTGCTCTTACATCTTCGTCCTACAGAATTGGAAGGAAAAAGCTTGGTAGAAGGTATGGAGATGATTTTTAGAGAATTGAAGGAAAAGAGTAACCTAACAGTTGTCTTCCATCATAATGACGTGAGCATTCCAAAAGATATGGAAGAACATCTATTTCGAATCGTCCAAGAAATTGTCAGCAATACCTTGAAACATGCTAGAGCTCAACAAATGGATGTCTTTTTGCATCAGGAAGGAAAACAACTTCATTTACGGATGGTAGATGATGGAATCGGCTTTGAGCAGGAAAAATTGGAACGATTGAGTTATGGGTTGAAAAATATTCAAGAACGTGTAGAAGACATGGCGGGGACCATTAAAATAAGAACGAGTCCTCAAAAGGGAGTGGCTGTAGATATTCGTGTTCCCCTCCTTGTAAAAGATAAAAATGAAAAGGAAACTGTATGAAAGTATTATTAGTAGACGACCATGAAATGGTCCGATTGGGATTGAAAAGCTTTTTGTCCATGCAAACCGATATTGAGAAAGTCTTAGAGGCGAAAAATGGGCAAGAAGGGGTGGAGTTGGCGCTGAAAGAAAGACCAGACGTCATCATCATGGATATTGTGATGCCAGAGCTAAATGGAATCGATGCGACTCTAGCCATCCTAAAAGAGTGGCCGGAAGCTAAAATTGTCATTTTGACGTCTTATTTAGATAACGAAAAGATTTACCCTGTCTTAGATGCCGGTGCAAAAGGGTATATTTTAAAGACCTCGTCAGCAACTGAGATCTTACAGGCTGTCAGAAAGGTTGCAAAGGGAGAATTTGCAATTGAGACAGAAGTTAGTCAAAAAGTTGAGTCACGAAAGAACCATGCTGAATTGCATGATGATTTGACAGCTAGAGAACGAGATATTCTGGCTTTATTGACGAAAGGATATGAAAATCAACGAATAGCAGATGAACTCTTCATTTCTTTAAAAACAGTGAAGACCCATGTCTCCAACATCTTATCCAAATTAGAAGTCAGTGATCGGACGCAAGCAGTAGTCTATGCCTTTCGACACCATCTGGTGAATCAAGAAGATTTTTAAAAGGAAACATGCTATAATAGAGCATGATCATAAGGGGGAGACAAGTGGACGCAAAATTACGTTATAAAGCCAAAAAAGTTAAAATCGTCTTTTTTGATATTGATGATACATTACGTGCAAAAGAAACTGGATTGATCCCAGAATCTGTCAAAGAAGTCTTTCATCAATTGAAAGAAAAAGGAATCCGAACAGGGATTGCAACCGGTAGAGGGATTTTTGGGGTTGTTCCTGAAATCATGGACTTAAAGCCTGATTTTCTAGTAACCTTAAACGGCGCCTATATAGAAGATACAAAAGGAACTGTGATCTACCAATCACCAATCAATGAAGCAATCGTTTCTTCTTTTGTGGATTGGGCCAAAGAATCCGAGATTGATTATGGGTTAGTGGCTAGTCATCAAGCTGCCCTGTCCAATCGGACACCCTTGATCAGTGATGCTATTGACATCATTTATCCCAACTTACCTGTAGATCCAGATCTGCATTTGAAAGAACCTATTTTCCAAATGTGGACCTTTGATGAACAGGATAGTGAGCTAGAGTTGCCCCCTTCTTTGCAAGAGAACTTGCGCCTAGTTTCGTGGCATCCCCATTCGTCAGATGTTGTTCGCTTTGAAGCTTCAAAAGCTTCAGGAGTTTCTCATCTTGTCAAACATTTGGGCTTGAAGCCAGAGAATGTTTTAGTATTTGGGGATGGATTAAATGATCTAGAACTATTTGATTATGCTGGAATTAGTATCGCAATGGGAAAATCTGCTCCAGAGTTACAAGAAAAAGCTGATTATATCACTAAGAATTTAGAAGAAGATGGCATATTCTATGCCTTAGAGGAGTTAAATATGGTTGAAAAAGAATTGACGTTACCACAGTTGGAACTTGGTGTGGTTGAAGGTCCTATAGCTGTGATCAAAACCAATCACGGTGAGATGAAAATTCAATTGTTCCCAGATCAAGCGCCAAAAACAGTTGCAAATTTTGTGGCTCTTGCTAAGTCTGGCTATTATGATGGTGTCATTTTCCATCGGATTATTAAAGATTTCATGATCCAAGGGGGAGATCCTACTGGTACAGGTATGGGTGGTGAATCCATCTATGGTGAGAGCTTCGAAGACGAATTTTCAAAAGAACTGTACAATATTCGCGGAGCCCTTTCGATGGCAAATGCTGGACCAAACACAAATGGTAGCCAATTCTTTATTGTACAAAATCAACATCTCCCATATTCGAAAAAGGAATTGGTCCGCGGTGGCTGGCCTGAAAAAAT
>NZ_CAUFJQ010000077.1 GCF_959025735.1 uncultured Streptococcus sp.
GGTCAGGAAATTTTTAGGAAATGGAGGAGCAAGATGGAAAAGGGAGTGTAATAAACCAAAAGAGGCTGGGACAAAAGTCCTAGCCTCTCAATTATTTTTGGATTGTCGAGCAAGACGCAGTGGTTGAGTGGGCTCTACTACGCTGATTTCATCAGCTTATACAGCCCTACTCAACTGTGCGGAGGTGGGACGACGAAATCGAATTCTAACGAATTACCGATTTCTGTCCCACTCTCTCTTTATTTGATAAAAGTTGTCACGATCAAATTGAAATTTAAGATAGTTAAGACAATCGCAACGAGATAGCCTAAGAAAGTATTCCATTTCGCATTGACATGTTCTCCCATGATTTCCTTGTTGGAGGTGAAATAAACCAGAGGGAAGATGGAGAATGGAAGAGCCGCTGATAGGAAGACTTGAGAGTAGACTAGAAGGTCGTCGAGGACATGTTCCTGATCTCCAAATAAGATTGCAACGATGATGACAGGAAGAAGGGCAATGATCCGAGTCATGAGACGAACGACCCATTGTGGCAGGCGGAATCGTAAGAAACCTTCCATAACGATTTGACCGGTTAGGGTCCCGGTAATGGTTGAATTTTGACCACTGGCTAACAAAGCGATGGCAAAGAGGGTGGACAAGAAGGGACTAGCGATAGCGCCGGCAATATGGTTATCCTTGAGGGCGTTGTACATGCTAGAGAAAGCACCGATCTTATCTCCATGACCAAAGAAGAGGGCCGCTCCAAGAATCAAGAGGAGGGAGTTGACGACGAAAGCCAAACTCAATTCAATATTTGAATCCCAGGTCATAAAGCGCACTGCCCGTTTGATATCTGCGGGATCCTTGTAATCGACTTTTCGCGTTTGCGAAATAGAAGAGTGGAGATAGAGGTTGTGGGGCATTACGGTTGCCCCGATAATTCCAAGCGCCAAGGTTAAGGCTTCATTTCCTTTTGGAAGTCCAATTCCTAGCACCTCTTTTTGAGGGAGGAAGCCAGCGAAGATTCCTCCGATATCTGGTTTCGATAGGAAAACCAGATAGCCAAAAATTGCAAGGATCGTGAGGATCAAGGTTGAAACGATGGCCTCGATCTTTCGAAATCCTAGATGCATGAGTCCCAGTAATAGAAAGACATCAAAGATAGTGATCAGGATAGAAAAGAGCAAGGGCCAACCAAAAAGAAGGTGGAGGGCAATCCCTGATCCGATGACTTCTGCTAAATCTGTCGCCATCAAGGCAAGCTCGATCACAATCCAAAGGGTATAGCGAAGCCATTTTGGTAAATGATGGGCGGTTGTTTGGGCCAGATCCTTACGATGGACAATCCCTAGTTTACCAGCCATTTGTTGCAATTGCATGGCGATTAAAGACGAGAGAAGAACCACTGATAAGAGGAGGTAGCGGTATTGGGCCCCTCCGACGACACTGGTAATCCAGTTTCCCGGATCCATATAGCCGACAGCTACTAGACTTCCAGGCCCCGAAAAGAGCAGAAGAGTCTTCCAAAAAGGGATCCCTTTTGGCACGTCAATAGATTGGTTGATTTCTTGAAGTGATTTCCTTTCAAACTGTTGTAAACTCACAATGAGCCTTCTTTCTAAGAATAATTCAAATTTGTCTCTAATTATAGCATAAAATTTATAATCCTTCATGATAATTTAGGATAACCTTGTTTTCTACTACCTCGATTTCTTTGTAATCTATCAGAAAAGGACTATAATATAGATAGGAAGTCGGAGGGAGGAGAGGAAATGGCCTACATCGAAATGCAGCACTGTTACAAGCGCTATACGAGTGGAGAGACAGAGATTTTCGCTAACCGGGATGTTTCCTTTGAGATTGAAAAAGGCGAGTTGGTCATTATTTTGGGAGCATCAGGAGCTGGAAAATCAACGGTTCTCAATATCTTAGGGGGGATGGACACCAATGACGAGGGTCAGGTTCTAATTGATGGAGTGGATATTGCAAAACTCAATGCTCATCAACGGACGGATTATCGACGAGATGATGTTGGTTTTGTCTTTCAATTTTATAATCTGGTCCCTAATTTGACAGCTAAGGAGAATGTTGAGTTGGCTTCAGAAATTGTTTCTGATGCTCTAGATCCGGAAGCTGTTTTAAAAGAAGTAGGACTTGGCAATCGTCTTGATAATTTTCCTGCCCAATTGTCAGGGGGAGAGCAACAACGGGTGGCGATCGCTCGGGCAGTGGCTAAAAACCCTAAAATTCTCCTTTGTGATGAGCCAACGGGAGCCTTGGATTACCAGACGGGTAAGCAAGTATTGGGGATTTTACAGGATATGTCTCGAAAAAAGGGAGCGACGGTCATCATCGTAACCCATAATGGTGCCCTAGCTCCGATTGCAGACCGTGTGATTCGCATGCATGATGCCAAGGTCAAGTCGGTAGAAATCAATGAGCTTCCTCAAGATATTGCTAAGCTAGAATATTAGAAGAGGTGGTAGCATGAAACGAAAAGTCTATTGGAAGGATCTATTTGCTTCCTTTACACATTCAAAAGGACGTTTTCTCTCCATCTTAACCTTGATGTTGTTGGGAAGCTTGGCCTTGATAGGCCTAAAGGTGACCACTCCAAATATGCACCGAACGGCTAACCAGTTTATTCAGCAACAAAAGATGCTAGATCTTGCTGTCATGGGGGACTTGGGATTAGACCAGGCAGACCAAGAGGAGCTTTTAGGAGTCAAAGGGGCGCGTGTCGAATTTGGTTCACTGCTGGATTTGACAGTGAAAGGAACAGGAGAGGCAATTCGACTTTTTTCTGCCCCAAAGAGCCTTTCTTCTTTTCGTGTGACCAAGGGGCGCCTGCCCCAAAAAGAAGGGGAACTGGCCCTAGCAAGTTTTTGGGAGGATCGCTATCAGATAAGGGATACCCTCACACTTGAAGAAAATGCTGGAACGCGCTCTAGTTTAAAGCGAAAGCAATTCACCATTGTTGGTTTTGTTCAATCCTCTGAGATGTGGTCTCAAAAGAATTTAGGCACTGCCATGAGTGGCAGTGGAAATCTAGATGCCTATGCACTAGTTTCAAAAGAGGTCTTTACGACTAAACTTCCCGCGATGGCGCGGATCCAGTTTGATGATCTGAAGTCTTTAGATTCTTTTTCGCAAGTCTACCAAAAACGGCTCGAAGCTCATCAAGAAGAGTTAGAAAAACTTTTGAAAGATAATGGAAAGGCCCGCTATCAAAGACTCAAGCAGGAGGCGGATGGACAGATTCAAAAAGGCCAGAAAGAACTCAGTCGTGCCAAGGAAACACTCCAGTCAGCCAAGAGTCAGATCGATCAGGCTCAAAAACAATTAGAGTTGCAGGAGGCCCAGTTCAAAAAATTAGCTTCCTTTCTGCCAGCTAAAGAGCAAGTAGCCAGTCAAGAAAAGCTCCATCAAGCTCAAGAACAACTGGATCAGAAAAAGAAGGACTGGACTGCAGGTGAAACGGAGCTCGCAAAAAAAGAGGAGGAGCTGAAAAAAGCGCAAAGGGAGCGAGATCAGCTGGAAATTCCAACTTATCATGTCTATGACCGCAAGACCATGCCAGGTGGACAAGGTTACTTGATGTATAGCAATGCCAGTAGTAGTATCTCTGCTGTTGGAAATATTTTTCCGGTCGTTCTTTATCTGGTAGCAGCCATGGTGACCTTTACCACGATGACCCGCTTTGTCGATGAAGAGCGAACCAATGCAGGGATATTTAAGGCGCTGGGCTATCGTACCAGGGACATCATTCTCAAATTTGTCCTCTATGGATTCTTTGCAGGGACGATCGGTACCCTTCTAGGAACCTTGCTGGGCCATTATTTCCTATCGGGGATCATTTCCAACATTATTACGCAAGGGATGGTGATTGGAGAGAGCAGAGAGTATTTTTATGGGGATATGACTCTGATTGCGCTCGGACTGTCTTTCGTTGCGAGTGTGCTTCCGGCTTACTGGGTTTCGCGTAAGGAATTAAAAGAAGAAGCTAATCTTTTATTGCTTCCTAAACCACCGGTATCTGGTTCGAAGATTTTCCTGGAGCGTCTCCATTTTATTTGGAAACGTCTGAGTTTCACCCACAAGGTCACTGCTCGTAATCTCTTTCGTTACAAACAACGGATGCTGATGACCATATTTGGAGTGGCAGGTTCTGTTGCTCTTCTCTTCGCAGGGCTAGGGATTCAATCTTCTGTAGGAGGGGTTCCCAAACGCCAATTTCAAGAGATCCTATCATATGAGTTGATTGTAGCCAAAAAAACGAATGCATCAAGCCAAGAAAGCAAGGAATTAACCAATCGTCTGGAAAAATCAGATATCAAAGATTATCGACCGATCTATAGTAAGGTCATCGAAGCATCTTTAAAGGGTGGACGCGACAAGCAGACCATTACGATGATGGTAACGGATCGTACAGATTTTTCTCCCTTTGTCAGCCTGCGTTCTCTCAAGCAGGAAGAGTCCTTGTCTCTCAAGAAAGGGGTCATCATCAGTAGTAAGCTAGCACAACTAGCCCAGGTTACAGTCGGTGATCGACTGACCTTAGATGGCCATACTTTTAAGGTAGCAGGGATCACTGAAAATTATGTCGGCCATTTTGTCTATATGGATCAGGCAAGTTACCAAAAGATCTACGGAAAGCGGACTTCAGCAAATAGCTATTTGGTGCAGTTGAAAAATCCTTCTACACGACAAGTGCAGGCTATTAGTCGGGATATGATGGCACTTGCAGCTGTGAAGGCGGTTAGTCAGAATGCTTCGATGATTTCCCTCTTTAATTCAGTTGCCAAATCCTTGGACACCACTATGATGATTCTAGTAGTCGTATCGATCTTGCTAGCCATCGTGATCTTGTATAATTTAACCAATATCAATGTGGCGGAGCGGATCCGGGAATTATCGACCATTAAGGTCTTAGGATTCCATAATAAGGAAGTGACGCTCTATATTTACCGCGAAACCATCTTATTGTCTATCATAGGGATCCTCATGGGATTAGTGGGTGGTTATTATCTTCATCAATTCCTCATTGCCATGATTGCACCAGATGCCATTCTCTTTTACCCTAAAGTAGGACTTGGCGTTTTCCTATTTCCTGTCGGAGGAATGATCCATCTCTTGATCCTGTTAGGAATTTATGTTGACCATTATCTTCGAAAAGTAGACATGCTCGAAGCCCTCAAATCAGTAGACTAAGATACAAAGCCGTTAAGCAACTCTTTGGAAAAAGATAAATCCAACGACGAAGCGTCCGCTTCTAGCCTGTGTTTTCATTTCTGGTAGCATGGAATGTTCATAAAACTTTCACCTTTGGGTGGAAGTTTTTCTTCTCTTTGTTATAATGGAGAGAAGGAGAAGATCATGACTAAAATTGCTTTACTTTCAGATATTCATGGAAATACGACAGCATTGGAAGCTGTCCTAGAGGATAGTCGAAAAGCCAAGGTGGATGAATATTGGCTCTTAGGAGATAGTTTGATGCCTGGGACAGGGAGACGGGCCCTCTTGGAGCTGTTAGAGGAGTTACCGATTACGGTCAAAGTCCTTGGAAACTGGGAAGATAGTCTTTGGCGGGCCATGAGGGGGATGTTGGATGAGACCAGACCCAGTCATCGCTACCTCATGCGCCAGTGTCAATATATTCTTGAAGAAATCACACCCCAGGAAATTGAAGCTATGCAGGAAATGCCCATGCAGGTCCATAGAGAAATCGCAGGTTTAAAGATCGGTATTACCCACCACTTACCCGATAAGAATTGGGGTCGCGAATTGATCCACATTGGTGACCAGAAGGATTTTGACCGCTTGGTGACAAACCCGTCTTGTGATATCGCAGTCTACGGACACATTCACCAGCAGTTTTTCCGCTACGGGACAGGAGGAGAACTGATTATCAATCCTGGATCGATCGGTCAACCTTTCTTTTTGGAAAAGAATCTTCGCAAGGACCTTCGGGCCATGTATGCTATTCTTGAATTTGATCAAATGGGGCTAAAAGATGTAGATTTTAGACGGGTGGATTATGATGTCCAAAAAGAACTGCAACTCGCAAAAGATCTCCATCTTCCTTATTACCAAGTGTATTATGAAAGTTTGGTCAATGGCATTCATCATACCCACAATCATGAGCTTCTTCATGAGATTGAACAGAGAGAAGGTCATGATCGAGAAATCGATGCTTGGCTAGAGGACTTCTTTCAACAGTGTAACTATTGACATTACAACTAAAAAGAGTATAATAGGAATAACGAAAGTCGTCCCTTGACGGTTGTTCAATAGACTCTACCTTCAAAAACGGGTAGAAAGGAGTGAAGTTATGCAAATTTCGAGTCGCTTTACCATTGGGACTCATGTCTTGATCATGATTGCTCTACAAGGAGAGAAAACAAAAGTAACCAGTGATTTTTTGGCAGGAAGTGTCGGCGTGAACCCTGTTATTATTCGAAAGACTTTGTCTCAGTTGAAGAAAGCAGGATTGATCCATGTAGCGCGTGGGACAGGCGGAGCTGAGCTCGCAAAAGCAGCCGATGAGATCAGCCTGCTGGATATCTATCAAGCAGTAGAATGCTTAGGTTCGACAGGTCAATTATTTGGTTTTCATGACAATCCGAATCCAGCCTGCCCAATTGGCCACAATATCCACAATGTTTTAGATGGGAAGCTTGAGGACATTCAGACTGCTATGGAAAAAGAAATGTCCCAAACCACTCTAAAAGACGTCGTAGAAGATACGCAGAAAAGAATGAATCTCGAATCGGTTTCATAAGAAAAATGAGAGTGGGACAGAAATCGGTAATTCGTTAGAATTCGATTTCGTCGTCTCACCTCCGCACAGTTGAGTAGGGCTGTAAAAGCTGATGAAATCAGCGTAGTAGAGCCCACTCAACCACTGCGTCTTGCTCGACAATCCAAAGATAATTAAGAGGCTAGGACTTTTGTCCTAGCCTCATTTTTTATAATTATTAACGAAACAAGATGTTTGTTATTTATTGAAACGACTAAAGGATTAGTCAAAGTAAAGTAAGTCTTTGCTGGTTTCAGTGAAGAGTCCAAATCCGTCTTTTGTGACGTAACCACAATCTTCGATACGGACACCGACTTTACCTGGAATATAGATTCCTGGTTCGACTGAGAAGCACATGCCTTCTTCAAGTACCATGTCATTTCCTTCCATAATAGAAGGGAATTCATGCACGTCCATTCCGATCCCGTGTCCGAGGCGGTGGTTGAAGTATTCACCATAGCCAGCTTTTTCGATGACGCTCCGTGCAGCACGGTCTACGTCATGTGCTGTTACACCTGGTTTGATCATGTCAATGGCTGCTTGTTGAGCTTCTAACGTCAAGTGGTAGATTTCTTTTTTTAAATCATCTGGTTTCCCAACAGCAACAGTACGAGTCATATCTGACGCATAACCATTCACCATACAGCCAAGGTCAAAGAGCAAGAGAGCATCGTTTTCGACTTTGTTGCTTCCAGGAATTCCGTGTGGGTTAGCTGCATTGTTTCCAGTCAAGACCATGGTTTCAAAGCTCATTTCATAACCCAAGCGTTTGATACCAAAGTCGATTTCTGCTACGATATCAGTTTCTGTTTTATCCAGTGAGATGGCGTCGAATCCCATATTGACAGCCTTATCTGCATATTGACCTGCCACCAACATTTTTTGGATCTCATCAGCAGATTTGATCAAGCGCATCCGGTTAATCCGTGGTGTCAAGTTGGTGAATTGAGCCTTTTCAAAGACAGTGCGCAAGCCATTGTATTTGGTAAGGATCAAGTTATCATATTCAAGTGCAACGGTTTTGGCATCGGGTTTTGCGATAGCCCCTTTAATCTTTTCCCATGGGTTTTCAGAATCCACATAGCCAACCACTTGGAAATCGACAACTGCAGTCGCCCGTTCCACTTCAAGTGCAGGAACGAAGAGAAGGGGTTCGTGGTCTGTGTAAACGAACAAGAAGAGTTGACGTTCGTGGGGATCACTGTAAAATCCAGTCAGGTAATTGATCGTGACAGGATCGGATACAACAGCGACATCTGTTTTTTCAGTTTCAAGAAAATCGACGATTTGATCTAATTTAGACATAATGCTACCTTCTTTCTATGGATCTATTTTGTCAAATTTTCCCCAAAAAAGCAAGAGTTTACAAAATTTTACCAAAACGCTTGAAAGTGTTTACAATAAGTGATAAAATAGGATTAATTAGAGAGTGAAAACGAAATTTTCAACAATGAAAGGAAATCTTATGAATACAGACGATACAGTAACAATTTATGATGTCGCCCGTGAAGCAGGGGTTTCAATGGCAACCGTTAGTCGTGTAGTGAATGGAAATAAGAACGTTAAAGAAAATACACGTAAAAAAGTATTAGAAGTGATCGAACGCTTGGATTACCGTCCAAATGCTGTTGCGCGTGGTCTTGCTAGCAAGAAAACCACAACAGTCGGTGTTGTGATTCCAAACATCACGAACAGCTATTTCTCTACCTTGGCTAAGGGGATCGATGACATTGCCGAAATGTACAAGTACAACATTGTTCTTGCAAATAGCGATGAAGACGATGACAAAGAAGTTTCAGTTGTAAACAACCTCTTTTCAAAACAAGTGGATGGGATCATTTTCATGGGCTATCATTTGACAGAAAAGATTCGCTCAGAATTTTCACGCTCTCGGACGCCAGTTGTCCTTGCTGGTACAGTGGATGTTGAACACCAATTGCCAAGTGTCAATATCGACTACAAGCAAGCGACCGTTGATGCTGTTACACAGTTGGCAAAACACAACAAGAAAATTGCTTTTGTAAGCGGCCCATTGGTGGATGATATCAATGGAAAAATCCGTTTGGCGGGCTACAAAGAAGCTTTGAAAGCGAAAAAATTGAGCTATAGCGAAGGACTTGTCTTTGAATCCAAGTACCGTTATGATGAAGGTTACAACTTGGCAGAACGCATCATTGCGTCAAAAGCAACAGCTGCTTTTGTGACAGGGGATGAATTGGCTGCAGGTCTCTTGAACGGCTTGTCTGATCACGGTATCAAAGTACCAGAAGACTTTGAAATTATCACCAGCGATGATTCACAAGTAACTCGTTACACGCGTCCAAATCTATCAACGATTGGCCAGCCTTTGTATGACCTTGGTGCGATCAGTATGCGCATGTTGACCAAGATCATGCACAAAGAAGAGTTGGAAGAACGCGAAGTACTGTTGTCTCATACGATCAACCAACGTGGAACGACCAAAAAATAAGGATTAGTAGACTAGAGTCTCGACATGGGAAGACGTGTCTACTAGTCTGAGAGGTTAGAACAGAACTGTTCTAGCCTCTTTTTTATACTGCAAACAGGTAGAGACTTGCTGG
>NZ_CAUFJQ010000078.1 GCF_959025735.1 uncultured Streptococcus sp.
GGTGTAGGGATTTACTTTATTACCCAAAATCCTCAAGACCTTCCAGAATCTGTTTTGGCACAGCTTGGGAATCGTGTTCAGCATGCTCTTCGAGCTTATACACCCAAAGAAATGAAGGCAATTAAGGTGGCTGCCCAAAGTTTTCGTCCAAATCCAGATTTTGATACAGAAACAGTGATCACAGAGTTAGGGACAGGGGAAGCCTTGGTTTCTTTCCTCAATGAAAAGGGACAGCCTAGTGTGGTTGAGCGTGCTTATATTCTCTCTCCTCAATCGAGTTTTGACCTCTTAAATGAGAGTGAACAATTGGCCTTGATCACAACATCGCCTTTCCATCAAAAGTATGCGACGACGATTGATCGGGAATCTGCCTATGAAAAATTAGCAGCTAAAGCAAGCAAGGAAGCACAAGAAGAAGAGCAAAAAGAAGCAGAAAAAGAACGAGCTGCGGTGGAAAAAGCAGAGCAAAAACGCAGTCCAGGTCGCCCAAGAAAATCCAGTCTTGAAAAAGCCAAGGATTCCTTCTTGAGTTCCTTATTCCGGACGATTGCGCGTGAGATTGCTAAGCTAATTATGGGCTCCTTTAAACGGAAATAAGCCTTTGATGAAAAGAAATAAACTTTTTAAAAAGAAACCGTTTTCTCTTTCTGATAATTCTTGTTATTTTCAGTAGAATCTTTTATAATTAATCTCGTATGAAAAAATATTTTAATCTACGCTCGATCATGATTGCGGTCAGTATTTTATTGTGCTTAGTGGGAACAAGCGCACTGGGCTACTTGCATCTTACGCAACCAACAGCATCAGCAATTGAAAAAAAAGCAAAGAAAACAAAAGAAGCAAAAGAACAAGATATCGAAAAGTCTACCCCTGAGACGAAAAAACCACGTGTCAAATCTCCTGAAGCTAAGCAAGCAGTAGTAGATGCAGACATGGAAACGATGAGCGCTTATGGCCTTGTCTATGATTATGCTAATAAAGGCTTGGTAGAGGTTGTTCAGGATTTCCTAGCGGAAAGTGGAATTGATCCGTCACAAGTTGCCTTCACGTATCGCAATGCCATTACAGGAGAGCAATTTGCCATGAATGATCTCCAACCAATGACGGCAGGTAGTACCTATAAGCTACCGTTGAACATGTTGGTGGTAGATGAGGTCACAAAGGGTAAACTCAATTTAACAGATCGGTTTGACATTACCAATACCTACTATGAATATGTAGGGGAACATGATAATTACGTTGCTGCCTTTGATGGAGCCATGTCTATCCCTGATATGCAACGCTATTCATTAGTTTACTCTGAAAATACCCCAGCCTATGCCTTGGCAGATCGTTTAGGGGGAATGGAGCAAGCGCGCAAGTTATTCAGTCGCTATGGTCAATCTCGCTCACCAGAAGTCAAAACCTTTAGCGAAGATAATAAAACGACAACGGATTATTATATCCATGTCTTGCAATATCTTTGGAATCATCAAGAAAAATATGCAGATTTGTTGGAATTGATTGGGGAATCTTTCCCAGGTGAGTACTATAAGAAATTCTTGCCAGATTTGGTCATTCAACAAAAACCGGGCTATGTTGCGGAAGCGCTCAATGTGGATGCCATTGTCCATGAATCGACCCCTTATTTGGTTGCCATCTATACTGCAGGACTGGGTGGAACGACCCCAGAAAGTTCTGAAATCAGTGGTGTTGGTCTTTATCAGTTGGGAGAACTAGCTTATGTCATCAATGAATGGCATCGTGTGAATATGAATGAATAATTGACGGAAGAGGCTGGGACAAAAGTCCTGGCCTCTTCAATTGTCTTTGGATTATCGAGCAAGACGCAGTGGTTGAGTGGGCTCTACTACGCTGATTTCATCAGCTTTTACAGCCCTACTCAACTGTGCGGAGGTAGGACGACGAAATCGAATTCTAACGAATTACCGATTTCTGTCCCACTCTCTTTTCTTCTATCACAGTAGCTTAAAATTCACTTGGTGTTTCGAAATACTTTTCTGTTTTAAAGAGGCTTCTTTCCCTCTTCTATCAAAAAAATATGTTATACTAATTAATAGTAATAAGAGGAAGTATAAACATGATTACAAAGGAAGATTACCAGTTGGTCCGCTCGCATCCAGCCTTCTCTGCGTTGCCAGTGGAGCTATTTGATAAATTAGCTGTTGAAATTCATGCTAGGGATATCCAAAAAGGACAAATTTTATTTTATGCAGGAGATAAGCGGGATCGCATTTTTCTTCTTTCAAAAGGCTTTGCTCGCATTGAGCAATTCGATTCGTCTGATCAATTTTCCTATATGGATTATATCAAGAAAGGGGCCCTGTTCCCTTATGGTGGGATGTTTCAGGATGAGCGTTACCACTATACAGCTAGTGCGGTGACAGATTTGCGTTGTTTCGTTATCCCCGTCAACCTCTATGAATTATCTGCCCAAGAGAGTAAGGAGCAGTTGCTCTTTATTACGAGAAAGCTCTCGTCAATTTTAGAATTTCAAGAGTTGCGTCTACGTAATGTCGTGACAGCTAGTGCCAGTGAGCGTGTGGTTCAATCTTTAGCTATCTTGTGCAAGGACTATGAAAGTTTAGGAAATCAACTTCCATTTCCAATCAGTATGAAGGAAATGGCCAAATTAGCGGCTACAACCCGAGAAACCGTCAATCAAGTTTTAAAGAAACTCATCGATTCTCATAAGATACAGTATGAGAGAAAACAATTAACCTTTCTAGATACAGCCTACTTTTTAAAGAGTTTTAAAGAGATCAATTAATTTGTTGATCTTTTTTATTTTTTCAAAAAAATATATATTCATAAAAACAATATAAAAGACAAAATATGCAAAGAAAACGCTTCATATTAACTAAAAAATAGGAAAAATTCAAAAAATGCCAAATTCTTTGCATTAAAAAAGTAGAATCCTTCATGAAAGCGGTAACAATAAAGGATATAATAACAATTGTAATAAAGCTTATGAACAAGCTCGAAGAAAAAGGAGGACTATAGATGTCTACACACCCAATTCATGTTTTCTCAGAAATTGGAAAACTGAAAAAAGTTTGTTTGCACCGTCCTGGTAAAGAGTTGGAAAACTTGATGCCTGACTATCTTGAACGTCTTCTTTTTGATGATATTCCTTTCTTGGAAGATGCTCAAAAAGAACACGACGCATTTGCTGAAGCACTTCGTAATGAAGGAATCGAAGTACTTTATCTTGAAAAATTGGCAGCTGAGTCATTGACTACTCCAGAAATTCGCGAACAATTTATCGAAGAATACCTTGATGAAGCGAACATTCGTGGACGCCAAACTAAAAACGCTATTCGCGAAATCCTTCGTGGTATTAAAGACAACCAAGAGTTGGTTGAAAAAACAATGGCTGGTTTCCAAAAAGCTGAGCTTCCAGAAATTCCTGAAGCTGACAAAGGATTGACAGACCTTGTTGAATCTGACTATCCATTTGCGATTGATCCAATGCCAAACTTGTACTTCACACGTGACCCATTTGCTACAATTGGTAATGCAGTATCATTGAACCACATGTACGCAGATACACGTAACCGTGAAACTTTGTATGGTAAATACATCTTCAAATACCACCCAGTTTATGGTGGAAAAGTTGAACTTGTCTACAACCGTGAAGAAGATACTCGTATCGAAGGTGGAGATGAGTTGGTGCTTTCTAAAGATGTATTGGCAGTTGGTATCTCACAACGTACAGATGCTGCATCAATCGAAAAATTGTTGGTAAACATCTTCAAGAAGAACGTTGGCTTCAAGAAAGTATTGGCCTTCGAATTTGCGAACAACCGTAAATTCATGCACTTGGATACAGTATTCACAATGGTGGACTACGATAAATTCACAATCCACCCAGAAATCCAAGGGAACCTTCGCGTCTTCTCTGTAACCTATGAAAATGAAGCATTGAAGATTGTTGAAGAAAAAGGTGATTTGGCTGAATTGCTTGCTGAAAACCTTGGTGTTGAAAAAGTTACATTGATCCCTTGTGGTGATGGCAATGTGGTTGCAGCTGCTCGTGAACAATGGAACGACGGTTCAAATACTCTTACAATCGCACCTGGTGTAGTAGTTGTATACGATCGTAACACAGTTACAAACAAGAAATTAGAAGAATACGGACTTCGTTTGATTAAGATCCGCGGAAGTGAATTGGTTCGCGGTCGTGGTGGACCTCGTTGTATGTCAATGCCATTTGAACGTGAAGAAATCTAATAGAGAAGACCGGGAGCTGGTCTTTGGGGATCAGCTCTTCCTTCTTACTGATCAATACTAGAAAGAAAATAGGAGACAAATAGAATGACAAATTCAGTGTTCCAAGGACGTAGCTTCTTGGCAGAAAAAGACTTTACACGTGCAGAGTTAGAATACCTTATTGGACTTTCAGCTCACTTGAAAGACCTTAAAAAACGCAACATTGAACACCACTATCTTGCTGGTAAAAACATTGCGCTTTTGTTTGAAAAAACTTCAACTCGTACTCGTGCTGCCTTCACAACAGCAGCTATCGATCTTGGTGCTCACCCAGAATACCTAGGTGCAAACGACATCCAACTTGGTAAAAAAGAATCTACAGAAGATACTGCTAAAGTTCTTGGACGTATGTTTGACGGTATTGAATTCCGTGGTTTCAGCCAACGTATGGTTGAAGAATTGGCTGAATTCTCAGGTGTTCCAGTATGGAATGGTTTGACTGACGAATGGCACCCAACTCAAATGCTTGCAGACTACTTGACAGTTCAAGAAAACTTTGGACGTTTGGAAGGTTTGACACTTGTATACTGTGGTGATGGACGTAACAACGTTGCGAACAGCCTTCTTGTAACAGGTGCTATCCTTGGTGTGAACGTACACATCTTCTCACCAAAAGAACTCTTCCCAGAAAAAGAAATCGTTGAATTGGCAGAAGGATTTGCAAAAGAAAGTGGCGCTCATATCTTGATCACTGAAGATGCCGATGAAGCTGTGAAAGGTGCAGACGTACTTTACACTGACGTTTGGGTATCTATGGGTGAAGAAGACAAATTTGCAGAACGTGTTGCCCTTTTGAAACCTTACCAAGTAAACATGGATTTGATTAAGAAAGCTGATAACGAAGACTTAATCTTCTTGCACTGCTTGCCAGCCTTCCACGATACAAATACTGTTTACGGTAAAGATGTTGCTGAAAAATTCGGCGTAGAAGAAATGGAAGTTACTGACGAAGTGTTCCGCAGCAAATATGCTCGTCACTTTGACCAAGCTGAAAACCGTATGCACACCATCAAAGCGGTTATGGCAGCGACTCTTGGTAACTTGTACATTCCAAAAGTTTAAGACTTTATAACCGTATACCAACAGCTATAGGGGCTGGACTGCTAGCTTTAGTCCTGCCCCTATTTTTTATAGAAAGGGAAAATTTATGTCAAGAAAAATCGTCGTTGCTTTGGGAGGAAATGCTATTCTCTCATCTGATCCTTCTGCTCAAGCTCAACAAGAAGCACTTGTAGAAACAGCAAAACACTTAGTCAAATTAATCAAAAACGGGGATGACTTGATCATCACTCACGGAAATGGTCCTCAAGTAGGGAACCTTTTGCTCCAACACTTGGCAGCAAACTCTGAAAAAAACCCTGCTTTCCCACTTGATTCATTAGTTGCTATGACCGAAGGAAGTATTGGCTACTGGCTTCAAAATGCTCTTCAAAATGCTCTTCATGAAGAAGGAATCGAAAAAGATGTGGCTTCTGTTGTGACACAAGTCATTGTTGATAAGAACGACCCAGCTTTTGTCAACCTCAGCAAACCAATCGGTCCATTCTACTCAGAAGAAGAAGCAAAAGCAGAAGCTGAAAAATCAGGAGCAACTTTCAAAGAAGATGCTGGTCGTGGCTGGCGTAAAGTTGTGGCTTCACCAAAACCAGTGGATATCAAAGAAATCAATACCATCCGTACTTTGTTGAACGACGGTCAAGTCGTTGTGGCAGCCGGTGGTGGCGGTATCCCAGTTGTGAAAGAAGCAGATGGTAGCTTATCTGGTGTTGAAGCGGTTATCGATAAAGACTTTGCATCTCAACGTTTGGCTGAATTAGTAGAAGCAGACCTCTTCATCGTCTTGACTGGTGTCGATTATGTCTTTGTGAACTACAACAAACCAGACCAAGCAAAATTGGAACATGTTAATGTGGCTCAATTGGAAGAATATATCAAACAAGACCAATTTGCACCAGGAAGCATGCTTCCTAAAGTGGAAGCTGCCATTGCCTTCGTCAATGGTCGCCCAGAAGGAAAAGCAGTTATTACATCACTTGAAAACCTTGGCGCTTTGATTGAGTCTGAAAGTGGAACAATCATCCAAAAAGACTAATGAAAAATTAGGAAAAAACTAGTATTTTAAAGCTTATTGTGATAGAATAAATCTATAGGTAAGCGTTTTACAAGAGACTCTTGTAAAACATCACTCACACTTTGTTGCGTTAGGAGGAAGACAAATGAGTGAAAAAACGAAAAAAGGATTTAAGATGCCTTCATCTTTTTCCGTATTGTTAATTATCATTGCTATTATGGCAGTGTTAACTTGGATTATTCCAGCTGGTCAATACAAGGTTGACGATGCAGGTGCTATCATTGCAGGTAGTTATGAATCTGTAAAAGCACATCCTCAAGGGATTTGGGATGTCTTGATGGCCCCAATCAATGCCATGCTTGGTAAAGCACCAACCAGTGCAGCGATTGATGTAGCCTTCTTCATCTTGATGGTCGGTGGTTTCCTTGGAGTTGTGAACGAAACAGGTACCCTTGATGTAGGGATTGCTTCTATCGTTCGTAAATACAAAGGCCGCGAAAAAATGTTGATTTTGATCTTGATGCCATTGTTTGCCCTTGGTGGTACAACTTATGGTATGGGTGAAGAAACCATGGCCTTCTATCCACTTCTTGTACCTGTTATGATGTCCGTTGGTTTTGACAGCTTGACAGGGGTAGCCATTATCCTCTTAGGATCCCAAATCGGATGTTTGGCGTCAACATTGAACCCATTTGCAACAGTTATCGCTTCTGATACTGCAGGTATCTCAAGTGCTTCAGGTCTCTTACTTCGTGTGATCTTCTGGATCGTATTGACAGGACTTAGCACATACTATGTATACCGTTATGCAGATAAGGTTCAAAAAGACCCAACCAAATCTCTCACCTATGCAACTCGTGAAGAAGATTTGAAACACTTCAATGTTGAAAGTGGCGAAGAAATTCCTTCACAAATGAACAAGAAACAAAAACGTGTCTTGGTCGTCTTCATCTCAACATTCGTGATCATGGTTGCTGGATTTATCCCATTCAAAGATTTGGGTATTAAATTCTTTGAAACCTTCAACGAATCTCTCCATAAAATTCCAGTACTTGGTCAATTGATCGGTAACACAGATGCTCTTGGTACATGGTACTTCCCTCAAACAGCTATGCTCTTTGCCTTCATGGGAATCCTCGTTGGTATCATTTATGGCTTGAAAGAAGATAAAATTATTTCATCTTTCATGAATGGTGCAGCTGACCTCTTGAGTGTTGCTCTTATCGTAGCGGTAGCACGTGGTATCCAAGTCATCATGAACGACGGTATGATCACTGCGACAATTCTTCACTGGGGTGAAGAAGGACTGAAAGGTCTTTCATCTCAATTGTTCATTGTCTTGACTTACATTTTCTACTTGCCAATGTCATTCTTGATCCCATCATCATCTGGTCTTGCCAGTGCAACAATGGGTATCATGGCACCTCTTGGTAAATTCGTCAATGTACCAGGTAGCTTGATTGTCACAGCTTACCAATCTGCATCTGGTGTCTTGAACTTGATCGCACCAACTTCAGGTATCGTAATGGGAGCTCTTGCTCTTGGACGTGTTGACTTGAGTGCATGGTGGAAATTCATGGGTAAATTGGTCGTAGCGATTGTTGTGATCACCATTGCCCTTCTTCTACTAGGAACTGTGGTTCCATTCTTGCAATAGAATAAAGTAGGTGTTTCATGAAAAATAGAATAAAGAACGATGTAAAAGAGCAGTTTTTAAACTCGCTTCAAACCATCATTTCTTACCCCTCAGTATTAAACGAAGGGGAAAATGGAACACCGTTTGGACAAGCTATCCAAGATGTCCTAGAAAAAACCTTAGAGCTTGCTCGAGAATTAGGTTTTCAAACATATATAGATCCTGAAGGATACTATGGATATGCAGAGATCGGTCAGGGGGAAGAACTCCTGGCCGTTCTTTGTCACTTGGATGTTGTTCCAGCCGGTGATCTAAAAGATTGGCAAACGTCACCTTTTGAAGCGACTATTGTCGGTGACTATCTAGTAGGTCGTGGTGTGCAGGATGATAAGGGTCCGTCCCTCGCTGCCCTCTATGCAGTTAAGAGTTTGTTGGATGATGGCATCCAGTTTACCAAACGAATTCGCTTTATCTTTGGGACGGATGAAGAAACCTTGTGGCGCTGTATGAACCGCTACAACCAAATCGAAGAGCAAGCAGATCTTGGATTTGCACCGGATTCCTCTTTCCCATTAACCTATGCTGAAAAAGGCTTATTACAAGTGAAATTGCATGGTCCAGGTTGGGATGATCTTCCCTTACAGGCTGGTCAGGCCCTCAATGTTGTTCCAGACAAGGCGACCTATGCTGGTCATCGTTTGGAAGAGTTGCTTCCTGTTTTGGATCAAAGTGGGGTTCAGTATAGCCAAACAGAAGATTCTGTAACGGTTTTGGGTGTTTCCAAGCACTCTAAAGATGCAGCTGAAGGAGTGAATGCTATTGTCGGTTTAGCGGAAAGTTTATCCCTCATCCAACCCCATCCAGCTTTGCTATTTATCGCAGATGCAGTTGGTGAGGATGCAACTGGTGAGGCTCTATTTGGCCCTATTTCAGATGAACCAAGTGGCGATCTTTCCTTTAATCTTGCGACCCTTGTGATCGATCAAGAACAATCGGAAATCGGGATTGATATCCGGATCCCCGTCTTAGCAGATAAGGATGCCTTGGTAGCTCGTTTGCAAGAAATTGCAGCTAGCTATCAGTTGGAATATGAAGAGTTTGATTATCTGGCTCCTTTATATGTTCCTTTGGATAGTCCTTTAGTCAGCTCTTTGATGGCCGTCTATCAGGAAGAAACTGGTGATAAGACACCAGCTATGTCTTCTGGTGGTGCGACATTTGCGCGGACCATGGAAAATTGTGTCGCTTTTGGGGCTCTTTTCCCAGGTGCAGAACAGACCGAGCACCAAGCCAATGAACG
>NZ_CAUFJQ010000079.1 GCF_959025735.1 uncultured Streptococcus sp.
TGTTTGATTTTTCTAAATTTTGAAAACAAGAGAAAACTGCTGAAAGCGTTTGAAATCATTCTTAAAATCAAGTATAATAAAACTAATAAAAGCATAGGAGAACTTGTTATGGCTGTTAAAGATTTTATGACACGTAAAGTGGTTTACATTAGTCCAGATACTACAATTGCCCACGCGGCAGATTTGATGCGCGAACAAGGTTTGCACCGTTTGCCAGTCATTGAAAACGATAAATTGGTTGGTTTGGTGACAGAAGGTACGATTGCAGAAGCAAGTCCATCTAAAGCAACAAGCTTGTCTATTTTCGAGATGAACTATCTCTTGAACAAGACCAAGGTTAAAGATGTCATGCTTCGCGATGTCATTACCGTCTCTAAATTTGCGAGCTTAGAAGATGCGACCTACCTCATGTATAAGAACAAGGTGGGAATTCTTCCAGTCGTGGACAATGACCAAGTATCCGGTGTCATCACAGACCGTGATATTTTCCGTGCTTTCCTTGAAGTATCCGGTTATGGAGAAGAAGGAGTTCGTGTTCGCTTTGTGACAGAAGATAAGGTTGGCGTTCTAGAACAAATCATTCACTTGATTGTAGAAGAAGGATATAACATCGCCAATACAGTCAATATCCCAACAAAAGACGATCGTGTGGTTATCGAAGTTCAAATTGATGGGGTGACAGATCTAGAAGGAATCCGTAGTAAATTTGAAGTCAACGGTTTGAAAGTCGATGAAATTACTCGAACAACCGCAAAAGCTATTTAATAGAAAAAATCAGGCTGGATGACAATCCAGTCTGATTTTTCTATTAACGGGTAATGGGTTGTTTTTCTTTATCTAAAGTAAAGCCTTCGCCGAGAATTTCATGGGCTTCAGAAATGGTGATGAAGGCGAATGGATCGATCTGATTGATGATGTCTTTCATTTGTTTCATCTCATTCCGTGAAACGACACAGTAGACGATATCCAGATCTTTACGGCTGTAATAGCCCATTCCACGGATAAAGGTAATCCCGCGACCCAGATCGTCAGAAACCTTTTTGGCAATTTCTTCTGGTTTAGATGTGACGATAAGGAAGCCTTTTCCAGCAAAACCACCTTCTCCAATCAAGTCAATCACAAGGGTGTCAATCAGGATAAAGAAGAGGGTATACATAGCCGTACGGACATCTTGGAAGACAATGACCACAGTTGTCAGAACAATGGCATCTACAATCAACATGAGTTTTCCCATGGTGAGGGAAGTGTATTTGTTAAAGATGCGAGCGAGAATATCAGTTCCTCCCGTAGTTCCCCCAGCATTGAAGATGATCCCTAGACCTAAACCAAGGACAACCCCTGAGGCGATACAGGCAAGCAGAATATCTCCTTTAAAGGCGTTAAAGATGAAGTGATGGTAGCGGTGGCTGAGGGGTATCGCTTCAAAAATCGCCATCCAAGCGGAAACCGAGAAAGTCCCCAGTAAGCTCAGGTAAAGAGATTTCTTGCCCAGCAGTTTCCAAGCCAGAATGAAAAGAGGGATATTGATCAGCAAGTTCATGATGGATACGGGGATTTTGAAGAGGTAATAGGTGATCAAGGTAATCCCTGTTGCTCCTCCTTCATAGAAGTGAAAGGGAATGACCAAAAAATAGATCCCAAACGAAAAAATGCCGGCCCCCAAGATGATAGCCAGAATATCTTTAAATTTAAACATGATAGGTTGTCTCCTAAAACTTTATAAGATCATTGTAACAAAAAAGTGAAAAAATGAAAATGACTTTGAAAAATTTTCTCTCCTAAAATACAAGATTTTTACCCTTATTTTTGGTAAAATAAAAAGAAGAAAACTAGAAAGAGGATACTATGGTAAACGGTACATTAATTTCATTTGAAGGTCCAGAAGGAGCGGGGAAATCATCGGTCCTAGAAGCCGTTTTGCCTCTACTTGAAGAAAAAGGAATTCCTTTTATTACAACCCGTGAACCAGGCGGTGTAGACATTGCAGAAAAGATCCGCCAAGTCATTTTAGATCCAGACCATACTAGTATGGATGCCAAGACCGAGTTGCTGCTCTATATTGCTAGTCGCCGCCAGCATTTGGTGGAACGTGTCTTGCCAGCCCTAGCAGCTGGGAAAATCGTCTTGATGGACCGCTTTATTGATAGCTCGGTCGCTTATCAAGGGTATGGTCGCGGTCTGAGTGTGGAAGATATCGAGTGGCTCAATCAATTTGCGACAGATGGTCTTAAACCAGATCTCACCCTTTACTTTGATCTGGATGTTGAAGAAGGGCTCGCCCGAATTGCCAAAAACCAAGAGCGGGAAGTCAATCGTTTGGATTTGGAAGGTTTGGAGCTTCACCAAAAAGTCAGACAAGGTTATTTGGCCTTGTATGAAAAGGAACCAGAGCGCATTGTGAAAATCGATGCCAGCCAATCCTTTGAAGCAGTCTTTGCGGATGTCTTGGCTGTTTTAGAAAATCGCTTGGGGATATTGAAATGAAGCTAGAAGAGATCCAACAGCTCCAGCCAGAATTGGTGGAGCGCTTCACCCAGATCTTGGAACACAAACAGCTCAGTCATGCTTATCTCTTTACGGGTTCTTTTGCCAGTTTTGAGATGGCCCTCTTGCTAGCTCAAAGTCAATTTTGCCAAGATTTGCAGGGAGTCTGGCCTTGTGGCAAATGCCGTTCCTGCCGCTTGATTGAAGAAGAAGAATTCTCAGACGTAAAGATCGTGCGTCCAGTCAACCAAATCATTAAGACTGACCGCATTCGCTCGCTCGTTCAAGACTTTTCTCAATCAGGATTTGAAGGCAGTCGGCAGGTCTTTATCGTCCAAGATGCGGATAAGATGCATACCAATGCAGCCAATTCTCTCTTAAAAGTCATGGAGGAGCCCCAGAGTGAGATCTATCTCTTCTTGTTGACATCCGATGAAAACTTGATTTTACCGACTATCAAGAGTCGGGCCCAGCAGGTCCATTTTCCTAAAAAGCAAGCCTACCTAACTGAATTGCTAGAAAAAGAAGGCTTGATCAAATCACAGGCAAATTTAGTAGCTCGTTTTAGTTTTAGTCTTGAAGAGGCAGAGCAACAAAAAAAGAATGCTACGTTTTTTGAACTGGCAAAAGTTTGTGATCAATTCATCGAACGTTGTCAATCCAATTTGAATCGTGCCTATTTGGAAGTGACCCGCTTAGCGAGCTTAGCAGATGATAAGGAAAAACAAAGCCAGGCCTTTCGTTTGATGGAGTTGGCTTTAGAAGAGCAGTTGCGCTTGAGTAGATCCCAGCAGCTGCTGGAAAAATTGGGTCTTGCTCGCAGGATGTGGAAGGCCAATGTTTCTTTTCAAAATGCTCTAGAATATATGGTTTTGAGCTTAGAAAGTTAAGGAGTCAGAATGAATAAAAAAGAATTATTTGATGCTTTAGACGGCTTTTCTCAGAATTTGTTGGTCACCTTGGCTGAAGTCGAAGCCATCAAGAAAAATTTGAAACAAGTCATCGAAGAAAATACAGCTCTTCGCTTAGAAAATGATAAATTGAGAGAGCGTTTGGGGGAAGTTGAGAAGACTTCATCCGCAAAGTCACAACACCATGGTCGTGAAAATTTGCAACGTATTTACAACGATGGTTTTCATATCTGCACTTATTCCTATGGTCAACGCCGTGAGAACGATGAAGAGTGTATGTTTTGTGACGAGTTGTTATTTAGGGAGTAAGCATGCAGATCCAACGAAGTTTTAAAGGGGAAAAGAAAACTGGGGTGCTTTACTTGGTCCCAACACCGATCGGTAACCGGGAGGATATGAGTTACCGCATGGTCCAGACCCTAAAGGATGTGGACTTGATCGCAGCTGAGGATACTAGAAATACAGGCCTCTTGCTCAAGCATTTTGAGATTGCGACACCCCAGACCAGCTTTCATGAGCACAATGCCATGGAGAAAATTCCAGATCTGATCGCCCATTTAGAATCTGGAAAAGACTTAGCGCAAGTCTCAGATGCAGGACTCCCTAGTATTTCTGACCCTGGTCATGATTTGGTCAAGGCAGCGATTGAACGCGAGATTCCTGTCGTAGCTGTGCCTGGTCCGAGTGCAGGTATAACGGGTTTGATTGCCAGTGGCCTAGCCCCTCAACCTCATATTTTTTATGGATTTCTGCCTCGCAAAGAGGGGCAACAAAAGGCCTTTTTCCAAGAAAAAGTAGCCTATCCGGAGACCCAGATCTTTTATGAGTCGCCCCATCGGGTAAAGGCAACCTTAGAGAATATGTTGGCTGTCTATGGGGATCGTCCTGTCGTCCTGGTTCGTGAATTAACCAAGATCTACGAGGAATATACTCGTGGCAGTATTTCTGAGTTAGTCGCATTTCTTGAAGAAAATCCTCTCAAAGGGGAGTGTCTCTTGATCGTCGAAGGAGCCAAGGAAGAAGAGCTAGACCTAGAAGAGGTCGACTTGATCCAAGAGATCGATACCTTGGTCCAAGAGGGGATGAAGAAGAATCAAGCAATTAAACAGGTCGCCAAACAATACGGCCTGCAAAAGAGTGAGCTCTATGCTCGTTACCATCAAGACTAGGAAAGGTTGGAAGCAGGATGGAAATTAGAATGGCTTATCCCAACGAGATCAAGCGAATTATGGAAATCATCCAAGATGCCAAGGAAAGCCTGGCTCAAAGACAGGTCGACCAGTGGCAGGATGGCTATCCAGATGAAGAGATCATTTTTGAGGATATTCTAGAAAGTCGTGGCTATGTGGCCGTTGAAGATCAGGAAGTTGTCGCCTATGCAGCTGTCTACAAGGGCAACGAAGCGGCCTATAATGAGATTTACGATGGCAAGTGGGAGCATGACAACTATATGTATGTCACTTTTCACCGCGTCGCTGTAGCCAAAGAAGCTGCTGGCAAAGGGGTGGCTCAGACCTTCCTTCAAGGTTTAATCGAAGGGGAAAAAGGGCCGGATTTCCGTTGCGATACCCATCCGGATAATCTGGTGATGCAACATTTGCTTGAAAAATTGGGCTACCATTATTGTGGAAAGGTCCCTATTGATGGAGTCCGTCTGGCTTATCAAAAGATCAAACGAAAAGCAGAAACTAGTCTATTCCAAGTGGTCTCAGAAGAGGACCGCTGGGACCAAAGAGCAGAAGCGGCCTACAATGACTCTCTATCTTAAACAATTCTATGAAAGCCCTATGGGGCTTCTTTCGATCATTGTCAGTGAGGAAGGCCTTGTTGAGCTTGATTTTTATGATTCAAAAGAGGAGGCGCCTGATCCCTATGGGGCGCTGGAACAGGTCCATCCCTACCATGAGAAGGTGAAGGAGTGGTTGGACCACTATTTTGTGGGAGATCCAATCGCTATCAGCTTTCCACTAGCACCGCAAGGGACAGCTTTTCAAGAGCGGGTGTGGCAGTTATTGCGAGAGATCCCATATGGTGAGACTAGGACCTATGGCCAGCTGGCCCAGGATCTTTCTTGTGGTTCAGCCCAAGCCGTGGGACAGGCTGTTGGACGCAATCCCTTGACGATCCTAGTTCCCTGTCACCGCGTGATGGGAAAAGATGGACAACTGACGGGCTATGCGTCTGGACTCGATCGCAAACGCTGGCTTTTAAAACACGAAGGAATTACCTGGAAGGAGAAATAAAAGCGATGTATACCTTTATTGAATACCCAAAATGTTCGACTTGTCGAAAGGCTAAATCAGAATTGGACGGTCTCCAATGTGAGTTTCAAAGCCAAAACATCGTCACAGAAACACCGACTAGCCAAGAATTGCAAGAATGGATGGCAGCTTCTGGCCTACCGATCAAGTCTTTCTTCAATACTAGCGGAATGAAATACCGAGAACTCGGTTTGAAGGATAAGGTGGATCAACTGACAGTGAAAGAAGCGGCGGATCTCCTTGCTTCAGATGGTATGCTGATCAAGCGGCCTCTGCTTGTCAAAGACGGAAAAGTTATTCAAGTGGGCTACCGGAAACCGTACGCAGACTTAGGTTTGTAAAAGAAAAGGGAGTTGGATTTTCTTCAGATCTATAATAAAAGTATGCCAGAAGCTTTCCTTAGGTGAGTACGGGCGTCAGCGAACTTCAAAGAAGTTCCATGACTTAGTTTTGAGCCTAAGGTCTCAAAACTCCCGAGTGCTAGAAACATTATTGTTTCTAGCACTTTTCTCACGGCGGAAAGTTTCAGTATATTCTTTATGAAATTCATAAGTTAGAACTTATTTTGATTTCTTGACAAAATCGCGTAACCTATTTTACTTATAATTTATTTTTATATATTCTAAAGGGAGTTGGGCTCCCTTTTCATTTTGAGTTGAAGATGATATAATCATACGAGTGAAATCAATGAAAGAGAGTCAAGCATGAGTATTTTAGAAGTGAAAAATTTGAGTCACGGTTTTGGGGACCGTGCGATTTTTGAGGATGTGTCTTTCCGTTTGCTAAAGGGAGAGCATATCGGCCTTGTCGGGGCCAATGGTGAAGGAAAATCGACCTTCATGAGTATCGTGACAGGTAAAATGCAACCTGATGAAGGAAAGGTGGAGTGGTCTAAGTATGTGACGGCAGGTTACCTGGATCAGCATTCGGTATTAGAAGAAGGACAAACAGTTCGCGATGTTTTACGGACCGCTTTTGATGAGTTGTTCACAGCTGAAGCTCGCATCAATGATCTCTATATGGCCATGGCGGAAGAGGGAGCCGATGTCGATGCTCTGATGGAAGAGGTTGGGGAACTTCAAGAGCGTCTAGAAAGTCGTGATTTTTATACCTTGGATGCCAAGATCGATGAAGTAGCGCGTGCTCTTGGGGTCATGGACTTTGGCATGGATACGGATGTGACCTCCTTGTCAGGTGGGCAACGGACCAAGGTCCTCTTGGCCAAACTCTTACTTGAGAAACCAGATATCCTTCTCTTGGACGAGCCAACCAACTACTTGGATGCAGAGCATATCGATTGGCTCAAACGCTACTTGCAGAATTATGAAAATGCCTTTGTCCTCATTTCCCATGATATTCCTTTCTTGAACGATGTGATCAATATCGTCTACCATGTGGAAAATCAGCAGTTAACCCGCTATTCAGGTGACTACTACCAATTCCTTGAAGTTTATGAAATGAAGAAATCGCAATTGGAAGCGGCTTATGAGCGCCAGCAAAAAGAGATTGCTGATTTGAAGGATTTCGTATCCCGCAATAAGGCGCGTGTGGCTACACGGAATATGGCCATGTCTCGTCAGAAGAAGCTGGACAAAATGGAACTCATTGAGTTGCAAAGTGAGAAACCAAAGCCCTCCTTTGAATTTAAAAATGCCCGGACTCCTGGTCGCTTTATCTTCCAGGCCAAGGATCTTCAGATTGGCTATGACCGTCCTTTGACCAAGCCTTTGAATCTAACATTTGAACGCAATCAAAAGGTAGCCATCATCGGGGCCAACGGGATCGGGAAAACCACTCTCTTGAAGAGCTTGTTAGGAATCATCCCACCAATCGCTGGAGAAGTCGAGCGTGGAGACTACCTAGAGCTTGGCTACTTTGAGCAAGAGGTCGAAGGGGGCAATCGTCAGACACCGCTAGAAGCAGTTTGGAATGCCTTTCCGGCTCTCAACCAAGCAGAAGTCCGTGCAGCCCTTGCTCGCTGTGGCTTGACCACCAAGCATATCGAGAGCCAAATCCAGGTGCTATCCGGTGGAGAACAAGCCAAGGTACGCTTCTGTCTCTTGATGAATCGTGAAAACAATGTCTTAGTACTAGACGAGCCGACCAACCACTTGGATGTGGATGCCAAAGATGAATTGAAACGGGCTTTGAAAGAGTACAAGGGATCGATCCTCATGGTTTGCCACGAGCCAGACTTCTATGAAGGCTGGATGGACCAAATCTGGGACTTTAATGAATTGACGTAAAGACAAAAAGAGAAACTTGTCTCGCTTTTTAGAATGAAGAAATTTTGTTGTTTACATAAGGCGGTACATCTAATTCAAAAAATCTAAATGATTTTATTTTTAAATTTAGTCAAGTAATGACCGAAACATTCCGCAGTGAGAAAAGTGCCTGAAACAGATTTGTTTCAGGCACACGGAATTATTGAGACCTTAGGCTCAATAATTAGTCATGGAACTTTGCAGAAGTTCGCTGACGTCCGTACTCACCTAAGGAAAGTTTCTAAGAAAAATTTACATTTGATAGAAAAAGAGAACCTTTTGGTTCTCTTTTCATTATTTCTTGAAATTGTAGTCTTTTAAGATCTCGATTTTCTCGATCTTGATGTCTGTTTTTGGTTTGTCCTTATCATCAGTTTCGGCAGATGCAATTTTGTCGACCACATCCATGCCATCGATCACTTGGCCAAAGACAGTGTAGTTGCCACCATCAAGGGTTGGATTTCCACCATTTTTATAAGCATCGATGATCTTAGCTGGGAAGCGGTCAGTTGGGAGTTTACTTGAAATATCATCCTTATTTTGGTTGATATAGAATTGACTACCATTGGTATTTGGACCAGAATTGGCCATGGCAAGGGCTCCACGAAGGTTGTAAAGGTATGGAGAATACTCATTCTCAAAACCAGTACCTGAATCTTTGGACTTGTCTTTGCCCTTCCAGATGGACTCGCCACCCGTACCGTCTCCCTTAGGATCCCCAGTTTGGATCATAAAGTTGTTAATAACACGGTGGAAGAGTAAGCCATTGTAGTAGCCTTCTTTTGCATGGGTCAAGAAGTTTTCAACTGCAAGGGGCGCATATTTAGGGAAGAGCTTCACAGTGATGTCGCCTTCAGTCGTAGTGATTTTAACCTCCGCTTCATCTTCAGCCACGTCAGTTGATAGTTGTGGGAAGACGGCATTTTCATTGGTCATGGCATCGTTAAAATCTTTGCGCAGTTGTTCTAATTTCTTTTGTTCTTCTTCAATTTTCTTTTGATCTTTTTCACTAGAGCTAGAAGTTGCTGTCTGCTCTGTCTTTTCTTTGCTTGAACTTGAAGAGTTAGCGTCAGTCTTATTAGACGAACAAGCTGTCAAAGCCAAGCCGGAAAATAATAGTAGTGCGATTAATTTTTTCATATTCTTCCTTTCCAACATAGTTGTCT
>NZ_CAUFJQ010000080.1 GCF_959025735.1 uncultured Streptococcus sp.
CTAAGTCATGGAACTTCTTCGAAGTTCGCTGACGTCCGTACTCACCTAAGGAAAGCCTCTAAGAAAACTTATTCTTAAAGTCACGGCTAACTTTTAAAAGGTTAGTCTTTTTTTTAGAAATATTTTAGAATTACTTGATAGTTATTTGAAAAGCAAGCTGTATACTAAGAGTGTAAAGAAAACAACTAGTCATTTGGACGAAGGAGAAAACCATGGAAAAAGTATTAGAAATTTCCCATTTGAGTAAAAAGTTCGGTCAACAATACGCCTTAAATGATGTGAATCTGAGCATTCGCAAAGGTGACGTCTACGGCCTCATCGGTAAGAACGGAGCTGGGAAAACCACCCTCATCAAGGTCATCACCCAACTGATTCAAGAAACTGACGGAAGCGTCTCCCTCTTTGCTTCTTCAAATCGCTCCCAGTGGACGCAAGCCCTGAAACGTGTCGGATCCGTCATTGAAAGCCCCGTGGCTCACAAGCATATGACTGCTTATCAAAACCTGGTCTACTATTGCAAGGCTCGCCATATCCCCAATCCCGACCAGGTCATCAAAGAAACTTTGAACTATGTGGGTCTGAATAATACTGGTAAGAAGAAATTCCGTGATTTTTCACTGGGGATGAAACAACGGTTGGGAATTGCCATCGCGCTCATTGCCAAGCCCGACTTCCTCATTCTAGATGAACCCATCAATGGCCTTGATCCGGTCGGAATCAAGGAATTCCGTCAGATGATCAAGCGTCTCAATGATGAACTCGGCATGACCATCCTCATTTCCAGTCACATCCTCTCTGAACTCTATCTGGTTGCCAATCGTTTTGGCATTGTAGACCAAGGACGCCTAATCAAAGAAATTAGCAAGGCCGAATTCGAGGAGCAAGGCGAAGATTACATCATCCTCAAGACCAGCCAGCTTGCCCTTGCGAGTCAACTGATCCAGGATCAGCTCCATCACCGTATCAAGGTCATCGATAAGGATGGAGAAATCCATATCTTTGGACAGACTCACGATATTAAAGTCATTGTCAAAGCGCTCGTTCAAGAGGATATTGACGTGGATGAAATCTACTATGCCCGCCAAGATTTGGAGAAATTCTTTACGGACTTGGTAGACTAGTCAAAGCACCGTCTTGTATTACTTATCCCATACATTTCATTTAGGAGATTTATCATGTTGCATACCATTCAAGCAGATTTTTATAGACTTTTTCGCTCCAAAGGTTTTTGGATTACAGAAGCCATTCTCGTTCTCAACATCCTGTCTGGAGTCATTTTTGGCGCTACCGGTCACGTCGGTGTCAATACGGAATCCGAATTACCCCAAGCGACAGAAGTTTGGACGGGCTTTAAAGCCTTGACCAACTACTCCGCCAGCATCAGTGTGACCATTCTCTTTACCATTATTGTCATCACCTTGGTCCTGGGAACAGACTTAACACAAAACTTATACAAGAACAGTCTGGCCTACGGCGTTTCGCGCACCAGCTACTACTTTGCCAAAAGTGCAGTTGTCCTGACCATTGCTCTCTTCCAATTCCTTGTTTCTTATGGTCTTGTCTTCTTGCTCGCGACCTTCTACAATGGAATCGGGACCATGCCTGAGCACTTCCTTGCTCATTTTGGACTAACCGTGCTGATTCAGTTCCTCTCCACCCTGGCTTGGGTCAGCATCATTTCCTTCCTCCTTTATGCCAGCCAATCCATCACCTTGGCCTTTGTTGGCTACTTCATTGGAAATATCTTCTTAAGCCTTCCTGCGCTCTTCTTTAAAGACATTGATCTTCTCCACTATCTAAACTTGGAATTCCAATATTCCATGGTCCAAAGTACGACAGCAACAAACAACACCCTCTCGATCGCTCTTGGCTTCATCCTTGTTTTCGGCTTCCTAGGACTCGCTACCTTTAAACACAAAGATTTATAACAAAAAGGCTTGACGATTGGTCAAGCCTTATTTTTTAATGTAATGGTCAAGATAAACCAGTCTGCCTCTGTTGCCAGTTGCAAGTCGCCCCCTAAAATCTCTACAAAATTTTGAATAATGTAGAGACCCAAGCCAGAAGACTCTTCTGTATCCGATAGATTTTCTGAGTAGAAGCGGCTAGCCAGTTGGTCTAAGTGCTGAATCGGTTGTTGCACAATATTGCGCAGCTCGACCCGAATCGTGTCTGCGTCCGACATCAGGGTCAAACGTGCCTTCTCCTTCCCATGCTTGAGGACATTGCTGAGCATATTTTGCAAGAGGCGCTCCCAGAGCTCCGGATCCGTAGCGTAATGAAGATGCTCTTCTAACTCTACCTCTAAGGCAATCCCCGCCTCAGACAAGCTATCATAATACTGGAATAACTGTTGGGTTAGCACTTGGCTGAGATTGACGTCTGAAAGCCGAGGCTGGATGGCTCCTTCCATCAAGCGTCTGTACTCCAAGAGAGACTCTAGGCGTTTTGAGACGACTTGAAGATTGGAAGCAATTTTCTTCAGTTTTTCCTCTTCTTGCGTCCCACCCTTGATGATTTGTTGGGTATAGCCCGAAGCAATGGTCAAAGGTGTCCGAATATCGTGAGCAATATTACTGATGGCCATATCCAAGGTTTTCTTCTCTTGAAAGGCAATCCGATTGGTCCGCTCGATCTGATCAAAGAGATCACTGACCTGCTTGGTCAAGGCGACCAATTCTTTTTTTGAGACCTGAGAGGTCAACCGTACCCCACTCCCATTTTGGAGCTTCTTTTGAATTTGCTCCTGCAAATCTTTGAGAGCAGAGAGTAGGCGAAGGTAACCCAGTCCCAAGAGAAGGACAAGGACGACTAGAACTAGAACCAATCCCCACATTACTTGTCTCCTTTCAAGCGAACTCCCAAGCCCCAGACGGTTTCAATATAGTCCTCATCTGGATCGAGCTGAGCAATTTTCTTTCGGAGGTTGCTCAACTGGGCATTGAGCGTATTGTCTCCAGGCAGATAGACTTCTTCCCAGACCGCTTCATACAACTCTTCTTTGGTAAAAATCTTCTTTGGATGCGCCAGCAAGGTTTCAAATATTTGAAATTCTTTTTTGCCCAAGCGAAGCGTCTGTTCACCAGATTCCAGTTCAAATGTTTCTGGATTCAGGACCAGATTTTTAAAGGAAAGCTTTTGCGACGCTTGAGCTTCCTGTGCCACCGTCATTTGATTTCGCAACTGCACCGTCACTCGAGCTGCTACTTCGTCCAGATTAAAGGGCTTGACAATATAATCATTGGCACCTGCAAGGAGATACTGGCTGATGAGGTGTTTGTCTCCAAGAGCGGTCATCATGATGACCGGCACCTGACTCTGCAAACGGATCTCCTCCAAGACCTGGTCGCCATTTTTCCCTGGAAGCATGATATCCAGAAGTACCAAATCAACAGCTTCTTGCTGGAAGAGTCGCAACCCTTCTGTACCTGAAAAAGCCTGAAGGACCTCATGGTCTTCACTTAAGAGACTGTATAAAATTTCTTGGATATCATTATTATCCTCGATTAATAAAACTCGTGCCACTTGCCTCACTCCTTTTTCCTTTGAACTCCAAATCATTTCTATTCCTCTAGCCTATCAAATAAAGGGACCTTCGTCAATGAAAATCTGATAAAATCCTATAGTCCCCCTGCAAATCTGCATGTTAGGTCATCACAAGATGAACTTGACGATCCTTTCTTTCAAAAGGTATAATAGGACCAATGACACAATAGGGAGACCAGTTTATGAAAAATAATGCTAAAACTAAAATCAGCCTTGTATCCATCCTCGTCATCCTGGGCGTTGCTGCAAGAATGATGCGAGTCATCCACCGCCAGCAAATCAGGGAGCAAAACAGACAAACCATTCAAACGACTAAAAAGGTTGCAGAGTTTCAGAAAACACTAGACGAGGAAGAAACGAAGAAACGCAACGAAACCTTCAACAAGATTTATAATGAATCCCTTGTTCGGACAAAATTTGAGAACTGGCAAAAAGTCGATGAACTACATGGTTTGGGACAAAGAACTGGGCAATTTTATATCTATAACTTTGAAAAAAAAGAAGAGATTCTCTTAGAGAATACAGATCAAGCATTTGTTCTACCCATTCGAGACAAGAGCAATAACGTCACATTTGAGGCCATCTTTGCCCACAAGGACGGTCAGTGGCACATCATGAAGCCAGACGGAAGTTCGCAGTTGCAACTAGGAGCAGCCAACATTTCCGCTGAATCTAAGTTTGTCATCGAGAACAATGTCTTAGATTACGACCAGTAAATCCGTAATAACTTGGCTAAACTACATACAAAAAGCTTAGGACCCCAGCTTGAAATTGGGATTCTAAGCTTTTTCGTTTATAGGAGAGAGTCGGCCAGCAAGTACCGAAAACTTTTATTCTACAGAAGACCCATTGGTCGCAATGACTTCTTTGTACCAATAGAAGGATTTCTTACGGGAGCGATCCAAGCTTCCCTTACCTTCGTTGTCCCGGTCGACATAGATAAAGCCGTAGCGCTTCTTCATTTCTCCTGTCCCGGCAGAGACCAAATCAATACATCCCCAAGTTGTATAGCCCCAGAGGACAACACCATCTTCGTTGATGGCCTCCCGCATGGCTTTGATGTGGGCTGCGAGGTAATCAATCCGGTAGTCATCTTCAATCTCCCCGGCTTCATTTGGGGTATCAACGGCGCCTAGTCCATTTTCTACGATAAACAGAGGTTTTTGATAACGATCCCAGATGATGTTCAGCGTAATGCGGAGACCAAGAGGGTCAATCTGCCAACCCCATTCTGAGCTTTCTAGGTAGGGATTCTTCAGAGAGGCAAAGATATTGCCCGCTGTTTTCTCCCTTTCAGCTGGATCCCCTGAGGCGACCCGACTGGCATAGTAGGAGAAGGAAATAAAGTCCACTGTATGGTCTTTCAACAATTGCAGGTCCTGTTCCGTCATCTCGACTGTAATTCCCTGACGCTCCCACTCTTTCTTGGCATAGTTAGGGTATTCCCCACGCGCCTGCACATCGATAAAGAAATAGTTCTTGCGGTCTTCTTCTAGACCAGCCCAGACATCTCTCGGAGCACAGGTATGCGGATAGTTTTGACCTGCCGCCAGCATACAGCCCACCTTATTGTTAGGATCAATCTCATGGGCAAGTTTGGTAGCAATGGCTGAAGCGACCAATTCATGGTGAGCTGCCTGGTATTTGACCTGCTCCTCATTCTCCCCTTCTTCAAAGCAGAGACCCGCTCCCATAAAAGGCGCATGAAGGATCATATTGATCTCATTAAAGGTTAGCCAGTATTTGACCAAGCCCTTGTAGCGAGTGAAGAGGGTCCGGCAGAGTCGTTCATAACATTCCAACATCTTACGACTACGCCAACCTCCATACTCGGTAATCAAATGCATGGGACAGTCAAAGTGGGTAATGGTCACCAAGGGTTCAATGCCATACTTGTGGCACTCCTTAAAGAGGTCTTCATAGAACTGTAGACCTGCTTCATTCGGCTCTAGTTCATCTCCTTTAGGGAAGATCCGAGACCAGGCAATGGACAAACGATAGGTTTTAAAGCCCATTTCCCCAAAGAGCGCAATGTCTTCCTTGTAGCGATGGTACATATCAATGCCATCTTTAGCTGGATAAAAATAGCCTTCTTCAAAGTCGAACATCTTTTTCTGACCCGTAATAATGGCGTGACGATCAGGCCCAATCGGCACCACATCCACATTAGCCAAGCCACGGCCGTCTTCATTATAAGCTCCCTCACACTGGTTAGCAGCCGTCGCCCCACCCCAAAGGAAACCATCTGGAAATTGAAGTTTGTCGGTCATCTCTCTACCTCACTTGATTTGATAGTTCTATTATACCCTTCTCTTTCCAAAAAATCCTACAAGATCCTATGAAAAACTGAACCTATTCTAAGGTAACTCCTACACTTGGGAACATAAAAAGACCGGATGACTCCGATCTTTTAAATAGTTCATTTTCTCAAATTCTGTTTTAAGAATAGCTAAGGTTGACGTTAAATGATCACGCGTCCTATTTCATACGATAAAAATCAATCACTAAACCAGCTGGGCCTTTAACTAGCAGGCTTTCGGTTCCCCAATCGGTTACAACTGGACCGTTTAAAACCTGGATACCAAGTTCTTTCAACCGTTTGTAGTTCTGGTCTACATCCTCAACCTCGATATGAAGAATGATTCCTGACTGAAAGTTTTCCAAAGGAACCAAATGATTTTGAGACAACATGAGACAGTGACTGCCAATCGTGAACTGAGCAAAACTGTCGTCAACATAATCGGCTTTTTTATCCAAAATACGCTCCAAGCTAGCACAAACTTGGGTAACATCTGAAACGATAATATCTAATTGATTTAAATTCATTTCTTATCCTCCACAAAAAGACCGGATTGCTCCGATCTTTTTAAGTTCTGCTCTAAGAAAATCAAAGAATAAACAAGGCATCGAACCGCAGACAGTACTGGAGTACGGCAAGGTGAAGATAACGCAGTTTACATTTGATTTTCGACGAGCAGGATTATTTGATTGCGCGTGATTGCAACCCTTCTTCTTCCAAGAAGAGGCGGAATGGTACGAGTTCTTCTGCTTCGTATTTTTCCTTGAAGGCTTTGATGGCTTCTTCTGAGTGTTGTTTTGGATCCAACTCAAGAACTTCCACTGGAAGTGGACGGTGTTGCGTGATGCGAGCATCGATGACAACTGTCTTACCTTCTTTGTTCAATTTAACAGCCTCAGCAACGACTGCGTCGATGTCTTCGATACGGTCAACTGTAAATCCAATAGCTCCTTGAGCTTCAGCGATTTTCGCATAGTCAGCATTAGGGAAGTCACAACCAAACAAGTGTTTGTTTGTGTCTTCGTATTTGTCCTTGATGAAGGCATATTTACCATTTGAGAAGACAACGTTGATAACTGGAAGGTCGTATTGAACGTTAGTGATCACGTCTGGGTAGCACATGTTGAATGCACCGTCACCCATGATGTTCCATACTTGGCGATCTGGATTGTCTTTCTTAGCAGCGATACCACCAGGAAGGGCAATACCCATTGTCGCAAAGAGTGGAGATGTACGCCACATGTTCTTAGGTGTCATGTGAAGGTGACGAGTAGATGTTTGAGTAGTGTCACCTACGTCGATTGAATAGATAGCGTCTTGATCAGCATATTTGTTGATGGCATTGTAAACTTGATACAATTGCAATTCACCCTCAGTTTTACCTTCGAGTTTGTTCATGTAATCACGCCAGTTTTGGTTGTTCTTCACGTTTGCACGCCACCATGGAGTAGATTCAACTGGATTCACTTTGTCAAGGATTGCTTTCGCTGCTTGACCTGCATCCCCAAGGATGGAAGCGTCTAGGGCATGACGTTTACCAAGTTTGTAAGGGTCGATATCCACTTGGATGAATTTTTCAGTGTTCTTGAAGGCTTCGTAAACTTCAGCAAATGGGAAGTTTGAACCAAGGAAGAGAACAGTGTCTGCTTCAAAGACCACTTCGTTGGCTGGTTTCCAACCAACACGGTAAGCAGAACCTGTCAACCCTTCGTAGTCCCATTCGAAAGCTTCAAAGTTTTTACCAGTCGTAATGATTGGTGCTTTAATTTTACGAGACAATTCAGTAATCACTTCACCAGCTTTAACACCACCGTAACCAGCGTAGATCACTGGACGTTCAGCATTGTTCAAGATTTCAACAGCTTTGTCAATTTCCACTTCGTTCAAAGCAGGAGCGATAAAGTGACGTTCATAAGAACCTGATCCGTAGTAAGAGTTTTCGTCGATTTCTTGGAAACCAAAGTTTACTGGAATTTCAACAACGGCTGGACCTTTTTTAGAAACGGCAGCACGGCAAGCTTCATCGATTACTTTTGGTAATTGTTCTGCGTAAGCTACACGTTTGTTGTAAACAGCGATACCGTTGTACATTGGGTTTTGGTTCAATTCTTGGAAGGCATCCAAGTTCAATTCGTTAACTGGACGTGATCCAAGGATAGCAAGGAATGGAGTGTTATCCATAGCTGCATCGTAAACACCATTGATCAAGTGAGTCGCACCAGGTCCACCTGAACCAACTGCAACCCCGATAGAGCCACCAAATTTAGCTTGCATAACCGCTGCAAGAGCACCAGTTTCTTCGTGACGAACTTGCAAGAAACGGATATCTTTGTCTTCAGCCAAAGCGTCCATAAGTGAGCTAAGTGTTCCAGATGGGATACCGTAGATCGTGTCTACGCCCCATGTTTTCAATACGTTAAGCATTGCTGCAGATGCAGTAATTTTCCCTTGAGTCATTCTAACTCTCCTTTAAATCTATTTTGATCCTTTAAAAATGTAGCATAGCGCTTCTACTTCATCTTTGCGATCATCTCGCCTTGAAAATGAGTTTTTTCTGACTTTTCTCATGAAAACGATTTACAAAACGATTACAGTATTAATTTATCACAAAGAGATTCACATGTATAAGGATCTGCTCAGAGATGCTCAATCCCTATTCCATAACAGATGCTCTTTTTGAGAAATTTTCACAAACTATCCTACAATAGGGTATTTTACTATAATTTGATACCTCCCCTTTTCCCTCGTCGCTCTAGGTAAAAGAGAAAAAGAGTGATACAGAATTCTGTATCACTTCTTATTTTCGTTAATCAATTTTCGCAACATTGAGAAGCAGAGAGCTAATCAAAACAGACAAAGAACTAAGGGCCATGGCAAGACCTGCTAGTTCTGGATTGAGGGTCAATCCCAGTCCTACAAAGACTCCAG
>NZ_CAUFJQ010000081.1 GCF_959025735.1 uncultured Streptococcus sp.
GACGAAATCGAATTCTAACGAATTACCGATTTCTGTCCCACTCTCTTTTTTATTTTTGTTTCAATTCTGTTCGCAGGGCTTCTTGTTGCTCTTTTGTCAGATGAACGCCCTTACTTGCAACAATCTGGCTAGAGACTTTGTTAGCAAATCTTAAGGCTTGCGTCATATCTAAACCTTCTAAACGAGCGGATATAAAGGCTCCCACATGGCTATCTCCAGCACCTACTGTATCGACAACTTCTGTTGGAAAACCGTCTGCTTCATACCAGTTGCCATCATAGGCAACCGCTCCGTTTTCACCCAAGGTGACAATGACTAATTGTCCCGTTCTCTGATACAAGTGTTCGATGGCTGGCTGGATCTCTCTACACCCTGAAAAAGCCAGTGCTTCAGCCTCATTAACATGGAGAATTGGATGCAGATCATAAATGGCTTCCAGTCGATCCTTTGGAATCAAGAGTCCGCGTGGCCCTGGTGCAAAAATCACCTGACCTTCTAGTTGCGAAACAGACTGGACCAATGCAAGACCGGTTGGCTCCTCGACTTCAAGGCCACATAAGTAGATGTAATCAAACCGATCTGTCTCGAGCTCTTTTAGCCACTCTGCTTGAAAGCTGTACTCCACTCCGTGATCCGATAAGAAGGTCCGCTCACCATCAGACTCTACAAAGCAGTAACAGCAACCATTGTCCCCTTCTAATGAGATGCTAGAGGAAATCCCTAATTGTTTTAGCTCTCTCCGAATAAAATCACCATATATTCCAGAACCGACTGGCGAGACAAACTGGTAGGGTTGCGACAAAAAATGAAGGATATTAACGACATTAAAGGCACAACCTCCCACAGACCATTGCTGGTGATCAATATGGGCATCTCCTTCACGACTCGGCAAACGATCCAAGTAAATCATCACATCACAAACGGTTGAACCAATAATTAACGCAGCTGTCATCTTTTTCTCCTTACTTTGCCTTCTATTATACCAGAGGAAACATAAAAAACAACCAACCCCTTGTGGAGTGGTTGCTGCTCTTTTTAATCACGATAAACAGGTTGAGGCCCAAAGGTTTGGGAAACCGGCATGATTTCAATCCGATTGACATTGACATGCTTGGGCTGTTGGATCAACCAAGCTACGGTGTTGGCAATGTCTTCCGGCTGAATGGCATGGGCATCTCGATAGAGGGCTTCTACCCGTTTTTCATCCCCTTTAAAGCGAACAGAAGAGAACTCCGTTCCTTCGCAAAGACCGGGTTCAATATTGCTGACACGAATCTTCTTGCCAGCTAGATCTGCCCGAAGATTGAGAGAGAATTGCTTGACAAAGGCCTTGGATGCCCCGTAAACATTGGCCCCTGGATAAGGCACAGTTCCTGCTGTAGAGCCCAAATTGATAATATAGCCATCATTTCGTTCCACCATCTGAGGCAAGATTTTCCTTGTCAGATAGGTCAAGCCGACAACATTGGTCTGAATCATGGTCAGCCAGTCTGCGACCTCTGCTTCATAAGCTGGGGCGAGGCCTAGAGCCAAGCCAGCATTATTAACCAAAACATCCACTCTCTCCCAAGCTTTTGGCAAACTGGCAAGTGCATGATCTACCTGAGAAAGATCCGTCACATCCATTTGCAGGGGATAAAAGGCTTCTCCCAGCTCTTCTTCAAGAGCCTGTAATTTTTCAATGCGTCTAGCTGATCCGATCACACGGTATCCATCTGCTACTAAGCGACGGCAAATCGCTTGACCAAAGCCAGCTGAAGCTCCTGTTACTAAAATCGTTTCTGACATGTCATTACCTCCATGGATTGTAAAAACGTCCCTGATTGAGAAAGATCAGGACAATACTCAAGACCAGAACAGCCAAGGCTGATAGAATCATCCCATAATCTTTCATTTCCATGGCTTGATGAGAATACCAGGTCCGCTTTTTATTTTTACCAAAGCGACGTAATTCCATGGCCGTAGAAATGCTGTCAATCCGCTCAAGTGAGCTAAAGATTAAGGGAGAGATGATTTGTAAATTGCCTTTGATCCGCTTGATCAGCTTGGCCTTTTTGGACAATTCCACCCCTCTGGCTTCCTGAGACAATTTAATCGTTTGATATTCTTCTTGTACGTCAGGAATGTAACGCAGAGTCAAGCTGACAGAATAGGCAATCTTGTAAGATACGCCAATTTGGTTGAGGCTTGAAGCAAACTGACTAGGATGGGTCGTCATCAAAAAAATCAAGGCTAGAGGTATGGTACAGACATACTTAAGAGCTAGATTAAAAAGATAAAAGAGTTCCTGCGAGGTGATACTATAGGAACCCCACCCCTTCATCAGTACCGTCTTTGCTCCGTAAATCTCTACACCATACTGGGGGGCAAAGAGATAGACCATGACAACATTTAACAGTGCAAAAACAAAAGCAAATGCAAGTACAAATGAAATATCTCGAAATCGAATACGAGCTGTAGAGAATAAAAGCAAGGCGCCCACACCAATTCCTAGAAGGAGTCGAGTATCATAACTCAACATGGCCGCAAGAGATACAAAAAGAAGAAAGAGTAACTTACTCGCACCTGAAAGGCGATGAAGAAAACTCGTCCCCTCATGGTAGCCGACTAATCGATGCTTCATGACCTACTCCTTTCTGTTGCATATAAAACTGCGTTAGCGCCAAGGGATCCATTCCTAATCGATTGGCTAAGGCAAAAATCGAAGTCTCTTTGAGATTAGCCTCTTGTAAAATATCCGGATGAGTGAACAGCTCTGCAGGTGGGAGATCTGCTAGAATTTGTCCGTCTGATACTACAAGGGCACGATCAGAATAATCCAACATCAGCTGCATATCATGGGTAATCATGACAATGGTATGGCCTTTTTCTTGCAAGCTATCTAGAAATTCCATGATTTCAGTGTAATTGCGCTGGTCCTGACCTGCTGTCGGCTCGTCCAAGACCAAAATTTCTGGTCCTAAAACTAGTATAGAGGCGATGGTCACCCGTTTCTTTTGCCCATATGAGAGAGCAGAAATCGGCCATTTACGAAACTCATAAAGACCACAAGTTTTCAGTGCTTGATAGACACGCTCCTTAATATCTTCTTCCGATATCCCCCGCAAGCGCAAACCTAGAGCGACTTCATCAAAAATCATATTGCTCGAAATCATTTGATTGGGGTTTTGCAGGACATAGCCGACTCGCTCTGCCCGTTCCTTGACACTCTCTTGCTTGATATCTTCACCTCTAGAGGTGTATTGCCCTTCTGTAGTAATGAATCCACAGATGGCTTTCGCAAGAGTTGATTTCCCTGCCCCATTCTTCCCGACAATCGCTAAGCGCTGCCCCTTAGGTATACTGAGGGAAATATTTTTTAAGATCGGATGATCCTTTTGATAAGCAAAGGAAATCTGCTCCAACTTCAATAGTTCTTCTGCTTCACCAGTTTTAGTAAAGGTCGCTTCTGGAATCACACAATTTACATCATCCAGTTGGATATCGTCCAAACGATCCAGATGCTCCAATTGATTGATATCCTGTCCAAGCTGGCGAAGAGTTGTTAAATAGAGGGGTTCTCGAATCCCATTTTCAGCCAGCAGTGTCGTCCTCAACAACTCATCTGGGCTCCCATTAAAGAGAACTTGACCTTGATTGATCAAGATTACCCGATCGACAGGACGGTAGAGTACATCCTCTAAACGGTGTTCGATAATAATGGTGGTCGTTCCCTGCTCTTCATGAATCTGATCAATCAAATCAATAATATCCTGACCCGACTTGGGATCTAGATTAGCTAGTGGCTCATCAAAGAGCAGGATCGGACTTTCGTCAATCAGAACACCTGCTAAGCTCACTCGCTGTTTTTGCCCACCGGACAAATCTTGTGGCCGATGATCCAAGAGCTTCATCAAATCTAAGCGTTCTGCCCAACTCTGCACACGCTCTTTCATCGTTCCCAGATCCACCATGTCATTTTCAAGGGCAAAAGCCAAGTCTTCTGCGACACTCAAACCGATAAACTGGCCGTCTGTATCTTGCAAAACCGTACTGACCAAATGAGATTTCTCATAAATACTGAGATCAAAGGCTTCTTTCCCCTGAATGAGGAATTGCCCACTACTGGTTCCCTTATAGATATTGGGGATAATCCCATTTAGACACTGGCCAATGGTTGACTTGCCAGAGCCAGATGGCCCAACAATCAGAACCTTTTCCCCCTTATAAATGGTTAAGTTGAGATTTTTCAAGGTTGGTTCAGACTGTGCCTTGTATTGGAAGGAAAAATCCTTCAGTTCAATCATTGCTTCTTTCATTTAGTTCGCCTTTTCCCAAAAGAGCGCAAATTGGATGGCTAACTCCGCGATTCGATCCTTGCTATCTAAATCCTCATGACTAGATAAGGTTCGGATATCCCATTTTTCTTCCGAGAGGTGGTCTGCTGCATAGAAGAAATGGCAGAGCTCAAAGCCCCTATAAGCTGCTAGGGCTGCCACTGCCGAACATTCCATATCCACACAGATGGCTCCTGCTTCCTTTCGTCGCTTCATCTTGTCGATGGTTTCCCGGTAGGGTGCATCTGTCGTCCACACTTTTCCTGACTGATAAGAAACCTTGTGACTATCCAGAAAGGCTTGGAAGAGAGGGAGGGTTTTCTTGTTTACTTCCACTTCATCACTAGCCGGAAGATAGTGGTAACTGGTCCCCTCGTCGCGAAGAGCAGCCGTTGGAATGATGATGGAAGTCGCTTCGATATCTCGATCTAAAACCCCACAGGTCCCAAAGAGCACCAGTTTTTCCATCCCAAATTGAATCAAATCCTCTATAATCCCCACACAGGAAGCAGCCCCAACGGGTGCATTAAAGGCAGCAATTTGTTGGTCTCCAATAGTGATCCCATAGACCACGACTTCAAAATTGGCCATGGAGGTTCTTGCAATGACCTCATGGTCATAATTCTCAAGGAGACGAGCAAAAGTTACTCTTGAAAAGCAAGAGATGACAACTTTGGGAAATCCTTCAATTGGTTGGTGTAAGTCTTGTGGATTGATAATCGCCTGTCGATTGGCATCAAATTCTTCTAACAGCATTTCGTGCACCTCTTTCATTCTACTTCTAGGCCCCTATTATACCATAATTAGCCTAGTCATTGGTTTTTGATCAAAGGAAGAAGCATAAAAAAGAACTGCTCCCAGACGTTAGATTTTTCGGATCAAATGTCTGAGGGACAGTTCACTGCAATATTTTTTACTTGTTCTCCAATTGCGCTAATTCTAGCAACCGCTCTTTGGACAATTTTTTAATTTCAATTTGACTAGCATCTAGCAGCTGGTATTCATATGGCTCTAGCGCTTCTATAAGTTTCTTCAGTGCAAGAGAACCGACTGGATGGTAATTTTCTGGCTTATCCGGATCTCCATCGATCGCAACCAATAGAACTCGCCAATCAATGATACCCGCTAAGCCCACAATTTCTACATATTCTGCAGGAACATGTGGCACGCTTGGCAAGACCGTATCCGTATCTTCTGTCAAGCTATAGCTGGCTAAGAAGGCTCCTGTCTCCTCCTGTTGATAAAAACGAACTTGACTGAAATAAGCTGCACTATATTGAATCTTCTTGATAAAGGCAGAGTAGGCTTCTAGTGGATGGACATGGTTCAAGACTTCCTGCACTGTATCTCGATCCAAATAGACTGGATGAGCGAAGCCATGTACTTCAAACTCTTTTAGATCTTTCTCCTTGGTCAAATTCCCCAGCGTTTCTAGGATAACGACTTCATAATCAAAATGGAAAATAGAATCTGGAGTATAGCTTGCACCCTCACTCGATACAATTTCGGTTCCTAGTACTTCTCCTAGGCGACTGATCCATCGAAGGGCCAGCTGCCAATCTTCTTCTATCGCAAAAGAGGGCACCTGAATCTGATAAGACTCTTCCTCATCAAAATAGCGTAACTGCAGAGGAAGACCGCTCTTGCCAAATACGATACAGTTCAAGCCTTCAAAATCATTTAAGGGACGATGAAGGGTGGCAGGATCATAGTTGTAGGTTGTCAACCCTTCCACTAATTTAAGAACTTCCTGTGCTGCGAGTACTTTCTGATAGCCAAATAAGCTCTTTTTATTTTTGATTGAAAACACGATACTCATTTGTTTTCTCCTTTGTGAAATCGCTTACCTAAAGTATAGCACAATTTTCAATCAATTTCCATATAAAAACAGCCTGAGCTTTCAGACTGTTTGTTTCCATTATGCAGGTGCTCCATCAAGCGTCTCACCGATGACTGCTAAACACTCACGAACTTCTGCTTGTGACAAGTTGTGTTCTTGGACATAACGATTGCGAGGGTGAACCCGGCACTCATGCGAACATCCGCGAAGATACTTGTCTTCGTTTTCTTCTGAGGTCAAGATCCGACGGTTACAGAAAGGATTTCCACAGTTGACATAGCGTTCGCATGGTGTTCCATCAAACCAATCTTTTCCGACAACGCTTGGATCGACATGGTTGACATCGACTGCAATCCGCTCGTCAAAGACGTACATTTTCCCATCCCACAGTTCGCCTTGAACTTCTGGATCTTTCCCGTAAGTGGCGATTCCACCATGCAATTGACCAACATCTTTGTAGCCTTCACGCACCATCCAGCCAGAGAATTTCTCACAGCGGACTCCACCAGTACAGTAGACGACAACGCGTTTGTCCATGAATTTTTCCTTGTTATCACGGACCCATTGTGGCAACTCACGGAAATTGCGGATGTCTGGACGAATAGCGCCACGGAAGTGTCCAAGGTCATACTCGTAGTCGTTTCGAGTATCAAGAACAACGGTATCCTCGTCGAGAAGAGCTTCTTTAAACTCTTTTGGAGACAAGTAAGCACCTGTCGTTTCAAGAGGATTGATGTCATTATCGAAATTATCATCCTCTAAACCAAGGTGGACAATCTCTTTCTTATAACGTACAAACATCTTCTTGAAAGCTTGCTCTTCTTCCTCGTCAATTTTGAACCAGAGGTCTTCCATACCTGGAAGGCTGTGAACGTAGTCCATGTATTTTTGTGTTGTTTCGTAGTCACCAGAAACAGTTCCATTGATTCCTTCGTCAGCGACTAGGATACGTCCTTTGAGGCCGATTGATTTACAGAAGGCCAAGTGGTCGGCTGCAAATTGTTCTGCATTTTCAATGGGGGTATAGAGGTAGTAGAGTAAAACACGAATAGGTTTTGCCATAAGATTCTCTTTTCTAAGATTAAATTATCAGAATTTTTCATTCAACTATACCAGTATACTCCCCCAAGAAAGCGAATGCAATTTATTTGACCGAAAAATAAAAGCCTGGGGTTCCAGACTTTTTTACGACAAAAATAAGGTTTCAACTAATTACTCTTCTTTTTCCAACTGATCCAGATAGGCTTCATAGCGTTTTTTCTCAACTTTTGCTAGGAGCATCAAAAGGAAATTCATCCCCCATACAATCGGAAGATTCAGGAGAAATGTGATCGGAAGCACCAGCAAGAATTTTGAATGGAAGGGATTTGAGTGATAGACAGCCTGGTTTAATTGAAAATTTTGAGCCCAGATAAACAAGGAAAGAACAAGGGTTACTGCTACAATTCCCATCACATTTAGATAGCTATAATTGATAAATCTCACACCCAATCGTTGACAACGCACCGAATAATAAAATCCTGAGACGATGAGTAAGGCTACCACCATGATTGGACTGAGCCCCACCTTAGATGTAAAAATGGATCCCACACTAAAAACAGTTAAGGCAAGGAAAAGAAAACCAGCTGTCTCAGCACCAGCCTTATTAGCTAGGCCTTCTTCTCGTTCATCTATGATTTGTTTGTTCAGCAATTGTAATCTCATCTCTTCCTCCTTATTCTTCATCCTCTAATTCTACCTCGATCTTTGCTTGTTTTTTCCGATTGATAAGAGCAAGTGGTTTTTCAAGCAGATCTGTCAGGATGGCAAAGACGAGAATTTCTAATAGAATTTTGACCAGATACTTGGGACTCAAGATAAAGCTCATTGCTTCTCTCTTTCCAATCACATCCATAGCTGTCACAAGCACAGCAAAGAATAGACCTGATCCTAGGCGACTCAACCAGCTATCTTTTTCTAACATATCTCGAACATCAATCCCTGAACTGATCCTTCTCACAAAGGCATAGGCTCCCATGGCAATCAGAAGGAACATCTCAGGGAGATAAGCGACTAGGTCTAAGTCCAGGATACTGGATTTCACAAAGGCGGATAGGGCAATAAAGCAGGTCATGCCAAGGACAAGTTCTCCTGCGATTTTTCCATCAAGTAGCATGGTCCGTTCATCTTTTACAATTGGTTCTTTCTTTTGTTTCATATGTTTCCTCTTTCTATGTTAAAACTGTTACTCCCAGAACAGTTGATCCAACGTCTTATCCAAGGTCTTACAAATGGCAAGGCAGAGGCTGAGGGTTGGATTGTATTTCCCTGCCTCGATCAGGCCAATGGTCTGGCGTGTCACCCCGATGGCATCTGCAAGATCCCCCTGGGTCATATCATGCTCGACCCGGGCCATTTTTAATTTGAGATTTTTCGCCACAGGCTTTTCCTTTCTTGTTTTTATAGCTTTATTATACACTATATTTTCTATTTTGCAATATATATCTT
>NZ_CAUFJQ010000082.1 GCF_959025735.1 uncultured Streptococcus sp.
ACAATCGCACCATTGACGGTTTGGATATTGGCATCTTTGTTCTTCAAGGCGATGCGAATTGCATTGAAGAGGATGCGTTGGCTTTCACGGATCAGATCTCCTGATTCACGCATGTAGATAAAACCACGGCTCAAGATGTCTGGTCCAGCCAGGATCATCTTCGATTTGAAGTCAACAGTCGCAACAGCAAGTACGACACCATCTTCGGAAAGGTCTCTCCGGTCACGAAGAACGGCAGCTCCGATTTCACCGATACGATTTCCATCGACATAGATATCTTGAGCATTGAAGCTTCCTGCGATCCGAGCAGAGTTGGCTGTAAGAGCGAGGACATCACCATTACTCATGATGAAGATATTGTCTTTTTCCACTCCACAATCACGCGCAAGTCCTGCGTGGATCTTCTGCATCCGGTATTCACCATGGACAGGCATGAAGTATTTTGGTTTGATCAAGCGGAGCATAAGTTTTTGTTCTTGTTGCCCCCCGTGTCCAGAAGTATGGATGTTGTTGATCTTCCCGTGAATGACCTCTACACCCGCTTCAGAAATCGTATTGATCAATTTATTCACACTGGTTGTATTTCCAGGAATCGGACTAGAAGAGAAGATCACGGTATCTCCTGGTTGGAGTTGCACTTGGCGGTGCGTTCCGTTGGCAATCCGAGAGAGGGCTGCCATTGGCTCTCCTTGGCTTCCTGTACACATGATCAGGATTTCATTGGCCGCATAGTCTTTGATCTCATTTGGCTCGATAATGGTTCCAGCAGGGACCTTGATATAGCCAAGCTCGATTCCGTTGACGATGGCTTTTTCCATCGAGCGTCCAAAGACGACGATCTTACGACCTGTCTTAACTGCTGCCTCAGCAGCTTGTTGAAGACGGAAGATATTCGAAGCAAAGGAAGCAAAAATGATGCGCCCGTGGATGCCTTCGATGATCTTCATAATGGATTGGCCAACCACTTTTTCAGAGTTGGTAAAGGTTGGGACTTCTGCGTTGGTTGAGTCTGAGAGCAGGCAGAGAACGCCTTCTTCCCCAAGGGCCGCCATACGATGGAGGTCAGCCGGTTCTCCAACAGGTGTGAAGTCGAATTTGAAGTCTCCGGTACAGACAATCTTTCCTTGAGGGGTGTGAATCACAATCCCCAAAGGTTCTGGAATCGAGTGAGTCGTACGGAAGAAGGTTGCTTTAAGATTTTTAAATTGAAGCTCAGTGTTTTGGTTGATTTCGTAGAGTTTGGCATCACGAAGAAGGCCGTGCTCTTCTAATTTTCCACGGATCAAGGCAAGCGCCAAAGGTCCAGCGTAGATAGGGACATTGGCTTGCTTCAAAAGGAAGGGAATCCCACCGATGTGGTCTTCGTGTCCGTGGGTAATGAGAACCGCTTTGACGCGATCGATATTGTCAACGATATAAGAGTAATCCGGGATTACATAGTCGATCCCAAGGAGGTCATCTTCTGGAAATTTGATCCCGGCATCGACAATGATGATTTCATCTTGGTATTCGATCCCGTAGGTATTTTTCCCGATTTCTCCAAGGCCACCAATGGCAAATACACCAACTTCTTCAGGTTTTAAGGTATAAGCCATGGATTAGTACTCCGTTAGTTCAAAAGCACCTGACTCTTTCTCGTAAGCAAGGTGTTGCTCAGAAAGTGGTGTGATAAATTCAATGTTGAAATCTGTGTTTGCTTCAACCAATTGACGTGCTTGGATACGTCCTTCGCGTTCATTTGGTGCATCAATATCGAGATAAAGTGCATGCGTGGTTTCACGACGAGGGTTCCGGTCTTTTGTTTCCTGATAAAAAACTTTGTAAATCATGAAGTAATTTTCCTTTCATTATTTCGGTCTATTTGTTAGCTGCGAAGGAGTGCAATCACTAGAGTTTCCTACTCGCAACTAGTGGACCTGATTCGATACAATTAATTATTATTATATCATAAATTCGCCTGTAAGTAAAAGATAGACTGGAAAAGTCAGAAAGGCAAAGACCTATAATAGAGAAGCTTTTAAGCGGTTTTGGATAGGAAAATCCTGCGTTCTAGAGGAGAGTTTCGCTGGGATTTGAAGGGAATTTGTAGTATAATATAATCCAGTTCAAGAGGAGTAGGAAATGAAATTATTAGCATTTGATACCTCGAGTAAGGCTCTTTCTGTAGCGATTTTAGAAGATGAGACTCTACTTGCAGAAACAACATTAACCATTAAAAAGAATCATAGTATTACCTTGATGCCGGTCATCGATTTTTTGATGCAACAAATCGACTTGACACCCAAGGACTTGGACCGGATCGTGGTGGCAGAAGGTCCTGGGAGTTACACTGGACTGCGCATTGCGGTCGCAACCGCAAAGACCTTGGCTCATACCTTAGGAATTGAATTGGTCGGGGTTTCGAGCCTCTTAGCCCTAGTGCCAGATGATCTAGAAGGTTTGGTAGTGCCTGTCATGGATGCCCGTCGGAACAACGTTTATGCAGGTTTTTACCAAGATGATCAGCTGGTCGCACCAGAAGGGTATTTTCCATTTGAGGAAGTCCTAGAGCATGCAGCGACGAGTGAGCAGGTCACCTTTGTCGGAGAAGTCACGGCCTTTAAGGAGCAGATCGCCTCTAGCCTGCCAAGGGCTACTTACTATGAAACCTTGCCAGATGCAGTGAAAATCGGACGTCTCGGTCTCAAACAAGCGACTGCTAGCCTCCATGATTTTGTCCCTCATTATCTCAAACGGGTCGAAGCAGAGGAAAATTGGCTCAAAGACCACACGGAAACAACGACCTCTTACATCAAGCGTCTATGATGAAAGGAACAATCAAGAAAGGGAGCAGCCAGGATGCGGCTGCCATTCTCGCTGTCATGGAAGATGTCTATGAAGCGAGTCCCTGGAAGTTGGAGCAGATTGAAGCCGATTTAGAGCAGGAATCGACCTCCTATTTCCTAGCTGTGGATGAAGGACAAGTCCTTGGATTTGTCGCCATTCAAGAGACTCTCTATGAAGCAGAGGTCCTACAGATTGCGGTCAAGCGCGCCTTTCAAGGCCAAGGCCTAGCTCAGCAGTTACTCGCGCAGTTGCCGGACCAAAAAGAGATTTTCTTAGAAGTGCGCGTGTCCAATCAACCGGCCCAAGGCCTATACGAAAAAATGCATTTTGAAAAAATTGCACGGAGGAAAAACTACTATCACGATCCCATAGAGGATGCTGTGATCATGAAGAGGAACCCGAATGAAAGATAGATATATTTTGGCTTTTGAGACATCTTGTGATGAGACCAGTGTGGCTGTCTTGAAAAATGACGACCAACTCTTGTCCAATGTCATTGCCAGTCAAATCGAAAGTCACAAGCGTTTTGGTGGGGTGGTACCTGAGGTAGCCTCTCGTCACCATGTGGAAGTCATCACCGCTTGTATTGAAGAAGCCCTGGAAGAAGCTGGCATCACTGAAGCCGATGTCACAGCTGTGGCTGTCACCTACGGTCCAGGCCTAGTTGGAGCTCTTTTAGTCGGCCTAGCTGCAGCCAAGGCCTTTGCCTGGGCGCATGGACTTCCTTTGATTCCTGTCAATCATATGGCAGGGCATTTGATGGCCGCTCAAAGCGTCGAGCCCTTAGAGTTTCCGCTTTTGGCCTTGCTGGTGAGTGGAGGACATACAGAACTAGTCTACGTCAGTGAAGCGGGTGATTATAAGATCGTCGGAGAGACCCGTGATGATGCTGTAGGAGAGGCTTATGACAAGGTCGGGCGCGTGATGGGCTTGACCTATCCAGCAGGACGTGAGATTGATCAGTTAGCCCACCAAGGGGCTGATATCTACGATTTCCCACGGGCCATGATCAAGGAAGACAATCTGGAATTTTCTTTTTCAGGGCTCAAATCGGCCTTTATCAATCTGCACCATAATGCCCAGCAAAAAGGAGAAAGCCTCTCAAATGCAGACCTGTCAGCGAGTTTCCAAGCAGCTGTCTTAGACATTCTCATGGCCAAGACCAAGAAGGCTTTGGAGAAATATCCAGTCAAGACCCTAGTCGTTGCGGGTGGAGTCGCAGCCAACCAAGGTCTCCGTGAACGCTTGGCTTCTGACATCACAGATGTCAAGGTCATCATTCCGCCTCTACGTCTCTGCGGGGACAATGCAGGGATGATTGCCTATGCTAGCGTCAGCGAATGGAACAAAGAAAACTTTGCAGGCTGGGACCTCAATGCCAAACCAAGCCTAGCCTTTGAAGGAATTGAATAAGAAAAAGGAGCCAATTGGATGTGCGATTCCAATGGCTTTTTTGTTGGGATCTCACCAACTAGTAAGGGATTTGCGATTAGCAAGAAAATTCGATATGATAGAGGGAATGAAACTGAGGTGGAAGAGAGAAGAGAGATGAAAAAAGAAAAGAGATCTAAATATAGAATTGGCACGATGCTTGTCTTTGCGGTCTGTTTGCTACTGGCTGCAGGATGCGAATCACAAAAGAAAATTGAAAAAAGTGATAAGAGTACAGAGTCCTACGAATTTTCAATCTATAATGCAAAATCTGACATTAAAGATTTCCAATTTATCCATAATAAAAATGGGCTTGTGGTCGAATGGAAGTTTGATGAAAAAGAACGGAAGAAATCTTTGAAGTCTCCTGATTCATCAGATTGGGTTGAGGTGAACTCTAATTATTTGGTTAGACAAAGAAACAGAGTGAGGGGTGTTATTCCATCGAAAAAAATGAAGTCGGATGAATATGCCCATTTAGAGATTTATGATTTGACAGGGAGTAAGGCGAAACGAAAGGAAGTCGATCTTTGGAAGATGATGGTGGAGTATGTAAAAAACGATGATTTTGAGCTCTATAGTCCTTTCCCTACACTTCGAAAAATGAATGGGAATGACTACGCTATCATTAAAATTATGAAGCAAACTCAGTCACGTTATTTCTTGCTTAATCTTAAAACCCTTAAAATTGATAAAGAAATAACGGAAGAAGACGTGAATGAGAAAAATAGAGTGTATCTCTCAATATCTACCCGTAAAGGCTACACTGCTGGAGTTCATCCCTTTTATAATGGTTTTTGGAAGGATGAATCTTACAAAGGTAATATCAATTTAAAAGCATCCTATCCGACTGCATTTAAACTCTTTTCAAAACCAGAAGGTTTTGCTTATAAAGTGATCAATTCTGAGAATGGTGTGATTACGAATGGGAAAGAACTGATAGATCTAGAAACAGAATTTCTTACATTAGGTTCCTCTGTGTACGACTATGCTTATCTGCCTAAAGAACTGAGTGTAGAAAATAAAGATACGAAAATCTCTCAGTTTGATGAGATTCAAAAGTATTATAACGGTAAATCTTTTTCATATTGATACTGATAGAGTTTTTAGAAAATATACAAGGAGAATGAAAAAGAGGTTATTATGCCAACAATGATTAATTTAGGAATATGGAAAAACAAGAATTATCATTTTGATTGGGAGGAAAAAGTCCTACTAGAAGAAACATCTTCTCCTACTAACTGGTCTTATCTACTGCTTCCAGTCACATTATTTATTATCCACAAAATTTCGGATGGATTAGCGGAAGCTGGACTATTTGACAATCAGTTGGTCCGACTTGGAACGATTCCAGTTTTAGGTGTCTTCTCTTACTTTCTTGCTGCGTGGATCATTCGATATTACCATGCGAGTCTGAAATTACAGACATCCAAGTTAGAGGAGAATCAAGGGAAAAAGTTGATCAGGTCTTTGAAGAGACGTAGGGTGTACTTCACCTGTATTCTTAATCTTTTTAGGTTCCTAACTGTAGCCGCGATTCTTTTGTTTGTGATTGGCAATGAAACCATTGCAGTCCTCTTTTTGCTCATTAGTTTTTTAGTGATATTTATGTTTAAATTTGATTACCAACTTCATAAATGGAATGATATGATAGAGATCATATCTCAAGAAGTGGAAAATGGTGAGTAAGAAAGATTTGATAGCTTTTAATATTCTTAAAAATAGGAGGTAGAAAAATGCCAGTATATATTATATTTCTTTTTGCAATAGGGGGCGGGTCTATCTTTTTCCTAACTGTTTTTTTCATCTACTCCTGCATTTCTAAGAGTTTTGCAAGAAGGAAAAATCTAGCAACAGAACGGCTTGATGGTATTGTTGTTGGGTATGCATATGCACAACAGGTAAATCCACCAATTGTCGAATACATTGTTGATGGAATGGCATATAAGAGACAACTGGAATATCGTTGGACCGTGGTGAAATCGGCCCCTTGGATGAGTCGGAAGGCTGTAGCTGATACACCGGATCTTTTAAGTGAAAATTTAGTGATTTCTAGAAACTCAATGGTCTCCTATACAAACGTTTTAGAAGAAGCCTTTCCCAAAGGATCTACTATGACCGTCTGGTATAATCCTCAAAATCCAAAAGAGTCTTATGTTGAACGTTTTTGTAATAAAGATAAACTGTATAAAAGGTTGGCTCTTTTCTTTCTTATTCTCTACATCATTTTTATGATCGTTTTTGTAACCCTTACAATTTTATCTATAATATACGATTGGAAGGCTAATTAAGATTTTAAAATATAAGGGCAGTAGAAATGGATTGAGTCTCTCATTGGTCCTTTTTCAACCTTTTTTCTTGTGTTATAATAGAGGTCAATGATTTAGAAAGGAGTGAGAGAGTGGAAAAAGATTTTTGGCAGGGGGTGAGGGACGCGCTACCGACGGCTTTGGGCTATATCAGTATTGGCCTGGCTTGTGGTGTGGTGGCATCTCCCTATCTTTCTCCTTTGGAGATGGCCTTGATGAGTATCTTGGTCTATGCTGGGGCGGCTCAGTTTGCGATGATCTCTCTGATTGCGGCCCATTCTTCGATCTTGAATATGGCCTTGACGGTTTGTTTGATCAATCTCCGTAATATGTTGATGAGTCTGCATACGTCGTCTGACTTTAAGGATGCTAGTCTCGCTCATACCATTGGGATTGGAAGCCTCCTGACTGATGAGAGTTATGGGGTCTACTTGAGCGAGAAGTTAAAGACGGATACCATAACAGTTCCTTGGATGCATGGGAACAATCTAGTAGGCTATGTGGCCTGGATCAGTGCGACGGTTATCGGAACAGCTCTAGGATCTCTCCTACCTGATCCAAAGGCTTTTGGACTTGATTTCGCTTTAGTGGCTATGTTTATTGGGATTTTTGCAGCCCAGTTTCAAGGAATGCAACTGACAGAAAAGACCAAGACCATGCTCATGGTGCTGTTAGCAGTAGCAGTGAGTTTCTTTCTCTTACTCTTTTTTGTTTCGCAACCGCTAGCTGTGCTAGCTGCGACTTTGATCGGCTGTTTTGTGGGGGTGGTCTGCGATGCGCGTGAATAGTTATATCTTCATGGCCATTCTGGCCTCAGCCCTCGTTACCTGGATTCCTCGGATCCTGCCCTTCCTCTTAGTCAAATACAAGGGACTGCCGGCTCCTGTGACCCGCTTTCTCAAATACCTGCCCATTTCCATCATCTTTGCCTTGGTTTTATCAAGCTTAGTAGATGGGAAAATTGGAAGCCTTCCGCAGTTTCACTGGTTGGACCTAGTAGTGACCATTCCCAGTCTCTTTGTAGCCTTTCGTTACAAAAACCTTATGGGAACCGTTTTGTTTGGAATTGTCTTGATCGCCCTATTGCGATTGGTGTTTTAAATGGAAAAATATGTTACAAAAAAATTACAATTGTTACAAAAAAACTTGATTTTTGTAACAATTGGAGTATAATGGGAGTCAGAAAGATAAAGAGGTGATCGTATGAAAAAATCAATCTTCCGTTGGAGTGCCGCTGTTCTGGTGGCTGCTTCACTTGGTCTAGCTCTCGGTGGTTGTGGTGCTAAGGATAAAAAAACAGCTTCCTCATCCGAAAAAGCATCTACCAGTAAGGTAGAGAAAAAAGCCAAAAGTAATAGCAAAAAGAGTGCGGCATCTTCCTCTCAGGCAAACGATACAGCTAGCTCTTCGACTCAAGCCAGTAGCGCGACAGCTGCAAAAGACTCTGGTAAGACCGAGAATGCGTCTACTACGACGCAAGCTACTGTCCCTGCAGAACTGGTGGGAACTTGGGTAGGATCTAGTCCACAAGCGGATTCGATTAAAATGACCGTCGATGCCAATGGGGATGTAACAACAGTGGTAAGTTTCAAAAATGATAGCGAACCGACTCGGACAGCGACCTATACGGCAAGAGCTGTCCAAGCAACTGGAAATATCTACTATTGGGATGCTGAAGGTCTTGATGGGGCTGATGCCTTGCTCCCTGGGATCACAGGCTTAGGTGTCGCTGATTTCCGACTCGAACCTGGTTTTATCTTAGAAGAAGGACACTATACACCTATTGTTTTCACAACGGCCACCAATACACCATTTGACTACAACAAATACAATGATTTCCGTTTTTCATTAACCAAAGAACAATAAAAAAACGAACTCGATGGAAAATCGAGTTCGTTTCAGATTGAAGACAAAGTCCTCTTAAAAACTTTCCTTAAGTGAGTACGGACGTCAGCGAACTTCGTAGAAGTTCCATGACTAATTATTGAGCCTAAGGTCTCAATAATTCCGAGTGCCTGA
>NZ_CAUFJQ010000083.1 GCF_959025735.1 uncultured Streptococcus sp.
TTTCTGGTACAAATGTAACAGTACCGTCTGCTGCTACTGTGTAAGTACCAACACCATCAACGGTCTTAGTCGTTGAGCCATCGTCAAATGTTGCTGGAACATCTTCGTTGATTTCAACAGTTTTCTCAACGCCATCAACTGTTACTGTTCCACCCTTGAATTCAGGTTTACCAGTTTGTGTAGCACCTTGAATATCAGTTGTTTCAGCTGGTGTAGCTGTTGGTGTTACTGGCAATACTGTTGGTGTGTATGTTGCAGAAGCTTTGGTTCCGTTCTTATCTTCGCGGACAACGGTCACGGCTGGTGCAGTTCCGACAAATGATTTTTCTGGTACAAATGTAACAGTACCGTCTGCTGCTACTGTGTAAGTACCAACACCGTCTACGGTCTTAGTTGTTGAGCCATCATCAAATGTTGCTGGAACATCTTCGTTGATTTCAACAGTCTTTTCAACGCCATCAACCGTTACAGTTCCACCCTTGAATTCAGGTTTACCTGTTTGAGTGGCACCTTGAACATCTTTTGTTTCAGCTGATGTTGCTGTTGGGGTTACTGGAACGATTTCTGGTGTGTAAGTTGTATCCACCTTAATACCGTTTGAGCTTTCAGCTTGAACCTTGGCTGGTGTGACTGCACCAGTGTATGATTTATCAGTCGGTGTGAAAGTTACTTGACCAGTTGCTGGGTCGATTGTGAAGTTACCGATCACGGTTGTACCGTCTGCCGCATAAGCTGGTGTCGTTGAAACTTCGTTACCATCTTTATCTAGCAATGTGTAGCTATTGTCTTTTATGGTAATAGCTTTATCTTCACCATTTACTTGAACAGTTGTTCCTGCAAAGGTTGGTGTACCGGTTTGAGTCGCACCTTGAACATCTTTAGAAGTTGCAGGGTTTGCAGTTGGAACTGCTGGCACAACAGTTGGTGTGTAGGTCGCATCTGAAGTAATGGTTGCAGTCTTACCATTAGCATTTGTAATCGTAGCAGTTGCCTGAACAGTTACTCCTTTTGCAGTACCAACAAAGTCTTTTTCTGGCGTAAATGTTACTGCTCCAGTCGTTGGGTCGATAGTATAGCTACCTTCACCTGCTACTGTCACTGTTGTTTCATCAGTTGGTTGACCAGTTGCTGGATCCACCAATTTCTTGCTTGTGATTTCAGCAGTCTTATCATTACTCAAATCAAAGGTTGGTGTTTGGGTTTGAGGAACGTTTTGAACATCCGCAGAAACCTTGTCTGTAGGAGTCACTGTGATTGGTGTGACTGTTGGTGTGTACTTAGCTGTTGCAGTCTTGATGTAATCCTGTTGGATCTTACCATCTTTGTTTCTACCAACTGGCGCTGACAATGTAACTTCCACACCTTTTGCTGTACCAGTAAAGCTTGGATCTGGAGTGAAGGTTACTTCACCCGTTGAAGGATTAATCGTATAAGTTCCTTCCCCTTCAACTGTTACAGATGGCGCATCAGTAGTGAGACCTGTGGCAGGATCCACCAACTTAGCAGGATATTCTGCACTTGGAGTGATTGCAATCTTGTCACCATTTGAGTTAGTCTCAGTTGTGTTAAAGGTCGGAGTTTCTTTTTGAGTCGCCCCTTGAACATCCGTCGAAGTTTTGTCAACTCCTTCGATTTCAATTGGAGTGACTGTTGGAACGTATTGACCATCCATGGTATTCAACTGACCATTAATGTTTGCTTCTTGATCTGGGAATTTTGTTGACCAACCAGTATCATAACCGTTGTTATCTGAACGACGGATAGAAATACCATCAGCTGTTCCAAGGAAGTTATCTTCAGGAATAAATTCAACATCGACATCTTTACCGTTGGCAGTAATCTTGTACTTACCTTGTCCTGGAACGACATAGTAACCGTCCCCATCAAGAGTAGCACGGTTGCCATCTTTATCAACGATGTATGGTTCTACCGTTTCGTCAATAACGGCACTAGAATTAAGCTCATACTTGTGTTCTCCACGTGCTGTAAAGGTTACAGTTGCAGTTTGCTTCGCCCCTTGAGGACCACTTGTTTCCTTGAATTCCCCTTTTGGTGGGTGCGTAATTTGAGTTCTGAAGTCTTCCACTTCCCCTGAGAGGGCCATACCAGTTGGGCTCTCAATCTCGTTAGCTTTCTTGGCAATACGAACACGAGCACCTAGTTCTTTAACGCTAGGGTCGATATAAGTCTTGCTATTTGCAAAGGTCAACTCAACAGTGCCATCTTGTGTGATTGTAGCGAGATTTGAGCGTTCATCCTCGTCAAATTTACCATTTTGGTTAAAGTCTACCCAACCATAGATATGTGCTTCTGAAGCTCCATCCAAATGGGCTTGAACTGACATTTTGTAGTTACCTGGGCGTGTACGATCCATCTTGATCATCTCATTGGTTGTCCCTTTGAGTTCATCCGGAAGCAATTGGTTAATTCCTTCATCGGCCGTAGTTGCCTTATCATCACCGAACCAGTCGAGAGTCGTATTCTCATCCATATCTGGGCTCACGTTACCAAGATACGGCTGATTTACTTTAGCTCCAGTAACACCGTCAACAGTTGCAATGGTATGGACTGCTTTACCATATGACTCAGGAGCATCCCCTTCATCAAGTGGGAAGAATCCTAGCATAGCAGACTGTTTACCACCCGAAGCGATGTAAAGTCCCACTTCAGATGCTCCACGCGTCATAACAAGGGGAACAGAGGAATCGCCTGCAGAAATATTTGGCCCAAAGACACCAGTCCCAAGACCACCAGTTACTTGGTCAGGGTTCCCAAAATACTTCCAAGCGACTGGTTTCTTATCTGGGCCAACTTGATTAGACCCGCGAAGTTGGTTAAGGTTAATTCCGTAGAATGATTTACCATTAATAGTAGTCGTAGGGTTAGGGCCAAAAAGATTATCCGTATCTTGTATCATGTACGGTACACTATATCTTCTATAATCTTTTTTCCATTCTCCAAGATGTTGCCAACCTTGTCCGTTGGTAGTGAACATAACAAATTCACCAGGGTTGGCAGACTCACCATCAGCCATTACAATAGCCGGTTTAACAACTTTACCACGGAAGGTGGCAGAAATTTCAAATTGCACACCAATATTTCCACCATTTATCGCTGAAGCAATGGTTGTCTTCTTGGCTTTGGTATCAATTCCTTCATGTTTAACTTCGGTATAACCATTTTGAGGCTCTGCGGTAATCATGGCCTCATCACCGTTATTGAAATGTAACTTAGAAGTAGGTGAACTTGAATTATTGACAAAACCGTTTCGAGCATTTGGATCATAGGTTGCTTTTTCTGCGTCAGTAGCTCCTTGGCTTTCTAGTCGCTTCTTATAGATTTCAGTTGCTTGGAAGGGTTTCAAAGACTTAACTTTGATGGTCACCACATATCCAGGCATGATTTCCTTAGTATAGGTAGCTCCAACTTGAAGAGCCATTTTCTCTTGTAAGTTTTCAGTTGGTTTAGTTTCGCTGGCAGGTACTAATGTCGTAGTGGTTCCTGTCCAGTTGGCTACATCTCCAAAGTCCAACCATGTAATCTGGCTAGTCAAAGATTTTGCGTCAAGGTCTGTTGTATATCCTGGTTTTTCTACCTTTGGAGTTGATGTTGCGTCTACAACGTCATCCCCGATTAAGCTTGGATCATTGGCATCGCCGAGAGCACGACGAGTACGACGTTTAGGACCAGAAGTTTCTGCTGTCACAGCAGGTGTTTCAGTAGCTGGTGCTTCGACACCTGCAGCCACTTCTTCTTTCTTATCTGTTGTAGCTGCTTTTGTTGCCTTGTTTTCTGGTGTAGCAACTTCTAAACTAGGTGTTGCAGCGGTTGATGTTGCTGGTGCAGTCGAGGCTGCAGATGCTGCTGTGCTTGTGCTACTTGCTTCACTAGTTGAAGCAGGTGCTGTTGATGTTGCTGCAGCAGTTGATGTAGCTGGTGCAGTGATTGCTGCGTTTGCATCATAAGTCGATGTCGTTGCAGCTGTTGATGTTGCTGAAGTTGCTGTAGCTGTTGACGCTTCAGGCGCTTCTGACGCTGTTGCAACTGCTGCTACACTTTCACTTGTCGTATTTGTATTTTCTTCTGCGGCTGCACTTGCTGCTGTCCCAACCATGACAAGTGTTCCCAAAAGTACTGAGCAAACACCCACATTCAATTTACGAATTGAGAATCTGCTAATACGATCATTAAATAAGTCTTTCCCCATCTAATGGACCTCCATATTTATCTATAAATTAACATTCTTTTTTAAATTGTTTAGTTTTTCCAAACCTTTTCTATTTTAACAAAACCCGAACGATATTCAAAATATTTTGACTCAAAAATGAGTAAAAATTTTTAGCTAGAATTATTTTAAATCTAAAAGGATTTCACCCATAGATCAGGGCATCAAAAAACCTTGGTTTATCACTAAATCGCAAGATCAAACTTCAACTGTGGCTTCACTGGGTCATAATCGACCAGTTCAAAATCTTCTGCTTTGATGTCAAAAAAGTTGGTTCCATCTGGCACATTTAAGACCAAGTGTGGCTGACAATCTGAAGGCTCCCGACGGAGTAACTCTTCCGCCTGTTCAAATTGATTATCATAAATATGAAGGTTATTAATGAAGTAAAAGAACTTTCCAACCTTCCAGCCAAAGTGCTTGGCAATCATCATCTGTAGCGCTACATATTGCATGGCATTGATATGGTGGGCTACCAACATATCATTTGAACGCTGGGTCAGGGTCGCATCTAAATAAATCTCTCCATCAACCCGACGCACGTCAAACATTGTCTGAAAAGCACAGGGTAAGAGTCCGTCGGTCTCCTCAAAGGCATCATAATCCCAGAGCGAGATAATATTGCGGCGATTCCAAGGATTGGCTTCTAATTGTTTGAGGATTTTATTCGTAATGTCATGCTTTTTGACCACAGCACCATAGCGTTGACCAATAGTACGACTATCCCCTACTTCCCAGTCATTCCAGTAGTGGACATTGTATTTATCTTCTAACAGGTCTAAGCTATTCGACTGATCCTGGTAGATCCAGAGCATCTCTTTGATGGCTGATTTAATCGCGATGGGACGAAGGGTGGTGATAGGAAACTCGCCTTTTGAGAGATCAAACTCCATAAAGGCTCCCGTGATGTACTTGGAGTTGGCCGTTCTACCATCCTTGTATTTAGGTCGGGCCTGTTCAGACCAAACACCTTCTTCCATGATTTTCCGAATATACTCTTTAAAAATGGTATCTGCTTTTGTCATATACTCTCCTTGAATCCAGTATTGTCTTCATTATATCACAGGAGACAGAAAAAAAGGAGATCCCAGCACGAGCCAGATCTCCATTTCATCTTATTGTAATACAAGGGATGCGGCACCGATGACACCCGCATCATTTCCCAAAGTAGCAAGCGCCAATTGAGTAGATTCACGTACTTGTGGGAATGAGTTTTCTTCAAAGACCTTGCGCACACCATCCAAGAGGAAGTCTCCAGCAGCAGATACCCCACCACCGATAACGATCTTAGACGGGTTCAAGGTTGAACCAATATTGGCTGCAGCAAGTCCAAGGTAACGTGAGAAGTTCTTGTAGACGATCAAAGCAAGAGCATCGCCTTCTTTTGCCAGGTCAAAGACCGTTTTAGCTGTTACTTCTTCTCCGTTGTCGATCAAGACTTTCAATTGAGAATCCCCTTCGTACTCATCTGCGTAGCGACGAGTGAGGTTAACGATACCAGTTGCAGATGCAACCGTTTCAAGACAGCCTTTTTTACCACAGGTACATTGGATTGGATCATCAAAGTCAACAGTGATGTGGCCAAGCTCACCAGCAGCTCCACGTACACCGTGCAAGAGACGACCTTCAGCGACGATACCACCGCCGACACCCGTACCAAGTGTCATGAAGACAACATCTGGTTGGTTTTCACCAGCCCCTTTCCAACGTTCACCCAAAGCAGCAACGTTGGCATCATTATCGATAAAGAATGGAATATGAAGGGCACTTTCGATCTTTTCTTTGACTGGTTGAAGGGTCTTCCAGTTCAAGTTGTAGGCACCGATAACTGTACCTTTTTCACGGTCAACGACACCAGGTGAACCCATTCCAATTCCTTGGAACTCAGAAGCATCAAGCTCAAGCATCTTCAAACGATGCGCGATGGATTCGATCATATCATCTACGATATGGCTACCTTCATCCAAGATATTTGTTTTAATAGACCATTTTTCTTGAACTTCCCCATCCAATGTCAGGATGGCAAACTTAATTGAAGTTCCTCCAAGGTCAATCCCAATAATTTTTTTAGACATCTGTAACTCCTTTCAAACTTGTAAACACTTACAGTTCTATTATATCAGACTTTTTATCAAACGCAAAGGTTTGCACGTAACTTTTCTTAACTTTTTAACAAGAGACTAAAGGATTGCAATCCTAAAATGAGGAAAATCAAGCCAATAATATTTAAAAGAAAGACACTTATCGAGAGTGGGCTAACGATTAAGAATAAACCTATGAAGAGCTGTAGCAAGGCAAAGAAAATATAACGCTTGGACAGTTCCTCAACCTTCCTCGAGTAGAAATTGGCTTTTCGGAAGTTCAAAATCGAACGGTAGATGAGCCAAATTCCTAAAGTGACTGGAAAGACAATCGGCAAAGTCTTGTAGCCATAAAGCAGTAAGTAGACCGCAAAAACCAAGGCGACCATACTGTGAAAGAGCTGTTGCTGCTGAATGATACCAGCCTGACGCAATCGGTAATAGCGTGAAAAACGCGAAAGGGAGATTAAAAAGAAACCACAGGAAATCAACCAGCTAAATGAGCCGATGTGCTCAATCGGATTGATAAACAAGACGATACCGATAATAGTAAAAATAGTGGCTGAAATCCCAAGGGATATCCGGTTCAATTGATTCATAGGGCCTCCTTATTCATCTAATTCGCTCAGATATTCATAGCGATCGTACTTCTCAAGCAATCGCTCATTTTCCTGATCCAATTCTTTTTGAAGGGCTGACAATTTGCCAAAGTCAGAGCCGTTTTCATTCATTTCCACTTCAATCTCTGCGATCCGATTTTCAATGGCTTCGATATCTGCTTCAATGCTTGCCCACTCTTGCTTTTCCATGTAGCTCATGCGTTTCTTCTCTTCTTTTGGCTTGACAGGTTTCTCTTTTTCAACCTTGTGACTGGCCGTTACTTGAGCTGCTTCAAAGGCTTTTTCATCCAGGTAATCCGTATAATTGCCAAAGAACTCCCGAATGCCCCCGTTTTCAAAAGCCAGAATCTTGCTTGCAACCTTGTCTAGGAAATAGCGGTCGTGGCTAACGGTAATAACGGGACCTCCAAAGTTTTGAAGGAAGTTTTCCAAAACTGTCAGGGTAGCGATATCCAAGTCATTGGTCGGCTCATCGAGGAGAAGCACATTGGGTTTTTCAATCAAGAGTTTTAAGAGAAAGAGCCGCTTCTTCTCACCACCGGAGAGTTTTTCGATCAAGGTTCCGTGCATGGAACGTGGGAAGAGAAATTGCTCCAAGAGATCTGCAATTGATGTCGTCCCAACGGTCGTCTTCACTTCCTCAGCAACTTCCTGGAGGAAATTAATCACGCGCTTACTCTCATCCAAGCCATCGATCTGTTGAGAGAAATAAGCCACCCGCACGGTTTCACCGATGATGACTTGCCCTGACTGTGGCTGTAGTCGCTCAGCGATCAAATTGAGCAAGGTCGATTTGCCGACACCATTATCCCCGACAATCCCGATGCGATCCTTGTTTTGCACCAAGAGGTTAAAGTCCTGTAAAATTGGCTTGTTTTCAAAAGCAAAACTCACATCTTTAAACTCGATGACTTTCTTTCCGATTCGGCTGGTCTCAAAGTTCATCTCCAAATCCGTCTGGTTGCTTTGACCAGACAAGTCTTGCTTAAGATCATGGAACCGATTGATCCGCGCTTGTTGCTTGGTCGCACGCGCCTGAGGTTGACGCCGCATCCAGGTCAACTCCTGCTTATAGAGTTGCTGCTTCTTATGAAGAAGGGCAGCATCACGCTCGTCTTGCTCAGCCTTTAAACGGACATAATCCTGGTAGTTGCCCTGATACTCGATCAAGCCAGCTCGATCCAGCTCAAAGATCCTCGTCGAAATATTATCCAAGAAATAGCGATCGTGAGTAATGAAGAGCACGGTTTTCTTAGAGTTCTTCAAGAAATTGGTCAACCACTCGATAGTATCAATGTCTAGGTGGTTGGTCGGCTCATCTAGTAAGAGCAGGTCGTGATGAGACAGCAAAACTTGGGCCAGTTGGACCCGACGACGTAAGCCTCCAGATAGATCTCCAACTTTGGCGTTCAAATCTTCAATACCAAGCTTTGAAAGGACCGTCTTGACCTGACTCTCGATCTCCCAAGCATTGAGTGAATCCATCTCCGCCATGACCTTTTCCAGACGTGCTTGGTTCTCTTCTCGGTAATCCGCCATCAAGAATTCATAATCACGAATCAGCTGCATTTCGCG
>NZ_CAUFJQ010000084.1 GCF_959025735.1 uncultured Streptococcus sp.
GGGACGACGAAATCGAATTCTAACGAATTACCGATTTCTGTCCCACTCTCTTTTATTTTTGAAATCAGTCTGTTAGTTTCATGGCTTTGATTTTTTCTTCTTCTGGGGTGACCCGCAGAGTCTTCTGGCCGGTGTAGGTGACAAAGCCTGGTTTTCCACCAGTTGGTTTATTGAGTTTCTTGGCTTCGATCATATCAACTTGGACCAGGTTTGAGAGACGGGCCTTGGAATAGTAGGCGGCCAACTCTGCAGCATCGGTTTTCACTTCATCCGATGGATTTAGATTTCCTGTAATGACGACGTGGCTTCCCGGGATATCCTTGGCATGGAACCAGAGTTCATCTTTCTTAGCGATCTTAAAGGTCAGTTCATCGTTTTGCAGATTATTGCGACCCACTAAAATGATGGTTTTTCCATCACTAGCCAGGTATTTTTCTGGTTTTTTCCGTTTATGAATTTTTTCACGGTTGCGCCGTTTGATAAAGCCGGTCTGGATTAGCTCTTCTCGAATTTCTGCCACCTCAGCTAGGCTCGCTTGAGAAAGGGCTGTTTCAACCGTTTCAAGATAAGAAATGGTTTCCTTGGTTTCTTGAATGAGAATGGTCAAATGTTTGACGGCTTCTTTTAACTTCTGGTAGCGTTTGAAGTAGCGTTGGGCATTTTGATTGGGGGTCAGGGCCTTGTTGAGTTGGATGGTAATGGGCTCGTTGGTATAGTAATTGTCCAGGACAACCTGGTCTTGGTCGTTTGGTACCTGATGGAGGAAGGTTGTCAACAATTCTCCTTTTTGGCGGAATTCTTCCGCATTGTCGGTCGCTGCTAACTCAGCTTCTTGTTTGGCTAATTTTTTTCGGTTCTTTTCAAGATCGTTTTCAACCTTGCGGATTAATTCACTGGCCTGTTGTTGCACCCGATCGCGCTCAGCCTTGTCTCGATAATAGTCATCCAGCAGATCAGAAAGTGTTTCAAAGGTTTGACTGGTCGCATCCTCAAAGGGGATAGCCGAGAAGGATTTGGTCGTTAGGCGTGGCTCAGAAGGTGCCTCGAAAAAGGCACGGAAGGTCTTTAATTTTTCATCTGTCTCAAGTCGCTTGGCCAATTCTTGAGCCGTATCTCGCCCCAAACCTTGGAAACATTTTTGAAGGTTTTTGGGGCTTAACTCTTCCTTGTGAAGAAGGGCAAAGAGGGCTTCATCTCCAATTGTAAAAGGATTGACTGCGTTGGTTTTCGGAGGAGCTACATAGGTTGATCCAGGGAGAATGGTTCGGTAACTATTTTGTGAGAAGCCGACGTGTTTAATGGCTTCGATGATTTTATTGCTGGTGCGGTCCAGGAGAATAATATTACTGTGCTTGCCCATGATTTCGATCATGAGGCTGACAGAAATAGCATCTCCAATTTCGTTTTTATTGGAGACACGGATTTCGAGAATCCGGTCGTTTTCCATTTGCTCAATCCCTTCAATGACAGCGCCTTGAAGATATTTGCGCATAACCATAATAAAGGTATTGGGAAAGGCAGGATTTTCAAAGTTGGTCTGGGTCCGTTGAATCCGTCCAAAGACAGAATGGGCAGAGAGCAAGAGTTTTTGGTTTTTCCGATTGCCTCGGATTTGAAGCACCAATTCTTGCTCGAAAGGTTGGTTAATTTTTTGAATGCGACCACTTAAGAGTTCGGCCTTCAATTCTTGCACCATATGGTGTAAAAAAAATCCATCAAAAGACATGGGATTCCTCATCATTCTAGCGTTTATTCTAGTAAATTATATCAAAATTAGAGAGGAAATCCCAGAAAGAAGCAAGAGGATGTTCAATAGAAAATGCGAACGTTTTCAAAAAAATGCAGAAAAAGTATTGACATTTTTGAAAGAAAATTTTAAAATGTAAGAAATTAGAAAAGTAGTAAATGAAAGTTTCAAGAGAGCCTACGGTTGCTGAGAGTGGGTAGCGGCAGTTTATGAAATTGGACTAATGATGAGATGAATTTGAAACAATAAAAATTCGGTTGGCACACCTTATCGTGCAACTTGTTGCTAGACAAGACAGAGATATGGGGGAGACTATCTTTTTCCCATAAGTGAGGTGGCACCGCGATGACACGTCCTCACATAGCTTTTGCTATGTGTGGGCGTGTTTTTTGTTTTAGATGAGAAGGGAGAAAAGATATGAAGAAACGATGGCGTCGCAGTCTTTAGATGATGGAAAAAAAGAAGAAAATGAAAAAATAGAAGAGGTATTAAAAATGAAAAATAAACGTTTAATGGGAATTATTGGTTTGATTGCAGCAGCAGTCATTGGGACAGCGATCTATTCAGCTACAGCAGGCAAGGATAACAAGGCAGCAAGCAGCAATGAAAAGGCCAAGGTGGGTGTCTTGCAGTTGGTCAGCCACCCTTCGCTTGATTTGATCTACAAAGGGATTCAAGATGGTTTAGCTGAAGAAGGTTATGACAAGGACAAAGTGGACATTGATTTCCTCAATGCAGAAGGCGACCAAAATAAGGTGGCTACCATGAGTAAACAATTGGTAGACAAGGATAACCAAGTCTTGATTGGGATTGCAACCCCATCTGCTCAAGGATTGGCTAGTGCAACCAAAGACAAACCAATCGTTATGGGAGCTATCACCGATCCGGTCGGCGCAAACTTGGTCAAAGATTTGAAAAAACCAGGTGGCAACATTACTGGGGTATCTGACCACAATCCAACTGAGCAACAGTTGAAATTGATCAAAGAGTTGACTCCGAATGTGAAAACAATCGGTGCCCTATACTCAACCAGTGAGGATAATTCTAAATCTCAAGTAGAAGAATTTACAAAATTAGCTGAAAAAGCAGGCTTCAAGGTGATTCCTTACTCTGTACCTTCAACAAACGAAGTTGCTTCAACAGTTTCTGTCATGACTGGTAAAGTCGATGCCATCTGGGTTCCAATCGACAATACCATCGCTTCAGCCTTCTCAACAGTTGTCGAAGCAAACAAAACAGCTAAAAAACCAATCTTCCCAAGTGCGACAGCCATGGTTGAAGCTGGTGGTCTTGGTTCAGTCGTTGTCGACCAACATGATCTTGGAGTAGCAACTGGTAAAATGGCTGCGAAGATCTTGAAAGGTCAAAAACCTGCGGATACACCTGTTGAAATCTTTAGCCAAGGAAAATCTGTCATCAATAAAAAAGTCGCAGATGAATTGGGCATTACTATTCCAGAATCTGTCTTGAAAGATGCTGGACAAGTCATTAAATAAAAAGAAAACGAATCACAAGAATGGCAGGGGAATTTTGCTTTGGCAGGTCTTTAAATCGTGACCTTTAAAAATGTCTACCAGTGCACACGACCAGCTATGTTACTCATGGTAGAGGAGAAAGAAATGGAAGTCAAGATAACAGATCTTCATCCGACCCAACTATATTTATCAGAAAAGAAGTTACATGATATCCAGATGCTGGATCAGTCGGCAGAAATCATCAATATGGATCCGATTAGTATTCTTGCAGTTGGAAATCGCTTCTTGATTACAGACGGCCATCACAGGGCTTATCAGGCTATATTGGCAGGTCGGGATACGATTTCTGCTGAGTTTGATAGAGATGGTGGCGATGACTTGTATGCTCTCTATGCGCAAGTTTGCGAGGAAAGAAAGATAGACTCTGTCTTGGATTTAAAAAATCGTATCTTACCTCAAGATGAGTATGAAGCAAAATGGTATAACTGGTGTGATGGTTTTAACCAAGCAGCAACTCTTCTATTGAAAAGGAAAGCAGATGAAGCAGACCAGGCAAATAGATAATGCATTGCGTCCTGTTCCTTCTTCTATTGAAATTAGTCTCATCTAACTTGTTTTTTAACTAAAAATCTGATAAACTAGATAGTAATTGAATAGAAATCTGCAAGACTAGTACCTCAAGGGAAGTGCGACAGGGAGAAGAGCCGTGACTGAAAGCTCTTTGCATGAAAGCTGGGTGAATTCACTTGCGCAAGGATTTAGAAATTAAGGTCTGGTATACAGATAAAAAACGGATGGTACCGCGTGTCAACGCTCCGAATATGGGTGTTGGCGCGTGGTTTTTTCTATGTCTGTAGAGGGACCATGATGGAGGAAATATGTCAACGATTGAAGAACAATTAAAAGCGCTTCGTGAAGAAACACTGGCAGCTTTGAAGCAGATTTCTGCTGAAAATGAAAAAGAATTGCAAGAACTAAGGGTCTCTGTCCTTGGGAAAAAAGGATCTTTGACCGAGATCCTCAAAGGGATGAAAGATGTCTCTGCTGAGATGCGTCCGGTTATCGGGAAACACGTCAATGAAGCCCGCGATGTCTTGACGGCTGTCTTTGAAGAAACAACCAAACTCTTGGAAGAAAAGAAAGTCCAAGCGAAACTAGCTAGCGAAAGCATCGATGTGACCCTTCCTGGTCGTCCGGTTGCTAGTGGTTACCGTCATATCTTGACCCAAACCAGTGAAGAAATCGAAGATATCTTTATCGGTATGGGTTACCAAGTCGTGGACGGCTTTGAAGTAGAGCAAGACTACTACAACTTTGAACGCATGAACCTTCCAAAAGATCACCCAGCGCGGGATATGCAGGATACCTTCTACATCACAGAAGAAATCTTGCTTCGGACCCATACATCACCAGTACAGGCGCGGGCGATGGATGCGCATGACTTTAGCAAGGGACCTTTGAAGATGATCTCTCCAGGGCGAGTGTTCCGTCGGGATACAGATGATGCGACCCACAGCCACCAGTTCCATCAAATCGAAGGTTTGGTCGTTGGGAAGAATATTTCTATGGCAGACCTTCAAGGAACGCTTCAGTTGATCGTGCAAAAGATGTTTGGTGCAGAACGCCAAATTCGTTTGCGTCCTTCTTATTTCCCATTTACCGAGCCATCGGTTGAGGTAGACGTTTCTTGCTTCAAGTGTGGTGGAGCTGGATGTAACGTATGTAAGAAAACTGGTTGGATTGAAATCATGGGAGCCGGTATGGTTCACCCACGCGTCCTTGAGATGAGTGGTATTGACCCAACAGTTTATTCAGGATTTGCCTTTGGACTTGGTCAAGAGCGTGTGGCTATGCTTCGTTACGGAATCAATGATATCCGTGGCTTCTATCAAGGAGATGTTCGCTTCTCAGAACAGTTTAAATAATCATGTTAGTTAGAGTAAAAATCGACCAGGCACAGACCCTGCGTGACCTAGAGGTGGAAACCTATGGGGATACCTTTGGTCCCTATATTGTTGAGAAAGATTTGGAAGATTACTTCTCTACAGTGCTCTCTTTGGAGCAAATTGAGAAAGATCTGCTAGATCCAGAATCCGAAACCTATTTTGTCCTCAATGAAGAACAAGAAATCTGTGGTTTTCTCAAGATCAACTGGGGCCAAGCACAGACCGAGCCAGTAGAGATGGACAATGCTTTTGAAATCCAGCGCATCTATGTCAAAAAAGAACATCATGGCAAGGGCTATGGCAAGGAAATGTTTACCTTTGCGCTGGATCAAGCCAAGAGCCGTGGCTTTGAGTGGGCTTGGCTGGGCGTCTGGGAACGCAACTTTAAGGCGCAAGATTTTTACTATCGCTTTGGATTTGAACGATTTAGTGAACACCAGTATATCACCGGAGATACCGTGGATACAGACTGGTTGTTGAGAAAGAAATTGATCTAGAAGGAACAAGAAACTTCTATTCTAGAGAAGGGGAGGCTATGAGACCTACCTAAGCCAGCCTCGAGCTGGAAAACACAAAATGAAAGGATCAAAACGAGGGTGGATGGAGATCTAGGAAAGATAACTAGATTTCTGCTTAGCCCTTGGTATCTTACATATGTTAGTTAGTTATAAATGGTTAAAACAATTGGTGGACGTGGATGTGCCATCAGAGGAGTTGGCTGAAAAAATGTCAACCACAGGGATCGAGGTAGAAGGTGTGGAATCACCTGCTGCTGGTCTCTCAAAAATTGTCGTCGGAGAAGTCTTGTCTTGTGAAGATGTGCCAGAAACACACCTTCATGTCTGCCAAGTTAATGTGGGTGAAGAAGAAGCCCGTCAAATCGTCTGTGGAGCACCAAATGTGCGTGCAGGCATCAAGGTGATGGTGGCTCTTCCAGGTGCTCGCATCGCGGACAACTACAAGATTAAAAAAGGGAAAATCCGTGGCTTGGAATCCCTTGGGATGATCTGTTCTTTGGGTGAGTTGGGTATTTCTGACTCTGTTGTCCCGAAAGAATTCGCAGATGGCATCCAAATTTTGCCAGAAGATGCTGTTCCAGGAGAAGAAGTCTTCTCTTACCTCGACTTGGATGATGAAATCATCGAACTTTCGATCACTCCAAACCGTGCAGACGCTCTTTCTATGCGTGGGGTGGCTCACGAAGTAGCAGCGATCTATGACAAGGCAGTCAATTTCAAAGACTTTGCTTTGACTGAAACAGACCAAGCTGCAGCAGATGTTCTTTCTGTCAGCATTGACACAGACAAGGCTCCTTATTATGCGGCTCGTATCTTGGACAATGTGACCATCGCACCAAGTCCACAATGGTTGCAAAACCTCCTCATGAATGAAGGCATCCGTCCCATCAATAATGTGGTTGACGTGACCAACTATATCCTGCTTTACTTTGGTCAACCTATGCATGCCTTTGACTTGGATACCTTTGAAGGAACTGATATCTGTGTGCGTGAAGCGCGTGCTGGTGAAAAATTGGTAACCTTGGATGGGGAAGAACGTGAGTTGGAAACAAGTGACCTCGTGATTACAGTAGCTGACAAACCAGTGGCCCTCGCAGGTGTCATGGGTGGAGAGGCTACAGAAATCTCTGAAAAATCTACTCGTGTTGTCCTTGAAGCAGCTGTCTTCAATGGTAAATCAATCCGTAAAACTAGTGGTCGCCTCAACCTTCGTTCTGAATCATCTTCACGTTTTGAAAAAGGGATCAATGTGGCAACTGTCAATGAAGCCCTTGATGCGGCAGCGAGCATGATTGCAGAGCTTACAGGAGCAACTGTTCGTAAGGGTATCGTTTCAGCAGGCCAGCTCGATACTTCTGATGTGGAAGTCTCTTCTACCCTTACAGACGTTAACCGTGTCCTTGGGACAGAGCTTTCCTACGCGGATGTCGAAGATGTCTTCCGTCGTCTTGGATTTGGTCTTTCTGGAAATGCAGAAGCCTTTACTGTCAGCGTACCACGTCGCCGTTGGGACATCACCATCGAAGCGGACCTCTTTGAAGAAATTGCTCGGATTTACGGTTATGACAAATTACCAGCAACCCTACCAAAAGATGACGGGACAGCAGGTGAATTGACAGCGACACAAAAATTGCGTCGCCAAGTTCGGACCATTGCTGAAGGTGCTGGTTTAACAGAAATCATCACTTATGCGCTGACAACTCCTGAAAAAGCAGTGGAGTTTGCTACATCGCCAAGCAACTTAACAGAGCTCATGTGGCCAATGACTGTGGATCGTTCAGTCCTCCGTCAAAATATGATTTCAGGGATCTTAGATACCGTAGCTTATAACGTTGCTCGTAAGAACAAAGATTTGGCCCTCTATGAGATCGGAAAAATCTTTGAACAGACAGGCAATCCAAAAGAAGACCTGCCAAACGAAATCAATAGCTTTGCCTTTGCTTTAACCGGCTTAGTCGCTGAAAAAGACTTCCAAACTGCAGCTGTTCCAGTTGACTTCTTCTATGCCAAGGGAATTTTGGAAGCACTCTTTGCTCGCTTGGGTCTTGAAGTGACTTATACAGCAACTTCTGAAATCAAGAGTCTCCACCCAGGGCGTACAGCCTTGCTCTCACTTGGTGACCAAGTGATTGGGGTCTTGGGACAAGTCCACCCTGTAACAGCTAAGGCTTATGATATCCCAGAAACCTATGTGGCGGAATTGAACTTATCTGCTATTGAAGCAGCTCTTCAACCAGCCGTAGCCTTTGTGGAAATCACCAAATTCCCAGCAGTGAGCCGTGATATCGCCCTTCTCCTCAAAGCAGAAGTGACCCACCAAGAGGTAGTCGATGCCATTCAAGCTGCAGGTGTGAAACGTTTGACAGCTATCAAACTCTTTGACGTCTTCTCAGGTGAAAAACTAGGACTTGGCATGAAGTCTATGGCCTACAGCTTGACCTTCCAAAATCCAGAAGATAGCTTGACGGATGAAGAAGTCGCTCGCTACATGGAAAAAATCCAAGCATCACTAGAAGAAAAAGTAAACGCAGAAGTGCGGTAACAAATGTGTATATGAAAAACCGTTGATGAGATGCATCAACGGTTTTTTAATCAGTTTTATAAGATGGTTTCCATGACGGTTTCTTGAGGTTTCATGCCCTGTCTTTGGTAGAAGCGAAGGGCTCCCTCGTTGTCATTCCAGACATTAAGAGTTAGGTTGTAGCAACCAATTTCCTTGGCATAGCTGACAGCGAATTGATAGAGTTGATCACCAATCTTTTGCCCACGCGCTGCTTGATCGACACACAAGTCTTCGA
>NZ_CAUFJQ010000085.1 GCF_959025735.1 uncultured Streptococcus sp.
ATCCAACTATTTTTGGTAAAATAGGGACATTCACATGAAAGAAGAAATAACAATGGAAAATCAAACCTTAATGCAATATTTTGAGTGGTATTTGCCCGCTGATGGGAACCACTGGACGCGTCTTGCTGAAGATGCGCAACACTTAGCAGACTTGGGTATTCGTAAAGTCTGGATGCCACCTGCCTTTAAAGCTACATCTAACAATGACGTTGGGTACGGAGTCTATGACCTCTTTGATTTGGGCGAGTTCGATCAAAAAGGAACGGTTCGTACCAAATACGGTTTCAAAGACGATTATCTTCAAGCCATTCAAGCCCTCAAAGATGCAGGGATTCAACCAATGGCCGATGTCGTTCTTAACCACAAAGCTGCTGCAGATGGTTTAGAAGAATTCGAGGTCGTTGAGGTCGATCCGATGGATCGAAACAAGATCCTTACCGAACCTTTCACCATTCAAGGATGGACCAAATTCACCTTTGATGGCCGAAATGGCGCCTATAATGACTTCCACTGGCATTGGTACCATTTCACCGGTACGGACTACGATGCTTCACGTAATAAAAGTGGGATCTACCAGATCCAAGGGGACAACAAAGGTTGGGCCCATGGAGATCTGGTTGACAAGGAAAACGGAAACTACGATTACCTCATGTACGCCGATATCGATTTCAAACATCCCGAGGTTGTAGAAAATCTCGACCAATGGGCTGAATGGTTTATCGAAACAACAGGGGTTGAGGGATTCCGTCTGGATGCAGTCAAACACATTGACTCCTTCTTTATGAAGAATTTCATCCACAATATCACCAAAAAATATGGTGAAGATTTCTACGTCTTTGGTGAATTTTGGAACGGGGACACAGAAACCAACGATGAGTACTTGGAAAGCATTGACTACTTATACGACTTGATCGATGTGGCCCTCCACCAAAATCTCTTCCGAGCTAGTCAAGAAGGTGAAAATTTCGACCTTCGAACTATTTTTGACGGAACACTAGCGCTCAATCATCCTGAACAGGCCGTAACCTTTGTGGACAACCATGATACCCAACGAGGGCAAGCCTTGGAATCTACCATTGAAGAATGGTTTAAGCCTGCAGCCTATGCCTTGATCTTACTTCGTGAAGCTGGTTTGCCTTGTGTCTTCTATGGAGACTACTACGGTATCGAGGGCCAATTTGCGCAAGAAAGTTTCCAAGGGGTCCTCGATCGACTCTTATGGGTTCGTAAAGATCTGGCCTATGGGGAAGAAACGGACTACTTCGATGATCCTAATTGCATCGGTTGGACACGTTCAGGTACAGAAGAATCAGCACCAATCGCCTGCTTGGTTTCGAATAACCAAGCTGCTACAAAAGTCATGGAGATCGGCTCATCCTACGCAGGCCTCACCTACTATGATGTCCTAGAAAATTGTAGCGAAACCGTCCAAGTCCAAGAAGACGGTACTGCCGAATTCCCAGTGGCAGAGCGCTCCGTCAGTGTCTGGGTAGCCCAAGATACAGAAGGCCAATAACCTTTATATGTAATGTTCTCCTAGGATCGACATCTTCCTAGGAGAATTTTTTCCTGTAAAAATTTTATAGGAAATACAGCTTCATTTTAGCACTATAAGAAAGCGCTGTCAATGGGTGTCGCGTCTATTTAAAAGAAATAAAGAGCATAAGAAAACTCGTTTTCCATATTGGAAAACGAGTTTTCATTTTAGCTCAATTCTGCAATGATTTCTTTCAATTGCGCTTTCGTATGAACTCCAGCCACTTGTTTGACAACTTGTCCATCTTTTTTAAAGAGAAGAGTTGGGATCGACATGATACCGAATTGACGTGCTGTATTTGGATTTTCATCGACATCCATCTTACAGATTTTCAAATCATCTTCATGTACTTCTTCTGCCAACTGATCCAAGATTGGAGCTTGCATGCGGCATGGACCGCACCAAGTTGCCCAAAAGTCAATCAAGACAAGGCCTTGGCTGGTTTCTTGTTCAAAAGTTGCATCTGTGATTACGTGTGCCATATTTCCTCCTTTTTCAGTAGTGACTACTGATTCTGCATTTCTACTTTTATTTTACACTAAAAGATGTCATTTTAGAAATATTTGCTACGGGGACTCCTTAGGCATCTTCTCTCTTTTTGCGCCAAAAGATGAGACTAGAAGCTGTAAGGCTGATCACCCCTAAGAGACCCAGAGCATGGTCTTTGCTCCCTGTTTGAGGGAGCGTATAGTCCGCATGCCCTCCTTCTACTGCAGGAGTTGGAGCTTGAGGATCTTCTGCCAATCCTGGTGAAACAAATTGAGGGCCATAGGATACAGCTAGGGCAAGGTAAGGTTGCTCTTGGGCAGCTGATGCGGTCTTCATCTCAACGACCTTCTCAGGAAAATCTTGGCTTGGTTGGACAAGATGTTCTGGGCTTGGAAGCGTATATTCTTCCTTGTAGTGCACTTCTGGTGCTACTAGAGCAGCTCCTTCAACTTCTAGCAGGTTTGCATAGTCTGTATCGCTTGCACTTGGTAGATAGCTTGCCTTTTGGGTGCGAGTCTTTTCGACAATTGGAATCGCAGCCTGGATAGAATCTGTCTTAAAGGTCACTTCGTATGGATGCTCCACCGTTAAATCAGACGGGTCATAGGTGTTAAAAACTAGGGCTAACTTGTGACCTTTCTTAACTGTATAGAGATTTGGTTGGAGATAGACCGTATAATCATGGTATTCCCCAACTTTTGGCTCGATGCTTGCGCGAGAGCTTGCTGAATCGTAGCCGGACTCAGGGTTAGCCAGGTTGATCCAGCCTTTTGCGATGACCTTGTACTTGGTCTTGATGGTTTCGTATTCGGCTACAGATAGGTTGCTTAAATTGCTTCCCATCCAGAAAGCGTCGGCTGTTTTATCTTGCTTGACGCTACCATTTCCTACCACGTCAAAGTCCTCATCTGCCACATCTACCAAGAGGGCGTTGAGTTGGAAATTCTTTCCTTGACCTTTGGCAAGAGCTGCCTTGAAATGAACGGGAATGTAGCCCTTGATCGTAGTGTCCTCAGTGACATCAGAAACAAAGGTCAGATTAGCCTTAGAAGAGGCTTTGCTGACTTTTTCATTACGGTTAGCGATCTCAACACCCGCAGCCGCATAGTCACTAGAAATGGTTTCTTCTAGCCGTTTCGACTGAGCATTCAAGAAGAGACGTTGACTGCTCTTCCAGTTATCATAGCTGGTCCACTTACTTGGATTATAGTTGTTTTGAGCTAGAACTGCTGGCAAGCTTTCGACGTGATTGTCCACGCCATAGAGGTAATGGGTCAGCCAGGTATTGAGCAGGTCATAAAAGTCCTGACCATTGGCGGTGATGCCGTATCCCCGTGACATAGCCGCTGGATAGACGTGATCTCCTTGGTGGAGATAGAGCTTGACATCTTGTCCTGCTTTCTTGAGGGCATCGTACATGAGTTCAAAGTGTTTGGTCTTGACATTGTCATCATTCAAGCCATGGACGATCAGGGCGCTGGTCTTGAGATTTTCTGGATGAAGGGTATAATCCCGCTCCTTCCAGACATCACTGTAGTTGCGATCATGGGCGTACTGGTCCTTGTTCAGTTGGTTGATGTAGTTGGAATAGTTTTGCCAAATCCCTGCCCAGTCATCTTGGTCCAGCATTCGCGTGCTAACGTAAAGGGAGAGCCATGAAAGGTCACTATAAGGTGCATTACCAAACTGGGTACCTTGGCTATTGAAATAATCATACCATGAGGCGATTCCTGCTGCCGGAACGATGGTCTTTAGGCCTTCTACGCCTGTCGCTGCCACACCAAAGGTCGTGGTTCCAGCCCAGGAGAGACCTGTCATAGCGACATTGCCACTTGCCCAGTCTGCCTTGATTTCAACATTGCTAGTCTTATCGGTGTAAGCCTTGCGTTTTCCATTGACCCATTCGATGATATTCTTAAAGGCATTGATTTCGAGATCAGAGCCCGTCGTGTTAAATCCTTCTGATCCCTTGGTACCAAGTCCAGCGCTGGAGATAAAGGCATAGCCTCTGACCAAGAAATAGTCGTACCAGTTCAGATCTTCGTAGTCATAGATATACTCGTAGGGACTGTAGTAATACCAATCCGATGCCTTGGCTTTTTTGGCTGCTTCTACTGTTGTTTCACTGCTTACTGGCTGTCTCTTTCCAGGTTGGCTGTGCAGTTTCTTCATGTCATAGCTACCGTCCGTTGGAAGCCCCAAACTTTCAAGGGTCACATAGTTTTCATCGAGCGTCCCCGCTACGTAAGGGCGCGCTTCCAGAATAGTGGCTGCCTTAAAATCACCTTGTGCTACTGCTTTTGGTAATTGAACAATGGCTTTGACTAAGTCAGGCTTGCCATCTGCATCGGTGTCATAGTCCGTTTCGACATAGACTGGGAAGCGCACAATTTGGCTGTCTTCATATTTATAGTCTTGGTCTTCTTTTTCTCCCGTCGTATAAGGGAAAATAGGCTGGGCACGACCATTTAAAAAGAGCGGGCTTTTCTTTTCAGACCTGTAGGCATCGTAGAGTTTCTTAGCTGTTTCGTACATCTTGGCCAATTCTGGCTGACTAACCTTACGAGTCAGATCATCAGATTTTTCAATCAAGCCTAAACTCTTGGCAAAGCGTTCGCGATCTGCTTGGCTTTGGCCCAATTGGCTAGGATCTGTTGCTGCCCATTGAAGTAAGCCATTAACAGCATCTTGGACCGTCAACTCTTTAGAGGCCTGATCCGCTGCAAGGGTGCTACCTGTAACCTTTGCCAAATCATTACTTGTTGCCGGAGCTTCTGAAGGAGGAGCAGATTGAGGTGCAACTTCCCTGTTGGTTGCTGCTGGACTTGCTACTGGAGCAGTAGGCTCACTTTGTCTTGTGTGTTCTTCTGTAGCAGGGGCTGCTTGATTGGCACCTGCCGTCCGATCCAGCGATGCATTATTCGAGCTTGCAGCTTCTTCACTAGTGACAGTACTTGTGTCACTTGCTGTCGGTCTTGCTTCAGTAGATGGATCATAGACCACTTCTGTCGATGGGGCTAACTCTTCTGTTTGCTCGTCTGCTGCTGCTACTTGATGCAAGACCATCGGCGCGATTAGTAAGCTCGATGCGACAATGGAAACCATTGTTTTCTTTTTCATGTCAATCTCCTCACTTTTTGTAATCAACACTCCTATTATACTATGTAAGCGTTTTTAGATCAAATAGATATTCAAATAATCCTACAAAAAACCGAGGCATCAGCCTCGGTTATCGATTCTTATTTGACGTGTTTCTTAAGATCTTCTTGTGCTTTTTTGTTTGACTCTGCTTGTTCTTTTTGCCATTTTTCAAGGGCTTTGTTGTAGTCAGCAGTTGTCACAGCTTTATCTTGGAGTTTCATTCCTTTGTAGATCACGTGGTCTTTTCCTTTACCACCAGTCCATGCAAATGGAGCTGAGAATGGTTCGATACGTGTCAAGAATGGACGTCCAGTTGATGAAGAAGTTGGCATAACAAGGGCACTATCTGTCAACCAAGCTTGCGCTGCCGCATATTTTTCATAGCGTTTGTTGACGTCTTGTGTTTCTGCACCAGCATCTTTGATCATCTTTTCAAAGTCGTACAGACCAACTTTTTTAGCTGCCTCATTGTTTTCACTTGGGTCAAATCCAAGGAAAGTCTTAGTATTTTCACCAGATGAAGCTTTCAAGATATCCATGTAAGTTGATGGGTCTTGGTAGTCAGGGCTCCATCCAACATTATCAGAGAGATCCCAGTCTTCGCCAGCCGCATTTGGCGCAAAGAGGGTCACATTTTGAAGGTCTTCTTTCGAAAGCATTTGGATATCGATGACGATATTTTCTTTACCAAGTGCTTCTTCAACAGATTGTTTGAAGGATTGTACCCGTTGAACTCTTGATGGTGTGGTTTGGTCCACAGGCATATCGATGTGAATTGGGAATTTCACACCTTCTGCTTCCAAGGCAGTCTTCGCTTTTGCAAACTCTTCCTTCGCTTTCTTAGCATCGAAGAGACCATTTTGACCATCGTCTAGTTTAGTAGATTTCCACTCATCTCCGTAGGTATCCAATTGAGTTTTCACCATTTCACCAAAGGTCTTGCCATTAGCTTGGACAAATGTTGGTGGAATGTAGAGGTTACGGATGATCTTGCTTGCTCCGTCTTTTCCGTTCAATTGAGCAGCATACGCTTCACGGTTGAAGGCAAAGCTGATCGCTTGACGGAAGTCCTTGTTCAAGAGAGCTTTCTTAGTAGATTGTTTTTCTTCATCGGTCTTCTTAGCTGTGTGTTTGTAAGATTGACGGTCGATGTTGGTACCAATAACATAAGAAGCAGCATCTTGAGGAGTGTAGGTGATTTCGTCTTTGAATTCTTTGGCTTGCTCTGAGTAACCAGATCCAGTTGGGAAGAGTTTGGCCAAGCTAAGAGCATTTTCACCGAATGATTTAGCCAATTTACTTTGGTCTTGTCCATCGTAGAATTCCAATTTCACATCTGAGATGTAGACCTTGTCTTTATCCCAGTAGTTTTCATTCTTGGTCATTTCGATAGAAGATTTTGAAGTAAAGCTCTTCAAGATGTAAGGACCATTGTAAAGAAGGGAGCTAGTATCACTTGCTTGAGCGAATTTATCCCCTTTTGATTTCACGAATTTTTCGTTGACAGGGAAAGTGATCCCAAGAGTCAATTTAGAGTTCCAGTAAGATTCTGGTTGGTTCAAAGTGATTTGAAGGGTATGATCATCAACTGCTTTTACTCCTACAGCTGAGAAATCTTTATTTTTACCACTGACGTAGTCATTCAAGCCTTTGATAGAATCTTGGATGATGTAGAGCATTTCTGATTTGTTATCAGCCGCATATTTAATCCCTGTGACGAAATCTTTAGCTGTTACATCCGCATACTCTTCGCCTTCTGAATCATACCATTTAGCATCGTCACGAAGTTTATAAGTATAAGTCAAGCCATCTTGCGAAACTGTCCAATCTTTTGCAAGAGATGGAATCAAGTTCCCGTATTTATCATTTTCAAACAAACCATCAATCAAGTTTCCAGTGATATCGTGGGTTGCTGCTTTACCAGATGTGATATAGTTTAGGTTTTCTGGCTCAGTCTCATAAACATATGAGAATTTTTGACCGTTGCTTGAGCTAGATGATTTAGAACCACCCGAACAAGCTGCTAGGATACCTGCTGAAAGGAGGGCAACTCCCGCAAGTGCAATGACATTTCTTTTTTTCATGTAAAACTCCTTAAGAAATTTTAAGTTTATTTTAAGATTATACCACAAAGATTTTCAGAAGAAAAGGAATTTTCAGAAAATTTTAGTTTATAAAAAACTACTCCGGAGAGTGGTTCCAATTTTTAATCTACTAAGTCGCTCTTGAGGTAGGCATCGACCATGCCCTCTGTTGCGACTACAGAATCCAAGTGAGTCCGCTCATATGAGTGGCTAGATTCGATACCTGCTCCGAGGAGGGCATGTTTGACTTCTGCTCCTGCGCTCATGGCTGCAGAGGCATCTGATCCATAGAAAGGATAGATATCCAACTTATAAGGGATTTCTTGAGCTTTTGCCAAGGCTACTAAATGCTGACGGAATTCGTAGTGATACGGTCCAGAAGCGTCTTTGACACAGATGGATACCGTGTATTCATCCGTCGCTTGGTCATCTCCCATAGCCCCCATGTCCACTGCCAAGTATTCGACCACTTCAGCCGGAATACTGGAATTAGCCCCATGCCCCACTTCTTCAAAGACTGAAAAGGCAAAGGTGGTCGTTACTGGCAATTGGATCTGTTCTTCCTTATACACGCGCAGAAGATTCAAGAGAATCGCCGCACTCACCTTGTCATCTAAGTGACGAGATTTGATAAAGCCAGTATCAGTCACAATGGTCCGTGGATCAAAGCTGACAAAATCACCTACTTCAATGCCAAGGGCACGGGTTTCTTTTTCATTGGTCACTTTTTCATCCAGACGGACTTCCATATTGTCCTGGGTCCGCTCGACAGTTCCTGCATCCTTGTAGACATGGCAAGAAGTCTGATGGACCAAAATTGTCCCCGAATGGGTCTTTCCGGTATTAGCCACATGGACTGTACAATTTTCCCCCTCAATCATATTCCAAGGGAAACCACCGATACGGTCTAGCTTGAGGCGGCCATCTGCTTTCACCGCGCGGACAATAGCTCCCAAGGTATCCACATGGGCTGTGACATAGCGTTGCTTGTCTGTGATCACACCAGGAACGGTCACATTCACGCCTCCCTTAGCAGTCCGAGTCACTTCATACCCAAAGCCTTCAATGGTTTTGACCAAATAGTCTGCGATCTCACGTGTAAAACCGGTCGGTGAAGGAATGGCTGTCAATTCCTGCAAATAAGTCACTGTCTGATTCATAATGCCTCCAAATGTGTTTTTCTTTATTCTAGCATGAAATAGGTGGAATAGCTAGAGGAGAG
>NZ_CAUFJQ010000086.1 GCF_959025735.1 uncultured Streptococcus sp.
TGACAGTCTTCCCAGAAAACATGATTCGCAACATGAACTCTACATTTGGTTTGATCTTCAGCCAACGGGCCATGTTGACTTTGATTGAAAAAGGGATGACACGTGAGCAAGCTTACGACCTTGTTCAGCCAAAGACTGCCCAATCATGGGATAACCAAGTCGACTTCAAACCACTTCTTGAAGCAGATCCAGAAGTAACTTCACGTCTCACTCAAGAAGAAATCGACGAAATCTTCAACCCAACATACTACACCAAACGGGTGGATGAAATCTTCGAACGCATCGGTTTGGGTGACTAATCGCAACGAAAAAGGGAATTTGAAAAATAGACGAAAGAGGCTGGGCAAAAACTGTCCAGCCTTTGATGTTTGATAAGACTAACTGCAAGACGCAGTGGTTGATTGGTATCTTTGTTCGCTTATGAAGCTCCAAAGATGACCTAATCAACTGTGCGGGGGTGGGAAGACGAACTCTTTTTAACTAGTCGGAGTTCTTTCCCACTCCCTTTTTAAACTTTTTATAGCTAAACTATCACTAATTATATATATTTTTAAAGAGGTCTTTAGAAATCGTTTTCAACATGCTATACTGGATCTATAAAAAAGACCGAGATGTCTCAGTCTTTTTGGTTCTTAGTGATCGCGGTCACAGGAGATGAACTTGATCTTGTAGTAGTCACCGCGTTTATAGGTTTCCGTGTATTCAAGGATTTGGCCAGTCGCTTCTAGCTTGGTCGTCTTCACTTGTTTGACCGTTGGGAAATTTTCGTCGATCTTTAATACTTTGGCAACCTTGCTTGGTGTAGGAAAGACGATTTCGTTGACTTCTTCGAAGTGCTCATCATTCATATGAATGTGATAGTCTTCTTTGAAGCGATCATAGATAGAGCTGTAGTATTCCAAATTTGGATAGTTTGGATTGATGTATTGTTCAGGAATATAGGTTTGGTGGAAGATATAGGTATCATCCCCTGTCTGGCGAGTCCGTTCGATCTTATAGTAGAATTGCGTTGGGTTGAGGCCTAGTTTGTCTAGGATGCTTAAGGTATTTCCACGTTTAATAGAGAGAACTTTGACTTTGGCCTTTTGGATTGGGAAGGTCTCAACATCTGAAAATTCAACCAGTTTGTGTTTTCGAGCACGAGAAACAAAGGTTCCTTTTCCTTGCTGACGGACAATGTAGCCATCAGCAGCGAGGTCGTTCAAAGCACGGACAACGGTGATAGAGCTGACATCATAAATTTTAATGAGTTCAGCTTCAGTATAAAATTTATCTCCATTTTCAAATTTTCCGGAGATAATTTGCTGCTTCAATTCATCTTTGATGTGTTGGTACTTTGGAATTGCCATAGTGCTACCTCTCTTTAGATTTCTCTTATTTAACCCTATTTTAACATATTTTTTATAAAAGTGTTGACATTTTTTAAATAATTTATTATATTAATAAATGAAAAGGGTTACATATAAGAAAGGGGGGGCGTTTATGGGAGTTTTTGAGATTCGCGATGCTTTCTATTTAAAAGATCAACCCTTCAAGATTTTATCCGGAGCGATCCATTATTTCCGAATTGACCCAGCAGACTGGTATCATTCCTTGTATAATCTAAAGGCTTTAGGTTTTAACACGGTTGAGACCTATGTCCCTTGGAATGCGCATGAACCCCGCAAAGGGCAGTTTGACTTTAGTGGTCGATTGGATCTAGAGCGTTTCATTCAAACAGCCCAGTCCCTAGGACTTTACATGATTGTAAGGCCGTCGCCCTTTATCTGCGCAGAGTGGGAATTTGGTGGATTACCAGCCTGGCTCTTAGAAGAAGACCTGCGAATCCGCTCATCAGACCCAGCCTTTATCGAAGCGGTGGATCGTTATTATGATCGCTTGCTTGGTTTGTTGACACCCTACCAAGTGAATCAGGGTGGTCCAATCCTCATGATGCAGGTGGAAAATGAGTACGGCTCTTATGGAGAAGACAAAGATTATCTTCGTGCCATTCGGGATTTGATGAAGGAAAAAGGCGTGACCTGTCCCCTCTTTACATCAGATGGGCCATGGCGAGCAACGCTAAGAACAGGAACCTTGATCGAAGAAGACCTCTTTGTGACGGGAAACTTCGGTTCCAAAGCAGCCTATAACTTTGGTCAGATGCAAGAATTCTTTGACGAATACGGCAAGAAATGGCCCTTGATGTGTATGGAATTCTGGGATGGCTGGTTTACCCGCTGGAAGGAACCCGTGATTCAAAGGGACCCAGAGGAGTTGGCAGAAGCTGTCCATGAGGTCTTGGAGCTTGGCTCCATCAATCTCTATATGTTTCATGGCGGGACCAATTTTGGCTTCATGAATGGTTGCTCAGCTCGGGGAACGCTCGATTTGCCACAGGTGACGTCCTATGACTATGGGGCTTTGCTCAATGAGCAGGGCAATCCGACGGAGAAGTATTATGCTATTCAAAAAATGATGGCGACCTATTATCCGGAATACCCACAGCAGGAACCGCTCATCAAAGAGTGTTTGCCAGAACAAACCTTGCAATTGGCAGCCAAGACTAGTCTTTTTGGAAATCTGGACAATTTGGCTCAGGTTGAGACCAGCCTTTATCCCGAAAAGATGGAAGAGTTGGGGCAAACCACAGGTTATCTACTATATGAGACAGACCTTGAGTTGGATGCGGAAGAAGAAAAACTGCGCATCATTGATGGTCGGGATCGGGTACAGATTTACCTAGATGATCAACATGTAGCAACACAATACCAAACAGAGATCGGTGAAGATCTTTTTATCAAAGGAAAAAAGAAAGCGGTTACGAATTTAAAAATCTTGCTTGAAAATATGGGACGTGTCAACTATGGGCACAAGCTCTTAGCTGATAGCCAGCACAAGGGCATTCGCACAGGTGTCTGTGTGGATTTGCACTTCCACCTTCATTGGAAGCAGTACCCACTGGATTTACAAGATCTCAGTCAGCTCGATTTTTCAAAGGAATGGCAGGCAGGTGCTCCAGCCTTTTACCGATATGATTTTCAGCTGGACCACACCCTTGACACTTATCTGGATATGACAGGATTTGGGAAAGGGGTCGTCTTTGTCAATGGCCACAACCTTGGCCGCTTCTGGGAAGTCGGACCGACCACTTCACTTTACGTGCCTCATGGTTTCCTCAAAGAAGGAGCCAATAGCCTGATCGTCTTTGAGACAGAAGGGCGTTACCAAGAGACACTTGAACTTGTTCAACAACCTACATTCAAAGAAGTAAAGGGGGAAAACTTATGACTATTGTAGGATGCCGTATCGATGGACGTTTGATCCACGGGCAGGTAGCCAACCTTTGGACTACCAAACTAAATGTTTCACGTATCATGGTGATCGATGATGAAGTCGCTCAAAATGATATCGAAAAAAGTGGCTTGAAACTAGCGACACCACCTGGTGTTAAGCTCAGTATCTTGCCAGTCGCAAAGGCTGCGGAAAATATCCTGGCTGGAAAATATGATAGCCAACGACTTTTTATCGTAGCTCGCAAACCTGATCGTTTCCTTCGTTTGATCGAAGCAGGCGTTCAGCTTGAAACGCTGAATGTCGGCAATATGTCTCAATCTGATGAGACACGCGCGATTACCCGCTCGATCAATGTGGTGGACGCGGACGTGGAAGACTTCAACAAGATCCACGAAAAAGGTGTAAAGATTACGTCTCAGATGGTGCCAAACGACACTGCAGAAGACTTTATGAAGTTATTAAAGTAAAAGAAAATTTTTAGGAGGAAATTGTCATGATACAATGGTGGCAAATTTTACTACTTACTTTGTACTCAGCTTATCAAATCTGTGATGAGTTGACGATTGTTTCATCAGCAGGATCACCAGTCTTTGCTGGTTTCATTACAGGACTTGTCATGGGGGATTTAAAGACAGGTCTATTTATCGGAGCTTCTCTTCAATTGACAGTGCTCGGTGTAGGTACTTTCGGTGGAGCTTCTCGTATTGACGCAACATCTGGTGCCGTTCTTGCAACTGCCTTTTCAGTAGCAAAAGGGATTGATCCAGAGATTGCTATTGCTACAATCGCTGTGCCGGTAGCAACTTTGTTGACCTACTTTGATATTCTTGGTCGTATGACTACAACTTACTTCGCTCACCGTGTAGATGCTGCGATCGAACGTTACGACTATAAAGGAATTGAACGCAACTACCTTCTTGGTGCTGTTCCTTGGGCTCTTTCTCGTGCCCTTCCAGTCTTCTTGGCTCTTGCCTTTGGTGGTTCTTTCGTAGAAACTGTTGTTACAGGTCTTGCTAATGTACAATGGTTGGCAAACGGTCTGAAACTTGCAGGTCAAATGCTTCCAGGTCTTGGATTTGCGATCTTGCTTCGTTACCTTCCTGTTCGTCGTAACCTTCACTATTTAGCACTTGGCTTTGGCTTAACAGCAATGTTGACAGTGCTTTATAGCAATGTTCAAAGCCTTGGTGCTGCAGTGTCTAGCATTGTTGGTTCTGATGTGTTCGCTAAACTTCCAAAAGAACAAGCTATTACTTTTGTTAACAACTTCAAGAGTGTATCTATGATTGGTATTGCCATCATCGGTATCTTCCTTGCAGTACAACACTTCAAAAACAGCCAACGTACAGTTGTAGCTGCTCCAGCAAGCAATGTAGAAAGCGGGGAAATTGAAGATGACGAATTCTAATTACAAACTAACAAAAGAAGATTTTAAACAAATTAACAAACGTAGCCTCTTCACCTTCCAATTGGGTTGGAACTACGAACGGATGCAGGCTTCTGGTTACCTTTACATGCTTCTTCCACAATTGCGTAAAATGTATGGTGATGGCACTCCAGAATTGAAAGAAATGATGAAATTGCATACGCAATTCTTCAATACTTCACCATTCTTCCACACCATTATCACTGGTTTTGACCTTGCTTTGGAAGAAAAAGATGGTGTCAAATCAAAAGATGCGGTGAACGGGATCAAGACAGGTCTCATGGGACCATTCGCTCCTCTTGGGGACTCAATCTTTGGATCATTGGTACCAGCTATTATGGGTTCAATCGCAGCAACTTTGGCTATTGCAGGAAACCCAGCCGGTATCTTTTTGTGGATCGCTGTGGCAGTTGCTTATGACATTTTCCGTTGGAAACAGTTGGAATTTGCCTATAAAGAAGGGGTTAACCTCATCAACAATATGCAAAGTACCTTGACAGCTTTGATCGACGCAGCTGCCGTTCTGGGTATCTTCATGGTTGGTGCCTTGATTGCCAGCATGATTGGTGTTGAAGTTTCTTGGACTCCACACATTGGGGACAAAGCGATTGAAATTCAAGATATGCTCAACCTTATCTTCCCACGTTTGGTACCAGCTATCATCACAGGTGTAATCTACTGGTTGCTTGGACGTAAGGGTATGAACTCTACAAAAGCTATCTTGCTCATCATCCTTGCAGCAATCGCATTCTCAGCATTTGGCCACTTCTTCTTTGGAATGGCATAATGGAGTAAGGTATGGCAAAACAGTTAGTATTGGTCAGTCATGGTCGCTTTTGTGAAGAGCTCAAAGCGAGCACAGAGATGATTATGGGACCACAAGAATCCATCCATACGGTTGCACTCTTACCAGAAGAAGGACCAGAAGACTTTACTGCTAAATTAGAAGCAACAGTCCAAGGTCTAGAAGACTATATTGTATTTGCCGATCTCTTGGGAGGAACTCCTTGCAACACCGTGAGCCGCTTGATCCTTGAAGGACGTGCGATTGACTTATACGCAGGGATGAATCTTCCGATGGTTATCGAATTCATCAATAGTAGCCTGACTGGTAATGAAGGGGACTACCCTGAACGTGCAAAAGAAAGTATTGTCAAGGTCAATGACCTCTTGTCAAACCTTGATGATGATGAAGATGAGTAGGTTGGTATGGGAGTCTGGGAGCATCATCTCAGGCTCCTTTCCCATTTATCAACGTTTGATTGTAGAAAGGAACAACAGTTTCTATGTTAGACTATACAAAAGAAGACTTGCAGGAGCTAGGAGCAGAGATCACAACACGTGAGATCTACCAACAACCAAGGGTTTGGAAGGAAACGGCTCGCTTGTACCAAGAAAGACAAGCGGAAATAAAAGCTTTCTTAGAAAAAATTGGGCAAGAGCATGCCTATATCAAGGTCATCCTGACAGGGGCTGGGACCTCAGCCTATGTGGGGGATACCTTGGTTCCATATTTGCAGGAGGTGCACGATGAACGCCACTGGAATTTCCAATCCATTGCGACAACGGATATCGTAGCACATCCTCAAACCTATTTGAAAAAAGAGGTTCCGACGGTTTTAGTATCTTTTGCCCGGAGTGGCAATTCGCCAGAAAGTGTCGCAACCGTGCAGTTAGCTCAAGACTTGGTTGATGAGCTCTATCAGATCACCATTACCTGTGCCGAAGAAGGGAAACTGGCCCAGCAAGCCCACGGAGATGAGCGCAATCTCTTGCTTCTCCAACCAAAAGAAACCAACGATGCTGGCTTTGCGATGACCTCTAGCTTTACCTCCATGCTCTTGACAGCTCTCTTGGTCTTTGATCCAAGCGAGGAAGAGATCAAAGAAAAACGAGTAGAAGAACTGATTCATCTGTCTGAACAAATCTTGGAGCAGGACCGTGCGGTCAAGGAAGTGGTCGATCTAGACTTTGAGCGCGTGATCTATCTGGGAGCAGGACCTTTCTTTGGCCTAGCCCATGAAGCCCAGCTCAAGATTTTGGAATTAACAGCAGGCAAAATCGCAACCATGTATGAGAGTCCTGTCGGATTCCGTCACGGTCCGAAATCCCTCATCAATGACCAGACTCTGGTCCTGGTATTTGGCTCCATTGATTCTTATACCCGTCAGTATGATCTGGACTTGGTTCGCGAAGTTGCAGGAGATCAAATTGCCCGTCAGGTCGTTCTCTTGGCTGATCAAGCTGCAGGGATCGAGCATGTACGGGAAGTGTTAGTGGAATCTTCTGCAGACTCACTAGATATCTACCGTGCCTTCCCATACATTATCTATGGTCAATTGATTTCTCTCTTGACCTCACTCAAGGTGCAAAATCGCCCAGATACGCCTTCACCGACTGGTACCGTCAATCGGGTTGTGCAAGGGGTGATCATTCATCCATTTCATAAAGAATAGCCACTAATTTTCTATAAAAAGTGGAGTGTTTCTTCTTGTGAAACTGATACAATGGAGAAAAACAGTGAGAGGAGAAGGTTTGTGAAACAGTATCAAGAAAACGTGTTTGGGAAATGGCAGAATCAAGAGGTTCGGGCTTATCGCCTCGAAAATGACAAGGGCTACCAATTATCTGTCATGACCTATGGGGCGACGATTTTAGAATATGTGACACCGGATAAAGAAGACCAGTTTACGAATATTATTCTAGGTTTTGATCGCTTCGAGGACTATGTGGGCAATAGCCCTAAATATGGGGCTAGTATTGGCCCGGTAGCAGGTCGGATTGCAGGGGCAAGCTTTGAACTCAATGGAGAGACCTACCATTTGGAAGCCAATAATGGTGCTAACTGCAACCACAGTGGACCGACGGGTTGGGACAGTGCCTTGTTTAGCGTGGAGTCGGTAACGGATCAGGAAATCACTCTGTACACAGAACGTGCAGATGGTACCGGCGGTTTCCCTGGAAATCTCAAGATCTGGGTAACCTATGGTTTGACGGAAGATGGTGAACTTGAGATTGCCTATCGGGTAGAAACGGATCAAGACACCTTGGTCAACCCGACCAACCACAGCTATTTCAACCTATCTGGGAACTTCACCCAACCGATCAATGACCATGTCTTTCAGATCAACCATCAAGGGCTTTACCCTATCCATCCAGACGGTGTTCCTCTTCAGACCGTAGATAGAGAAAGTCCGGTTGTCCAGCATCTCTATCAAGCTATGCTCTTGGAGGATCTTTTTAAGGACTCTGATCCGCAAATCCGCCTGGTAGAAGGATTAGACCATCCATTTGCTCTTCCAGAAGGGCATGAAAATGCTGGCTTTCTTTACCATCAGCCATCTGGACGTTTCTTGACCTTTAAGTCAGAAGCCCCAGCCTTGGTAGTTTATTCAGCCAATTTTGTAGACGAGACCGTTCATCTGCAAGGCCAACCAATGGTTCAGCACAATGGCTTAGCTCTAGAATTCCAAACAGTGCCAGACGCCATTCACAGTAACCAAGCTGAGAAGGTCATCCTGAGAGCAGGGCAAGTCTTTACCAGTAAGACTTGCTACCATGCCATCGCTAAGAAATAAAGAGGAAAGGGGAGTGGCCAAACAAGGATGTGAAATTCTTGCTTGAGACCTCCTCTTTTTCTCAAAAAAAATTTAGAAAAACTATAAGGAAAGTTTAAGCTTCCTATCGTATACTAATACCATCATCAAAGACCTCCTAACTTTGAATGATAAAACTCCTAAAACTTTTTCATAATAATCTC
>NZ_CAUFJQ010000087.1 GCF_959025735.1 uncultured Streptococcus sp.
AAAGATAAACTGTCTAGCATCTGCGATGCGTCGTCAGTTTCCTATTTTTACTTTGTTCTCTGTCGCCCTTTATATCTTAATTATGTCTATCCATATTGCTGCTAAGCAGGGTGAAATTGCTGATAAAATTCTTCTTCCTGGGGATCCTCTTCGTGCGAAATTTATCGCTGAGAATTTCCTTGAAGACGCTGTTTGCTTCAATGAGGTCCGTAACATGTTTGGTTACACAGGTACTTACAAGGGTCACCGTGTTTCTGTCATGGGTACTGGGATGGGGATGCCATCTATCTCTATTTATGCGCGTGAGTTGATTGTCGACTACGGCGTGAAGAAATTGATCCGTGTGGGAACGGCTGGTTCTTTGAACGAGGATGTCCATGTTCGTGAATTGGTCTTGGCACAAGCTGCTGCAACCAACTCAAACATCATCCGCAACGACTGGCCTCAATACGATTTCCCTCAAATTGCTAGCTTTGATCTTTTAGACAAGGCTTACCATATTGCCAAAGATCTTGGTATGACCACTCACGTTGGCAATGTCTTGTCATCAGATGTCTTCTATTCAAACTATGGTGAAAAGAACATCGAGCTTGGTAAATGGGGTGTGAAAGCTGTAGAAATGGAAGCAGCAGCTCTTTACTATCTTGCTGCTCAACACCATGTGGATGCGCTTGCTATCATGACTATTTCAGACAGTTTGGTTAATCCTGATGAGGACACAACTGCTGAAGAACGTCAAAATACTTTCACAGACATGATGAAAGTTGGTCTTGAGACTTTGATTGCAGACTAATGGCAAAATTCTTTCATGATGAATGGCTCTACGATCTCCAAAATTATCACTACAGCCGGGCTCTGCGCTCTATCAAGCAGCAGGAAGAAGTACCGGATTTGTTGGTGAGCTTACTGCAGTTAATGGCGGAGCGTCGTGAGCTTAATATCCAACCTGTCATGAATCAAAAGTTGAGAACCGAGTTGCTAGAGGCGACTGGTTTTCAGCTTTTTTGGCATGAAGATCCAGAAGATGAGCAGTTGGCCAACTACCTTTATGACTTAGAGGCGAAGTTGCGAAATGAGCAGATTATTGACTTTGTTCGTGCCGTTAGCCCAGCCATCTATCGGATCTTTATGCGATTGATTCAGTTGAAAATTCCTGATATTACCAACTATATCCATAACTCCAAAGAATCCAGTTATGACCGTTGGAAATTTGAGAGCCTGCATGCGTCTGACAACCCTATCCTGCAGCAATTCCACAGCGAAAGTGTGGTCAATTCGTCCAGTTTGACGGAGTTGATTGTGCAGTTGGACTTGCCAGATAGCGTCAAAGTTGCGGCCCAACAATTGCGGGAGTTAGAAAAATCAGTTCGCAACCCCTTGGCCCACTTGATCAAGCCCTTTGATGAAGAAGAGCTCCATCGAACGACGGGTTTCTCTTCTCAGGATTTTATGAAGAATTTGATTGACCTTGCAAGCTACACAGGCATCCATTATGATCAAGCTAACTTTTATTTTGATCAGGCCAATGCTGTGATGGAAGAGCTACTAAAGGAGAAGTAGATGGATAAAATTGCTCAACTACAGGAGATGATTGATCAGAGTCAACGGATCGTGTTTTTCGGAGGGGCAGGAGTTTCCACGGAGTCAAATATTCCAGATTTTCGAAGCTCAGACGGTGTCTATAGTGTTCAGGTGGGGCGGCATTTGACAGCTGAGCAATTGGTCTCCCATACCATGTTTGAGCGCTATCCAGAGGACTTTTTCGACTTTTATAAGAAGTACTTGCTCTACCCAGATGCCAAGCCCAATGCAGCCCATCGCTATCTGGCTCGGCTTGAAGAGACCGGTAAGCTCAAGGCGGTGGTGACACAAAATATCGATAGTCTCCATGAAATGGCAGGGTCTAAAAAGGTCCTTAAGCTCCACGGCAGTGCCGACCGCAATTACTGTACGGGTTGCCAGCGATTTTATGATTTGGAGGCCTTTCTAGCTTTAGAAGGCCCGTTTCCCCACTGTTTGGACTGTGGCAAGGTGGTCAAACCAGACGTGACCCTCTACGAGGAGCCTCTCGATATGGAGGTCTTTAACCAAGCAGCCCAAGCCATCCAAGAGGCTGATCTGCTGATTATCGGTGGAACCTCTCTTGTGGTCTACCCAGCAGCCAGCTTGATCCAGTATTTCCAAGGGAAGAAGCTGGTTGTCATCAATAAAACCAGTATCCCACAAGACAAGCAAGCAGACCTGGTCATTGAAGGAAAAATCGGCCAAGTATTTTCACAGTTAAGACAATAAAAAATATCTGAGTGAACATGGATCACTCAGATATTTTTTTACTTATCAAACTTCACTTCCTCAAGCAAGTACTCGATGAATTTTTCTCCCATTTTTGAGAGGGCTGTTTTTTCATGTTTGATGTAGACCAGCTCGATCGGGTCTTCGATATCAAGGGGAATGGAGACGATGTTATTTCCGTTGAGATTGCTGTTGAGAATTCCGGTCGCAATGGTGTAGCCATCCAGACCAATCAAGAGATTAAAGAGGGTCGCCCGGTCACTGACGACGATGGATTTCTTATGATGCTCTTGAGAGAGGATCTCTTCTGAGAAGTAGAAGGAGTTGTGGGTTCCTTGGTCATAGCTAAGGTATGGGAAATCTTCCAGATCTGACAAGTGGACGATCTCCTTCTTGGCAAGAGGATTGGTCTTGCTGACAAAGATATGAGGTTGTGCTGTAAAGAGGTGGGTGGCAATCAGGTGATTATCATCCAGCATCTTAGAGAGGACATCTCGGTTGTAGCTATTCAAAAAGAGGACGCCAACTTCGCTTCGGAAATTCTTGACGTCATCGATGATCTCCCAAGTCCGCGTCTCCCGTAGGAAGAGCTCGTATTTTTCCATGTCGCTTTTCTTGAGGAGAGAAACGAAGGCCTCAACCACGAAGGCGTAGTGCTGTGAAGAGACGCTGAAAAGCTCACGAGAGCCCACAGGATTTTTATAGCGCTCGGACAAGAGGTCGATCTGCTCCACCACCTGGCGGGCATAAGAGAGGAACTCCATCCCATCGCGAGTCAAAGTGATCCCTTTAGGATTCCGGATAAAGATTTCAATCCCCATCTCATTTTCCAAGTCCTTAACGGCATTGGAAAGGCTAGGTTGCGTGATGAAGAGTTGTTTTGCGGCTTCATTCATAGAGCCGGTTTCGACGATTTTGATAATGTATTGTAATTGTTGTATTCTCATGCTTTTATTTTAACATAAAATAGCGCGTTTTTCCCGTAAAATGTGGTCTTTCAAGGACTGTATCAGAGAATAAGACAGGCTGAGGTAGGTAATAGGAAGTAGGCTAGATCAAATATTTAAAAAATAGAAAATTGGGAACAAAATCTCCATCTGGGGACTGATTTTGATGGAAAAATACAGTTTTGCCTTGCTTAAGAGGGGAGCTGATTGATAGAATGGTAAAAAATTGATTGAGGAGATCATATGAAAAAACTAGTGTCCTGGTACAAGAAAAAGGATAAGGAATTGGAAACCCATTTCACAGCCGGTCTGTTGCAGATCAATTTTGTGACCAATTATTTGATTCTATTGGCATTTTACATTTATTTTGTTGTTAGTGAGTCGCTCTATGCAATAAAGGATCCATTCATTCAATTTAGTGTTTGGGCTATCATTGCCTTCACCATGGAGATCTTTCCTTACGGTTTGACTCTGGCCCTCTTTGTCCCCAATATTTTTGTCATTATCTATGGGATCGGTCGGTGGTCTAGCCTCCAGTACAAAGAAGCTGAGGAAGAAGCTCTCAAAGATCTGGATCTATTTGAAGATAGAGGGCCAAAGGAAGGAGAAGGGACAAGAGAAGATGACGCATTCCTTATGAAAGAAAGGCAAGAATCACCTAGTCCTAAGCCTACCAAAAAGAAAAAACAACAGCCTACCATTGTTCTTTGGTTTGGTCTCTTTGGTTGCTTTCTCGAAGCGATTTTCATTTACATCGTCAAGGAGATGACCTTTTACGATTGGAGTGAGAGTTTGGTCAATTCTCAGAAGCATGCCCTGATCTGGTCTGGCGCCTATCCGACCTTCTTCACCTTTGCTGCTCTCACCTTGCTAGCCTTGATCATCTATTCCTATCGGGATGCTAATTCCCTCTCTCCATTGGCTAATATCTTCTGCATCAGTGGCATTCTAGGAGGAGTGGTTCTCCTCTTAGTTTTTGATAATCAACTGCAGGTAGCAAGTTTTCACACCTTTTTCTTACTGATCTATTCCATCCATCTCTTATGGGTTCGCATCAAGGAGTGGCAGGAAGATCGAACAGAGATAAGCTATGAGAATCGTCTACTTCAATGGCTCCATCAGCTCTTAAACAAGTCGCGTAACTGGCCATGGCTAGCAGTTCTGGTTGCCCTTCCGACCCTTGCCCTTGTTGTCCTCGTTCTCATGCTCTTTGGGCAGCAGCCGGATTCCATGATCAAGGCCTGGACCAATACAGCTGACTGGGCCTTCTCACAGAAGATCCCCCCTCAGAATCTTATCATTGATGAGCACTATCTCTGTACGGTTGCGGCTGGTGGGCATGAAAAAGTTGTCAAGCCCCAGCGGATGGGCATCCGCCACGGTCATCCAGTCGTTGTCAATCGCCAGCTTTGTATTGCCAATGCCTTTGAACAGGTACTAGAAAAAAAGACGCCGCGATTCCATCGCTTCTTGCGTCGCAATTATGACCGCTATGGCTACCCCTTTGCCAAACATATCAAGAAGAAATGGGCCATGGACCTGATCTATTACCTAATGAAACCGTTGGAATGGCTCTTTTTACTGGTTCTTTATTTAGTCGATCGCAAGCCTGAAAACCGAATCGCCATGCAATACATTAAACCGATCCCAGAAGATTTTGACCCCAAGAAAGCTTCGTAAGCTAGCGATTTCTACTTGACAAGTGACAAGGAGCGCGATATAATGAGACAAATTTAACCTTTAAGAGGTCCAGAGAGGCCTGCAAGGAAAGACAGAAAAAAGATCAGCAGACTGTGTCTAGCTGATCATTTGTAGGGCCTTGCTTTTGCGAGGTCTTTTTTGCTGGAAGAAAGAAGAGGAAACCAATGGTCAGTGACAGTTGTAAAAAACGCTTTGGAAAAATCATGATGGAAGACATGGAGTTAATTGCTCAAGAAGAGATTGCGCCACGGATTTTTTCAATGGTCCTGAAGGGGGAAATGGTAGAGCAGATGCTGCCAGGTCAATTCCTTCATATCCGCGTCCCTGATGGGGCCAAGCTCCTTCGCCGTCCGATTTCAATTTCTGAGATTGATCCTGAGACACAGACGTGTCGCTTGATCTACCGCATCGAAGGTGGGGGGACAGCTATCTTTTCCCAATTGCCAATCGGTAGCAAACTCAGCGTCATGGGGCCACAGGGAAATGGCTTTGATCTTACCAATCTCGGCCAAGGTCAGAAAGCCTTGATCATCGGTGGCGGTATCGGTGTTCCTCCTTTGGTCCAAGTGGCCAAACAACTCCATGAGCAAGGGGTAGAAGTTGAAGTGGTTGTCGGCTTTGCGACCAAAGAAGCCGTCATTTTGGAAGAAGAGCTTTCTCAGGTTGCTCATGTCACTGTAACGACAGACGATGGGACTTATGGCACTAAAGGCTATGTCTCAACAATTGTTGATTCGATGGACCAGGAGTTTGACGCTATCTATTCTTGTGGAGCACCTGGCATGCTCAAATATGTCAATACCAAATTCCATGACCATCCTCGCGCCTATATTTCTATGGAATCGCGTATGGCTTGTGGGATGGGTGCTTGCTATGCCTGTGTAGTGCATCTGGAAAATGAAAGTCAGGCAGCTAATAAGCGCGTGTGTGAAGACGGACCGGTCTTTGAAACCGGTACGATTGTGATGTAGGAGGACCTTATGACAGCAAATCGACTAGCCGTATCCTTACCTGGTTTAGACTTGAAAAACCCGATTATTCCGGCATCTGGCTGTTTTGGCTTTGGTCAAGAATATGCCAAATACTATGACTTAGACCTGCTTGGATCCATCATGATCAAGGCGACAACCGCTGAGGCTCGTTTTGGTAATCCAACGCCCCGTGTTGCTGAGACGCCTGCAGGCATGCTCAATGCCATTGGTCTCCAAAATCCAGGGGTAGACGTGGTCCTAGCAGAGAAACTCCCTTGGTTGGCCCAGCATTATCCAGATCTACCGATTATCGCCAATGTAGCTGGCTTCTCTAATGAAGAGTATGCAACGGTATCGTGGAAGATCTCGCAAGCGCCAAATGTCAAGGCCATCGAGCTCAATATCTCTTGTCCAAACGTAGACCATGGCAACAATGGCCTCTTGATTGGGCAGGTCCCTGAGTTGGCCTATGCGGCAGTGAAAGCAGCGGTAGATGCGTCCTCAGTCCCTGTCTATGTCAAGTTAACGCCTAGTGTAGCAGACATCACGCAGGTCGCAAAAGCAGCAGAGGATGCAGGGGCGACTGGCTTAACCATGATCAATACCTTGGTGGGCATGCGCTTTGACCTCAAGACTGGTAAGCCCATCATTGCCAATGGAACCGGAGGCATGTCGGGTCCAGCTGTTTTCCCAGTTGCTTTGAAACTCATCCGCCAGGTTGCTCAATCCACTAAACTTCCGATTATCGGAATGGGAGGTGTCGATTCAGCCGAAGCAGCCATTGAAATGATGATTGCAGGGGCTTCTGCGATTGGAGTTGGAACCGCTAATTTCACTGATCCTTATGCATGTCCATCCATCATAGAAGATCTGCCACAGGTCATGGATCGCTATGGTATTGACACCCTTGAGAACTTCCGAAAACATGTACGGGAAAATCTACTGTAAATCCTTGACTTTTCCCAAATATCGTACTACAATAAATAAAAACCTTTAAAGCAGTCCAGAGAGGCTCCTAAGGTCTAGACGGTGAATCATGGTAGTTGTTCCTACCTAATTTTCGTGTAACCTTGCCTCGGGCAAGGTTTTTTTGTAGACAAAATGATCAATCAAAAAAGGAGTAATCCATGCGTGAAGAACGTCCTATTATCGCCCTTGACTTCCCAGCTTTCGAGGATGTCAAACACTTTTTAGAGCATTTTCCAGAAGACGAAAAATTATTTGTAAAAATCGGAATGGAATTTTTCTATGCAGTTGGTCCTGAAATTGTACATTACCTCAAAGGGCTTGGACACAGTATTTTCCTTGATTTGAAATTGCATGATATCCCAAATACAGTCAAATCAGCCATGTCCGTACTGGGGACCTTCGGAGTAGATATGGTGACGGTCCACGCAGCCGGTGGTGTAGAGATGATGCGCGAAGCCAAGGCAGCTCTTGGTGAAGGAGCTAAATTGGTAGCCGTGACCCAGTTGACTTCTACCAGTGAAGAAGACATGCGTGATTGCCAAAACATCCAAACAACGGTCCAAGAATCTGTAGTCAATTATGCTCGCAAGGCCCAAGAAGCTGGCTTGGATGGCGTTGTCTGCTCAGCTCATGAAGTAGCCTTGATCAAAGATGCCACTTCATCAGACTTTGTCTGTGTCACACCAGGGATTCGTCCTGCTGGAGCTGAAATCGGTGACCAAAAACGGGTTATGACCCCACAAGAAGCTCATAAAATTGGATCTGACTATATTGTCGTTGGACGCCCAATCATCCAAGCAGAAAACCCATGGGACGCTTACCATGAAATTAAGAGACAGTGGAATAGTTAAGAACGTCTAAGAAGCTATGCTTCAAGACGTTCTACGGAAAGTCCGATGGGATCTTTCCTAAACTATTCACTAACTTAGTTGAAAAAAATGATCGTTTCTTTCAACTAAGTGTCGGAATTTAAAAAGTCCTATGGGACCTTCCCTAACGCATTCACTAGATTACAGAAGAGAAAATGATCGTTTCTCTTCTGTGATCGTCGGAATAATCGGAGCCCGATAGGGCCTTCCCTAAACTATTCACTAGATTTAGAGGATAAAAATAATCGTTTTATCCTTTAAATCGTCGGAACACTAATCGCTACTAAAAGTGAAACTTTTGTAGCTCTACGGGAAGTCCTATGGGACCTTCCCTAACGCATTCACTAACCTGTAATGTTGTTGTTTAAATCAAAAAATGATTTAATTCGTATATGATTAAAATCGTAAAAAGGAGTCGTCATGTCATTAGCTAAAGATATTGCTAGCCATCTTTTGAAAATCGAAGCGGTTTATTTGAAACCAGAAGAACCTTTTACTTGGGCATCTGGGATCAAGTCCCCTATTTATACAGATAACCGTGTAACCCTCGCTTATCCTGAAACTCGTACCTTGATCGAAAATGGATTTGTAGATAAAATCAAGGAAGCTTTCCCTGAAGTAGAAGT
>NZ_CAUFJQ010000088.1 GCF_959025735.1 uncultured Streptococcus sp.
AAAAGAAATGGAAAAAGAAGCAGAGGAATTTTACAAGGCTGCTTCTCCTTACAAACCGACCTACTATTGGTTAGACGTTGAGGAAAAAACCATGAAGGATATGAATGCAGGCGTTGAAGCTTTCCGAGCAAAACTACAAGCTTTGGGTGCAAAAAATATTGGACTCTATATCGGAACTTACTTCATGGAAGAACATAGTATCTCCACTGATAAATTTACGGCTCTTTGGATTCCTACTTATGGATTTGATGATGGCTACTATAATTCCGCGCCAGATACTAACACGGAATACGACTTGCATCAATATACCTCTCAAGGGCAATTAAATGGATTCTCACACTACTTGGATCTCAACCAAATTGCTCCGACGCAAGACCAAGAAGCGATTTATCGGAAACTTTTCAAGGTACAAAAAGATAACTCTTCCTCATAGCCTTAAAACAGCAGATCAAGTGATCTTCACTTTTTCTGCTGTTTTCTATTTTTATGGAGAAGGCAATATCGCCACTATTATATGTTATAATGGTCTAATGAAATCTGATTTTGTAGAGGAAAAGAGAAAAGGAGAAAGCCATGGCAAAAAAAAATAAAGTGAAAAAAACCTTGGTCGAGCAGATCTTGACTAAAGCAAAAATTGAGCACGTAGGCTTACAAATCAACGCTTTAGAAGGGATCTTACCAGAAGGGATTGATCGCTCTACTATTTTCAAAACCCTAGCTCTCAAAGGTGATAAAACGGGTCCTGTGATTGGGATCATTCCGATCACGGAGCATCTTTCAGAAAAAAAATTGGCCAAATTATCGGGAAATAAGAAAGTGGCAATGATTCCTCAAAAGGATCTCGAAAAAACAACAGGTTATATTCATGGTGCCAATAATCCCGTGGGCATTCGTCAAAAGCATCCTTTCCCAATCTTTATCGATGAATCAGCCCTTCAGTTAGAGACCATGATCGTATCTGCTGGGGAAATCGGCCATAGTATTCAAATCAAACCACAACTTCTAGCAGATTTCGTAAAAGCAACTTTTGCAGATATTTTGGAATAAAGACAGAGAAGGAGACAAGATTGTGAAACTATATTTTATTCGACACGGACGGACAGAATGGAATGAAGAGGGACGTTTTCAGGGATCAAATGGCGATTCTCCGCTGTTACCAGCCTCTATTCATCAGCTTGAAAAATTAGGAAAGCACCTAGCTACTGTTCCTTTTGATGCAGCCTTTGCAAGTGATCTGCCACGAACAGTCCATACCGCACAGATCATTCTCGATCAATTGGAGACACCTCTAGAATTGCAAGCAACGCCTGCTCTTCGTGAATGGAATTTGGGAAAATTAGAAGGAGCTAAAATTTCTACCATTTCAGCTATCTATCCCCAACAAATGGATGCCTTTCGCCATAACCTAGCTCGCTTTCAAAATGAAATCTTTGATGCAGAATCTGTCTATGAAACGACCAAACGTACCTGTGATTTTGTCAAAAGCCTGAAAGGAAAAGAGCTCGATACTGTTCTCATCGTTGGACATGGGGCTAATTTGACAGCTTCTATTCGAACCTTGCTTGGTTATGACACAGGAGAACTCCGCAAAAATGGCGGACTAGATAATGCCAGCGTGACGATTCTGACAACAGATGATTTTGAGCATTATCACTTAGATACTTGGAACGACACCTCTTATATGGAAGACTAAAAAACACTGATCTTGCGATCAGTGTTTTCTTTTAGCTTATTTCATAGTTGGGAAGAGTAGGACGTCGCGAATCGTTGTTACATTTGTCAACAACATAACGAGACGGTCAATACCAATTCCAAGTCCACCCGTTGGTGGCATACCATATTCGAGGGCTTCAACATAGTCATAGTCGATGCCTGTAGCTTCGTCATCTCCCAATTCTTTCGCACGCGCCTGCGCTTCAAACCGTTGCAATTGATCGATTGGATCATTCAATTCCGTGAAGGCATTGGCATACTCTTTGGTCATGATGAAGAGTTCGAAACGGTCAGTGAAGCGTGGATCTTCTGGATTTTTCTTAGCCAATGGAGATACTGCTACTGGGTGACCGTAAACAAATGTTGGTTGTGTCAAGGTTTCTTCAACGAATTCTTCGAAGAAGGCATTGATAATTTGTCCCACTTCTGTGTAGTGTTTTTCAACTGGTACATGTTTTTCGTTTGCAAGTGCTACAGCTTCTTCAAAGGTCATGTCTTGCCAGAAGTCAACGCCTGTGATTTCTTTGATCGCATCAACCATGTGAACCCGTTTGAATGGTTCGTTGATTTTGATTTCTGTTCCTTGGTAGTCAATTGGACCATCACCATGGACAGCTTTCGCAGCATGTTGGATGATACCTTCTGTCAAGTCCATGATATCGTGGAAGTCAGCGTAAGCTTGGTAGACTTCGATCGAAGTGAATTCAGGGTTGTGAGTAGCATCCATTCCCTCGTTACGGAAGATCCGTCCAATTTCATAGACGCGTTCCATCCCACCAACAATCAAACGTTTCAAGTGAAGCTCAGTCGCGATACGAAGCACCATGTCAATATTTTGCGCATTGTGGTGAGTGATAAATGGTTTGGCAGCCGCACCACCAGCTTCATTGTGAAGCACTGGTGTTTCCACTTCAAGGAATCCTTGACCATCTAAATAACGACGGATTTCAGAGATAATTTTTGAACGGGTTACAAAACGTTCGAAGCTTTCACGGTTTGAAATCAAATCCAAATAACGTTTGCGATAGATGGTTTCAACGTCTGAAAGTCCGTGGAATTTTTCAGGCAAAGGACGAAGGGCTTTTGACAAGTGAGTGATATGAGTTGCTTTAATCGAAAGTTCACCCATGTCTGTGCGCATGATTTCCCCTTCAACACCAAGGAAATCACCAAGGTCTGCTTTTTTGAAGATCTCGTAGTTTTCTTCTCCAACTGCATCCTTACGAACGTAGATCTGAATTTGACCTTCACGGTCTTGAAGATGGGCAAAGCCAACCTTTCCTTTTCCACGTTTTGTTACAAGACGACCGGCAATAATAGCTGTTTCGTTCAAGTCGTGGAGTTGTTCTTTATCTAATTCTGAATATTTTTCTTTTAATTGACCTGAATTTGCAGTACGTTCGAATCGCTTTCCAAATGGATCGATTCCTTGTTCACGAAGGGCCGCCATTTTCTCACGACGGACAATCTGCTGGTCATTCAATTCTTCCATATGTTCAGTAGTCATTTGGAACCTCCTAAGTTATTCTTCCCTATTCTATCATATTTAGGCCAGAAATTCACTAATATTTACCAATTAAACAAAAATAAGGTAGAAGAAAAAATGCAGCTTCCTGAATGAATACTCAAAAACATTTGAACACCGTCCTTGACTGCTCAATCCGTTTAACCTGTATAAGGCAATATGATTGAAACGGGTTCGACAAGAGTACAAAAAAGGAGCGTGGTGAATCTTAAACCATTCATCCTGACTCGCTCCTATTTTTATTCATAACGCAGTGCTTCGATAGGGTTTAACTTAGAAGCCTTATTTGCTGGTAAAATCCCAAAGATAATGCCAACAAATGCAGAGAAAATAATACTACCGATAGCAACATTTAAGGAAATAATCGGCGGTCCTTCTAAGGAGGATGCAGCGAGTGTAGTAATCAAGCTATTCACACCATATGCAAGGCCAAGTCCAATTAGCCCACCAATGATGGTCAAGACCATCGATTCAATCAAAAATTGGACCAAAATCTTACTTCTCGTTGCTCCCAAGGCCTTGCGAAGACCAATTTCTCTCGTCCGCTCGGTAACAGAAACCAACATGATATTCATGACTCCAATGCCACCAACTAAGAGGGAAATCCCAGCAATAGCTCCAATGACTGATGTCATAATTCCTACTACTTTATTGGTTTCCTCAAGTATGCTATCCAAATTAAAGATTTGAAATTCTCCTTGGCGAACACCTGAAAGTTCTGTTAACTTTTGAGCAGCCTCGATCCCAACGGATTTGATTTCTTTCACATCCGGTACATGGACGACAATATTTTGAATTTCATCGGTTCCGAATTCAGATGCCAGCTGGGTATTGGCCATCAAGGCACTTCCACCTGAGGAAGCTCCGTAAAGAGCTGTTCCTGCATTTGGATCCTTGAAAATACCAACGACGCGATAATTGTTATCCCCAACAGAGACCACCTGATTCAGTGGATTCTCCGTTCCAAATAATTGTTGGGCCAATCCTTCATCAAGGAGCACCACCCGGGAGAAATTACTATAGTCTGAAGGGGTTAATTTTCGCCCAGATAAGAGCTCAACCTTTTTGACAGAAAAATAGGTTTCATTTACCCCTTGGATGTTTACCCCTTCTGCTTTTTTCTTTTGAAAAGCAATGGTTGCATTGGAGGTATTGCTAACATAGTAACCATCGATGCCTTGAATCTTGGTTAATTCCTTAACCCAAGATTCTTGCACAACTGGTGGTGCTTCTTGGACTTGACCATCAACATCTTCAGCGTTTTCCCCATCCATATCCGATGGAGCAGCCATCCCTCGGTCTTCAGCTGCAGGGCCACTTTCGCCTCCGCCTTCTCCTTCTCCAGTATCATCAGAAGGACCAATATTGATCCCAGTCACATAGCCACTCTTGTTGGGAGAATAAGAGATTTGTACATACTCTTGGTCCTTGGTGAAGGTCTTGGTGACACCAGCTTTCATACCATCTCCCAGAGCCATGATGACAACGACAGAAGCGACCCCAATAATGATCCCCACCATGGTCAAGAAAGACCGTAATTTATGGCTCATAATTGAGCTGATCGCAAATTTCCAATTTTGCATTAGGTCCCCCTTTCCAGCTTGCTATCTGAGGAGATCACTCCATCACGAATGACGATGCGACGATGCGCAAAGGCTGCAATTTCTGGCTCGTGTGTAACCATGATAATGGTTTTTCCTTCTTGGTTTAACTTGGTTAACAAGTCCATTATTTGCTCCCCCGTCTTGGTATCTAGGGCACCAGTCGGCTCATCTGCTAAGACGATGGCTGGCTGATTGACAAGGGCTCGGGCAATCGCAACCCGCTGTTTTTGACCTCCTGAGAGTTCTGAAGGCAAATGGTGCATGCGAGAATGGAGCTCTACCTTTTCAAGGTACTGCTCAGCTAATTCCTTCCGTTTAGCTGGATGAACTCCCGCATAAATGAGAGGCAGTTCTACATTTTGAAAGGCATTGAGCTTGGAAAGAAGAAAGAATTGTTGAAAGACAAAACCGATCTGTTCATTTCGAACACGTGCTAATTTTTTCTCACTGAGATTTCCAACCTCCTGACCTTCTAGGAAATACTCTCCACTGGTCGGGCGGTCCAACAAGCCAATGACGTTCATCAAGGTCGATTTCCCTGAGCCAGATGGACCCATAATGGCTACAAATTCTCCCTCTTCGACTTCTAAATCGATGTCTTTTAAGACACGAAGTTCTTGGTCTCCGTTTTTATAGGTTTTATTGATTCCTTTTAGTTCAATCAATTTTGTCATATTTTCCGATCTCTTTTCCATCTTCCAGTTTCTCATTAGGATTCACAATAACTTGAGCATCTTTCTTCAAGCCTGACAAGATTTCCTGGTTTTCAGCATCGGCGTTACCAAGCGTCACTTTTACTTTCTTAGCCTTGCCATTTTCGACCGTCCATACATAGCTCGTATCCCCATCAGCCATGACACTTGTCACGGGAACAAGGGGATGTTGAGTAGAACTTTTGACTTCAATATTGACAGAAAAGCCTTGTTTGAGTTCCCCAATCTCACTGGTAATATCCACTGTAAATGGGTACTTGGCTCCACCGCTTCCTTGTGTTCCACCTGCTGCATTGGCACCTGCTTGACCCGCGTCGGTCGGATAGTTGGCTACATAAGAAATCTTTCCTGTCCAGGTTTTATCCGGATAAACCTTGGAAGTGAGGACCACTTCCTGACCTTCAGAGATATTGGCCAAATTGTATTCAGACAATTCCCCTTTAACTTGTAAATTCCCGTTGCTCACAATGTGAACCAGAGTTTGGTTGGTCCCTGTAGTCGATTTTGAAACATCTTTATTGACTTCGACCACGGTACCATCTGTATTACTCCTGACTGTTGTCGCATCCAGAAGAGCTTTGGCCTTGTTCATATTATCGACTGCATCCGACTTAGCATCTCGTAAATCGCTAGCTTGGGAATCGACTGTTCGTTGTGTCTGCGAAGCTGATTTGGCATCTGCTTCTTCATCTCCTGTCGTATCAATGGTCACACCATTTGTCAGTAGGTCATTTAACTGACGGTCTGCCTTATTGACAGCACGAACGGCTGCATCATAAGCGGTTTGGGCCTCTGTACTGCTATACTGAACAATCGGCTGACCGGCCGTCACTTGATCTCCTACATTGACCAAAATCGACTGCAAATCCCCTTTGGTTCCATCAAAATAGACATACTGTTCCTGGTTGGCAGTGACTTTCCCAGTTAACAAGACCGAAGAAGCGATCGATCCATCCTTGACTGTTTGCACCATTGGAGTTTCTTTCGTGATTGCTTGATCAGGAGTACTTGGATGCGAAAACATCATCACACTTCCTGTTCCAATCACCACAATTGCTGCACCTGCAGCTGTAAATAGTTGCCATTTTTTCAATTTCTTCATCGTTTTTCTCCATCAAAGAAAGCGTTTTATTCTATACCATAGTATACCATATTTCCTTACTTTTCTATCTAAAATTGACACAGCAAAATGAAATTTAAATACTTGGTAACATGCTAAACCCTTGACTTTTGTAACAGTTGATATTACAATCAAACTGAAATCCCATTTAGGAGGAAAACATGAAAGAATTTGATATTATTTCAATCGGTGGAGGTAGTGGAGGAATCGCTACGATGAACCGGGCTGGGGAGCACGGAGCCCGTGCAGCTGTCATTGAAGAAAAACAATTGGGTGGCACCTGTGTCAACAGAGGATGTGTGCCTAAAAAGATTATGTGGTATGGTGCACAAATTGCAGAAGCAATTCGCGATTATGGACCAGACTATGGATTTACTTCTGAACAGACAAAATTTGATTTTGCAACCTTAAGAAAAAATCGCGAAGCCTATATTGACCGTTCCCGTAATTCTTATGATGGCAGTTTCAAACGCAATGGGGTTGAACGAATTGAAGGACGTGCCCGTTTTGTGGATGCTCATACGATTGAGGTAAATGGGGAAACCATTAAGGCGAAGCATATCGTGATTGCGACCGGTGCCCATCCTTTTATCCCTTCTGTTCCTGGAGCTGAATTTGGCGAAACTTCTGACGATGTCTTTGCTTGGGAAGAACTCCCTACATCTGTTGCCATTATTGGAGCTGGCTACATCGCAGTGGAACTAGCCGGTGTGCTCCATGCCCTTGGTGTTCAGACCGATCTCTTCGTTCGCGGTGATCGTCCCTTAAGAAAGTTTGATTCCTACATTGTCGATGGCTTAATGGAAGAAATGGAAAAACAAAACCTTCCGCTTCATAAACATAAGGTTCCCATGAAGCTTGAAAAATTAGAAGACGGTCGTGTGAAGATTTATTTTGAGGATATGACCAGCCACGTGGCAGATCATGTTATCTGGGCAACAGGACGAAAACCAAATGTCCAGGATCTCAATTTAGAAGCTGCCGGCGTCACCTTAAATGAAAAAGGATTCATCGCAGTGGATGAATACCAGAATACAGTTATTCCAGGAATCTATGCTCTTGGGGATGTCACTGGAGAAAAAGAATTAACCCCTGTCGCTATTAAAGCTGGACGCACTCTTTCTGAACGACTATTCAATGGAAAAGTCAATGCCAAAATGGATTATACAAATATCCCGACCGTTGTCTTTTCTCACCCCGCTATCGGAACCGTTGGCCTAACGGAGGAAGAAGCCCAGCAAACTTATGGAAAAGAGAATATCAAAGTCTATACTTCTCAATTTGCTTCCATGTACACTGCTGTAACCCAACACCGCCAGCAAGCAAAATTCAAACTCATCACTGCTGGTCCCGAAGAAAGGGTCGTTGGCCTTCATGGTCTTGGATACGGAGTCGATGAAATGATCCAAGGATTTGCAGTTGCTATCAAGATGGGAGCGACAAAAGCCGATTTCGACGCAACCGTCGCCATTCACCCAACCGGATCCGAAGAATTTGTGACAATGAGATAAAACATAAGCTTGAAGTTGTTACACTTCAAGCTTATTTCTTTGTTTATGGTAAGATGGCAATGGCACGGACAGGTGAACCAGTTGCCTTGTCCCAGTGAG
>NZ_CAUFJQ010000089.1 GCF_959025735.1 uncultured Streptococcus sp.
TCTTAAAATAGATTCAAGATTTTACCTAAGAAATAAAGCAAAAGCAAGAGATAAGATAGGGCTGCACTCATCTGATAGGTTCGGTTCATAAAGCGAGCTTCCCCTCTTACTGGAAAGACATAAGCCAACATCACCCCAGCTACTAAGCCACCGATGTGCCCCGCCATACTGATCCCTGGCATGAAGCTAAAGATCAAATTGACCACAATCAAGCTGGTATAGGACTGACTCAAGTGCCGAATATAGGGACTTTGGACAATAAAGCGCAAAGCACCAATGGTCCCAAACAGTCCAAAGAGGGCTGTAGAAGCTCCTGCCGCAATCACATCTGGCGTAAAAATAGCAACAAAAACATTGCCCATCATGCCTGATAAGAGATAAAGAGCTAAGAAAGCCTTCGATCCAAAGAGATCTTCTGCCAAACGTCCCAAGTAATAGAGGGTGATCATATTGAGCACAAAATGTTCTAGGCCGATATGAACAAATGTAGCTGTCACTATTCGCCATAACTGGCTCGGATCAACTTTCACAACCTCTCCAATAATACCACCGCTATAGTAAATAGCAGCACCTGTTTGGTAGTCGCCTCCAAATCGGATAAACATGGAAAGAAAGACTGCCGTTGTCACGAGCAACAAGAGGCTAGTCACAGGATAACGACGATCAAAGAATAACTTCATAAACTAGCACCTCCTGAACTGCCTGATCAAACGTATCTGGCTGGAACTCCTTCTGCTGGATGGAATAAATCGTACTAACCGTTTTTCCAGCAAAATCTGCTAAATAACGATCATAATAGCCACCACCATAGCCAATTCGGTAGCCTTTTGACTGGAAGACCACGCCTGGTACATGGATCAGATCAATCTCTGACTGATCCACAAGCTTTCCTTTTTCATTGGGCTCCAACAAACCAAAGCGTGTCTTTTCCAAAATGTCAGGATCGTATTCCACAAATTCCATTTTCCCTTGTGGATAGGTACGGGGAACACAGACGCGTTTTCCAAGTTGAAGAGCTGCTTGGATCAAGCCAGCTGTGGAAACTTCATGGTCAAAAGACAGATAGGTCGCAAGGGTCTTTGCCTCCTGAAAAGCTGGTAGCTCCAAGAGGCGCTGAGTCAGCTCTTCATCTGCTTGAGTTTTCACAGTTTGAGGCAGTGCTTTCATGGCTACTATAGTTTCTTTTCGTAGTGTTTTCTTCATTCCCTACTCCTTTTGTCTAGCTTTTATTGTAACATTTTTTAGGAAAGATCCGAACAGTTTTTATACGACAAAGAAAAAATCCAACTCCAGACGGAGTTGAATCAATCGCTTATTGGTTGGCTTTCATTTTCAAAAATTTACCAATGTTTTCCACAGCGAAGGGAAGGGCTGCTTCATTTGGGCTCATCTTTGGATGGTGCAGGGCATAAGGAGTATCAATCCCCAACCAGAACATGACACCAGGGACCTTGCTCAAGAGAAAGCCGAAGTCTTCTCCTGTCATCGCTGGCAGGATATCAATCAGGTTTACGTCTTCCTCAGCTGTGAAAAAGTCCATGAGCTCTTTGGCCAATTCTGGTTGGTTTTCCACAGGCAGGTAGCCTCCTTGCTTGAGTTCCAGGTCCAATTTCACATCAAAGGCTGTTGCAACTCCTTCTGCAATGGCTTTGACCCGTTTTTGAGTCAAAAGATTCATCTCCATGGTCAAGGTCCGAATGGTCCCATGAAGGAAGGCTGTCTCAGCAATCACATTATTGGTTGTTCCTGCATGCATGGAACCAAAGGTCACCACAGCCCCTTCAATCGGATCGACATTTCGACTCACGACCGATTGGACTTGGGTAATAAAGTAAGAGGCTGCTACAAGAGCGTCATTGGCCTCATGTGGAAAGGCGGCATGCCCTCCCTTTCCTGTAAAGGTAATCTTGACTTCACAGGTCCCCGCAAAAAGGGTACCGGTATTGGTCGCAATGTCCCCCACCTTCAAATCAGGGCGCACATGCAGACCATAAAATTCATCAGGGAGCCAGTCGCCAAAAGCATTCTCCTTATACATGAGCATCCCACCAGCTTCATTTTCTTCAGCTGGTTGGAAGAGAAAGAGCAGGTTATTTTTTGGTTGCACTTGGACCAGTTGATCCAAAAGTCCAAGGGCTGTCGTCATGTGCATATCGTGACCACAAGCATGCATCCGTCCTTCGTGCTTGGAGGCAAAATCAAGGCCCGTTTGTTCCACAATCGGTAAGCCATCGATATCTGTCCGCCAGCCGATCGTTTTTTCAGGCGCAGATCCATGGAGATAAACTAGGATCCCGGTCCGCCAAGTCCGTTGCTCAACAAAGTCCTTGCCCGCTGTGATCTCTGCGATTCGCTCTAAGAGGTAGGCTTGGGTTTCAAATTCTTCCAAGCCAATTTCAGGGATTTGGTGCAAATCCCGTCTGATTTTGATTAAATCCAATGTCATAGTCGTCTTCTTTCTATTAGATTAGAATAGAGGCCTTGCGGCCTCTACTATCAATATGTTACAAATTACGCAAGGCGTCTTCGAGTGCTGTTTTTTGTTGTGTTTTTTCATCAATTTCCTTGATGATGCGAGCTGGGACACCAGCTACGACCACATTTGCAGGGACATCTTGAGTAACGATAGCTCCAGCGGCAACGACTGAACCGTTCCCTACTTGAACCCCTTCAATCACAACAGCGTTAGCACCGACCAAGACATTGTCGCCGATCCGAACAGGCTCAGCAGAAGCTGGCTCAATGACACCCGCAAGAACGGCACCTGCACCGATGTGGCTGTTTTTACCAACTGTTGCACGGCCACCAAGGATAGCCCCCATATCAATCATGGTTCCTGCACCGATTTCAGCACCGATGTTGATGACAGCCCCCATCATCACGACAGCATTGTCTTCGATGGTCACTTGGTCACGGATAATAGCGCCTGGTTCGATACGCGCATTTAGATAGCGCTTATCAAGCAAGGGAACAGCTGAATTACGACCATCTTGTTCGACCACATAATCCTTATTCTCTGTTAAGTTGGCAAGAAGGGGCTCGATATCTTTCCAGTCACCGAACAAAACATTGCCAAGCTTGGTAACAGAAGCAGGAACAGCTGTTGCCAATTCCCCTTCAAAGGTTACTTTCACATTTGTTTTCTTTTCTGCATTCCCAATAAAAGCGATAATTTCTTGTGCAGACATTTTTTGTGCAGTCATGAGATTCTCCATTCATTTCAATTAAAGGTATCCATATTATACCACAATCCTAGTGAGATGGACACCTAAGGCGACGTGCTTGTAGCCGAATCCTCCAGGCCTGTCATTTCACTGATAGTCCGAGTACCTCCAAAGTGAATAATGACTGAGCGCGAATCAGAAAGTTTATAGTAAAAAATTAAGAAGGACTCTGAACTCATCATACTTGACCAAGAAACACGGCTAGGAATTCCTACGGTATTCACAAGATCTGAATAGCTGGTTCCTATTTTAATATTGGCAAAATCCTCTCTGTTCAAACTGCCATTTTTATTGGCTAATCGCTCACTGTTTAGGTTCTCAAAATCAAGAGAAGATAAACGGTCACCAACAATATTTGAAAGTAAAACTGTTACGGAAGAAGGAGATCCTTCCGACTGATAATCCAATTGTGTCATAAAAGGACTGACACCACCTTCTTGGTAGGTTTCTTCCCCACCACTAGCCTTCCCCAGTACAGCTACCACATCCTGCGGAGACAGATAAGTTGAAGAGGTACGGCCTTGATCCCCCTCACTTAAACCAGGAATCAAGGAAATCGCCTTCTCATAGGTCGCTTGAAACTGAAATTCACCTTCCGGTGCAATCAAGGTACTCGTACCACTCTTCAAGGTTTCCTTTCTGGTTCCATAAGACCGGCCAGGACTTCCGTATTCACTAGTAGTAGAAGAAGGATGTTCCTCACTATGGATACCTCCTGAAGCTAGATAGGCAAATAATCCCAGCATGGCCAATAATCCAAAAAAGGCTGCCAGCGAAGACCCTCCACTATTAGAGGAAGGAGAGTAGGTTTTCGCCCTATCCGATTGGGAGTCTAGTACAGGTTGTCTTGGTTCTGAACGCCTGCTTCCCCCTATTGAAGCCAGATCGGCTTCTGAAATCAAGCGGCTCCCACCCTGGTGCTCTACTTTTTTCTCAGCTGAAGGAGACTGCCCTATTGTATCTTGTGCTGGTGTTTCTGACCTTGCTTCTTCTGTTAGTGGTGTAGCAAGAACGACCTGAGCTGATTCGTCTTCAGGTGTAGCAAATGAGCCTTCCTTTGGATCATACGATTCCTCCTTCACACCAATCGCTGGTTCGTCTTTTCGTTCCTCTTCTTGTTTCACCTCTTCCTGAAAAGCAGGGACTTCTACCACTTCTGGCTCTTTTGCGAGCGTATCTTCTAGCTTCTCAGGACTTCCTTTTTCTAAGGGTGCTTCTTTCGGCTGGCCTTTCGAAAACCGACTCTGGTGCTCATTTCGTAGATGCGACCAGTCTTTATTTCCCATTGTCCCCTCCTTTTATTTAAAATGATTCGGCTGATTTTTTTACTGTGCTGTAGATGTAGAGGAAGCTGGTGTGGTCGCTACCTCTTTCGATTTGATATCCTTGATGGTTTGCCGGCTATCAAAATGGATTTGAACCGTTTGAGAATCCGATAATCGATAGGTAAAGGAAGGCGCTTCCCCGTAACCTAAAAGCCCAGATACATATATTTCATCCGGAATCCCTACCGTATTGAGTAGGTCTAAATAAGGCATTCCGACCTTGATAGTGGCAAAATCGTCCTTCGTCAAGCTCCCATTCTTATTCGCAAATCGGTCACTTTTTAAGTGTTTCAAACTTAAAAGAGAGATCCTGTAAAAGGCACCTGTTTTTTCCAGAAGAACCTTCCCATCTGCATCCTTTGATTGGTAATCTAATGTCAGCAAAAAGGGACTGGAACTGCTGTCACTATACGTTGCTTCCCCACTCCTCGCTTTACCTAATGCTGCAACGACATCTTGTGGGTCTACCGTCCCAAAAGAGGTCTTTTTTTCTTCCACTGCAAAATTAGGAATGAGAGACATGGCCTTTTCATAGGTTGGCTGAAATTGAAATTCATTAGCTGAGGCGATATAAGAACTATTTTCACTGGTCAGATATTCCGTTCTGATACCATCACGTGATAAACCATTGATCCCCTCACTCGAAGAAGATGAAGAAGAGCTTTTATTAACTTCGTTTTGAAGCACAAACACAAAAGCCATTAACAAGGCGAACCACCCAAAAAATCGCAAAAGCGAACCAATCCCCTCTTTTGAGGAAGAAGGGGAAGACGCCATCGTATCTGAATGGCTTCTAGTATCCTGATGATTGTCCATCCCTATTGAAGCCAGATCGGCTTCTGAAATCAAGCGGCTCCCACCCTGGTGAGAGGAAGCTGCCTTGATGTCTGTCCGTTGATCGTCCAATGATGTCTCCTTTCTTATACCAACACCAATTTCTTGGCTTTTTTCTTGAATTCCATCACCACTTCTGGCTGCCCTGGCACCTGGTAAGTCGCGCGATAGCCCATTCCGCCATCTGGCATTTCCCCCCAGACCAAGCGTTGAGGATTTCCTAGTTGCTTAATAAGCTGGGCGAATTCTGTACCTTTTTTCTCTTTTTCAGTAGTGATTTCTTTCTCACTGTTTGTCTTCTCTTTTGCGTCCAACAAATTCGTCGCATCCACCATCGTCAAGCGATACCCCTGGTCTTGCTCTTGTTCAAACCACAAGGTCACACTTTTCTTGCCCTGATCGGTTTGCTTAGCCGCATAGGTTAAAACGAGAACGGTTTTATCCCCTTGGGCTGTCTTAGTGTAGCGAACTTTTTGAGCTTTTCCCCATTCCGTCACAACTGTTTCCAAGCGGGTTCCTGGTTGCTGACTCTGCTTGAGACGAACTTTTAAATTCGCCACAGCTTCGATGGTCCATTTAAACTGTTTGATTTCTTGTTCCTTGCTGACCAAATTCTTGTAATCCTTTGGCTGGAAATGAGTCAGTGTTTGGTCCTCCTTGGTATCGGTTCCCTGCTCCTGCACCTGGATGCTTGCAATCGCAAGTAACAATCCTAAAACAAAACACAAAAACGGCAGCAAGAGCTCTTTTCGATTCTTTTTCATCCACTCGATCATCTGCTTCACCCCTTCTTCGTCAAACGATACTGACCAGTCTGGTCACGTTCAAAGGTTAAAGAGACCAGTCCATCTGTCACCTGATAAGACAGGGCTAGGACTTGCTTGTCCTTTTCAGAGGTCAAACTAAGAGAATTGGGAAGACCTGATTTTTTCAAGACATCTTCTACTGCTGTCCCCTTTTCCTTTTTTCCATCTAGTGTCTGATAGCCTGTAAAATCTGCCAGTTTTAAGTTCTTTTTGCTCTGATAGTGAGCCGACTTGGGCGCAAAGCCTTGAATCGAGCTCAAATAAAAGGTATCATCCTGCTTTTGAAATTCTATGGTATAAGGATGAATCCCCTGCACAGGAGTCCCATAGCCTAGCTGGACTTGCGTTCCAAAAGTCGTATCTTCTTGTGTAAAACTCGCTGCTTTTCCAATTTTTTTGACGAATGCAGATAAAGTCACCCAATTTTTTTGTGTCTTTCCTTCTCCCCTTGCAAGGTCCAATGACAACAAGTCTTCTAAAGCCGGCTCTTTGGAAGAAGACGCAACAAATTGCTGGCTGTCTTCTTGCATGCGAGACAAACTCAACAAGCGATCTTTGGGCAAGGTTTTCACTGGATGAATCATAAACACCAAGCAAACACCAACCATAAAAGCCAGCAAAGCACTTGCAGCTTTTTGGAGGATCCGCTTATGATGTTCTATCCACTCTTTCATTTCTTCCATCCTTCATGCTCTTTCTATTCAAACTCTTTCTATTGTATAGAAAATTAGCGTATTTGTCTCGTCTTATCCCAAAAAAGAGGCGCTTGCCTCTTTCTTTTATTCAGTTATTTAGTAGCTGTCTTTACTGCTCAAGAGAAAATCTCCATTTTCTTGGCGAATAAAGGTCAAATCTACATAGTCCCCGTTTTTCTTTTGGAAGTCCATGACCAATTCTATCTTGTCTGAATCATCAGATGAACTCACCGTCAGATTGACTGCATCACCGTATTTTTCTAAAAGTTCTTTGTAAGAGGTTCCTCCAGCACCGGTTTCACTATCTCCAACCTTGAACCCATCTGCAAAGTTATCCTCAACCGTAAGATTTTTCCCAAATTGATTAAATTCAAATTTGACAAGCTGGAATTCTTTCCCTTTCTTAGAGTAAGTCGCTTTGACCTCTTTATTATAAGAGTTATCATCCCAAAATAATTTCAATTCTCCACTTTCAAATTGAACGGAGCTAGCTTTCCCATAAGCTTCAATCATTTCCTCAGGAGTCTCCCCAGCATCACTTCCTGTTAAAAACTGAAGTTGCTCGATATCAGACTGTTTCCAGCTAAAATCAACTTCCGCGTCTTCTGCGGTCAATTGATCCAAATCGATATTGGAAGACGAACCAGAATGGTCGCTTGACCAGGTAGAAGCATGTTTTTTTGAGGGACTAGTGCTCGGGCTGGCATGACCAATCAAATAGCCACTGACTCCTCCGATAAGAAGACCCACTAAAATCCCAAGGGCAAAACGAATCGCCTTCTTGTCTGCAGTATCCATCGGTTTTCTGACAGGGGGGATAGGTGCTTGTGAAATATTTGTTCCAGGAAGAGGGGCTATTTGCGGACTAACTGGTTGAGCTGCTATGTTTTGAGGAGCTTCAGGCGCAGGCTGGAATGGAGGAGTCGGTTGGGGAGCAGCAACTACATCCGGATGTTCTCCAACAGTTGCTTCATCCACCTTTGTAGGATCCACTGTTTCTGAAACAGCTGGCTCGTCTGCCTCTTCTTTCATTGCTTTCGACTCCGTCACTGAAAGGCCACTAGCTTCTGAAGCCACCAAATCTTCGGCTTCTTCTTTTGGGACAAAGGCTGGCGCAGCCACATCAAATTGAGGCGCACCCTCTACGGGAGTATGTTTCATAAATTGTTCTTGATCTTTCTCGGACATTTCGAATTCTCCTTTTTATTCTTCTCTTCTACTATAACATAAAACCAAGCAAGGACCAACTCCTGTCTTGATGGACTAAAAAAGATCGGAGGGATATCCGACCTTTTAGATGCTTATCTTAAAATTTCTTGCGAAGGGT
>NZ_CAUFJQ010000090.1 GCF_959025735.1 uncultured Streptococcus sp.
TGTTGGCCTCATCATAACGGCGTGTTTCTTGACGAATGACACCACCTGAACGCAAGATTTTCGCTTGACGCTCAACTTCGTATTCAAGACCTTTACGGACGTTTGAGAAAGAGTTCAAGTTTTTCAACTCCGTCTTGGTACCAAATTCCTCTTGACCGTATGGGCGAAGGGAAATGTTGGCATCCACACGCATCGATCCTTCTTCCATCTTGACGTCTGAAATGCCCGTGTACTGGATAACTTCTTTCAAAGCTGTCAAATAGGCGTAGGCTTCTTCTGGAGAACGCATATCTGCTTCAGATACGATTTCGATCAATGGAACCCCTTGACGGTTAAGGTCTACATAAGAGAAACCGTCTGTTCCGTGCGTGTTCTTACCAGCATCTTCTTCCAAGTGGGCCCGTTCAATCCCAATTTTCTTAGTTGAGCCGTCTTCCAATTGCACTTCAATCCAACCGTTGTAACCGATAGGCTCGTCAAATTGCGAAATTTGGTAGGCCTTTGGATTATCAGGGTAGAAATAGTTCTTACGGTCAAAGTGCATGTGCTGATGGATGTCCATATTCAACGCCAAAGCAGCCTTGATACCAGCGTCCACAACACCCTTGTTCAAGACAGGAAGCACCCCTGGGAAAGACCAGTCGATCACATTGGTATTGGCATTTTGCTCGTTTCCAAAGTGGGCAGAGGTTGGTGAGAAAATTTTTGAGTTTGTATTCAATTCAACGTGGACCTCAAGTCCGATGACTGTTTCAAAGTTCATTAATTGTCACCTCCGAAAATAAGGGGTTGTTGCTTGTGGTAATCCGTCGTTGCTTCAAAGGCAGCTGCAGCTTGGTAGATAGTTTCTTCAGAATACTTAGGACCAATCAACTGCAAACCAACTGGAAGACCTTGCGCAAAACCTGCAGGAATCGAAATCCCTGGAAGACCTGCCAAGTTGACTGGAATGGTCAAGAGGTCAGCCAAGTACATGGCAACCGGATCATGGTTAAGCGAATCCAAATCAAAGGCCACGCTTGGAGCTGTTGGACCAAGGATGAGGTCGTAATCCGCAAAGACTTTTTCGAAGTCTTGGATAATAAGGCTACGGACTTGACCAGCTTTCTTGTAGTAAGCATCGTAGTAACCAGATGACAAACTAAAGGTACCCAGCATGATACGGCGTTTGACCTCATCACCAAAGCCTTGGCTACGAGTGTTCACATAGATGTCATCCAAGTTCTTGGCATCTTCCGCACGGAAACCATAACGAATACCATCGAAACGTTGCAAGTTTGAAGAAGCTTCAGATGAAGCGATGATGTAGTAGACAGCAACCCCGTATTTAGAATGAGGCAGGCTGACTTCTTCGACAGTTGCTCCCAATTTCTCAAAGTGCTTAGCTGCACTAAGGATAGTTTCTTTGACTTCTGGGTCAATTCCTTCACCGAGGTATTCCTTAGGAAGGGCAATCTTCATGCCCTTGATGTCTTGACCAATTTTAGAAGTAAAATCGGCTACGCGTACTGGCGCTGAAGTTGAATCTTTGGCATCTTCACTGGCAATGACATTGAGCAATTGGGCATTTTCCTTAACGGTTTGTGAGAAGGTACCAATTTGGTCAAGTGAGCTACCAAAGGCAATAAGACCGAAACGTGAAACAGTTCCATAAGTTGGTTTGAGACCAACAATCCCGTTGAAGGCAGCTGGTTGGCGGATAGAACCACCGGTATCAGAACCAAGAGACAAACGAACTTGCCCTGAAGCGACAGAAGCTGCTGAACCACTAGAAGATCCACCAGGCACCTTGCTGTGGTCCCAAGCATTCTTGGTTGGCCCATAGTAAGAAGTCTCACCAGATCCACCCATGGCAAATTCATCCATGTTGGTCTTCCCGATGACAATCATATCTTTTGCTTTGGCATTGGCAACAGCTGTCGCATCAAAGATTGGCTCGTAGTTATAGAGCATTTTTGATGCTGCAGTGGTCAAGATGCCATCTGTTGAGATATTGTCTTTGACTGCGAGTGGAATCCCTGACAAGAGGTTGTCTGCATCGATTCCTTTTTCATCAATGGCCTTAGCTTGCGCAAGGGCAGCTTCTTCGGCCACCGTTACAAAGGCATTAACCGCTTCTTCACGCGCCTTGATATCATCAAGCGTCGCTTGTGTCAATTCGGTTGCTGAAATTTCCTTAGAAACAAGGAGGTCGTGCAACTCTTCAATGGTTTTATGGTTGAATGACATTAGGCATCTCCTCCATCTTCTAGGATAGCTGGTACCTTGATGTAGTAGTTATCTTTTTCAGGTACATTTTTAAACAAGCGGTCACGGTCAGTCCCTTTTTCAGCAACATCCGGACGCAATACGGTCTTACGATCAGCCATAGTCGTTGTTGGGGCAACACCTGTTGTGTCCACTTCTTCCAACAATTCCACCATGTCAACAATTTTAGACAAGGTTGTCGCAAACTCAGCTGTCTCTTCTGGAGAGAATTTCAATTTTGAAAGATTGGCAACGTGGGTTACCTCTTCTTGCGTAATTTTCATCTTGCTTCCTTTCGTGAAATGATGATTTTTCAATACCCTCTATTTTACCATAATTTAGGCCAATTTGCTTGCCTTAGAAAAAATCTGTAGGACTTTTTTGTCGCTACAGATTTTTCTTTTTATATTTCTTTTCCGTCGAATTGCCCCATCTCCATTAGAGTCTCTTTCCAGACTTCCTGGACCTTAGAAGCAAGGTAACAAGAGGCCAAGTCATAAGAAGCCTGATGAAATGGGGCGAGGTCGCTTTCAAAGAGCTGGACCAGCTTGTCCGCCAACTCTTTCACCAGCTCTTCTTCTGGCACTGTCTGGCTATAAGCTACCAAAAAGCCATTTTCACCCTCTTTTATAAAAGTCGGATTGCCATAACGGGCATCAAAGCCCAGCAAGGCCAAACCTGCTCCAGCCGCCTCCATCAAAGTCAAACCAAAGGTCTCCCACTGAGAAGTGGTGAGGTAGGCTTGGTAGCAAGGATAGATCTGCTGAAGATCCGCATGACCGCGTAGGTGAATATAATCTTGTGCTGCAAGCTCCTGAATCAGGTGGCGCAAGTTGTCCGCTTCTCCACCCTTCCCATAAATATCAAACTGAAGGGCTGGGAGTTTTTCATGAGCTTGGGCCACTACTCGAATAGCCAAATCGATGCGTTTTCTTGGATCCAAACGGGAAGCTGTGAGCACACTAAAGGGAGGTCGATCTCCTTGTGATCCCGTCAATTCTTCTAGATGCCCTACTGGAATGCTATAGATTGGAATTCCTTGGCATCCTTGTTTAGCAAGTGTCTGCTCCAAGACTTCTTTTTGAAGATCCGTTGCCGTGATGAAATAATCGAAGCGTTTGGCATACTTGAACACATAATAATACTCATAGTTGAGATGGCCATTTTCAAATTCATGCTCCGAATGAAACACCATAGCGAGCTTTGAGGGAGCAGTTTTCTCCAACAAAGGACGGGCAAAATCCATGCGCGAAGCCCGGTCAAGCAGAATCAGATCTTCTTCTTTTAGCGACAGCTGCGACAAAAAACGTCTCATCACTTCTGTATGGTTGGTCAAAACCTCAGGCCCCAGTTTATAGAGCCAGCTTCCACCTAACCTCAATTCTTCAAAAGCGATAGTCCCATCTTGATTGTGATAGGTCCGTCTGAAAACACTACCATACTGAAAATACTCTGTGACAAGTTTACAAGCTCCATAATACTCTCGCTTGATTCTATTTCCAGCCAAAAGATAGTCTACATAGCGGACACAGTTTGGATGATAGGGATCCAGATGAAAGGTCAAGGCGTTTCCATCCGCAAATTGGTAGCGAATGGCTCTTTCCGTTTTTTCAACAACATCCAGACGCGTCAGTTGAAACTCCATTTGCAAGGCCCCTACCGTCTTTTGAGGGACCGTATTCTGTTGATCCGTAAAAGCTACATGGGCAAAAAGCAGTTCCTCATCCCGGTGCCCCAATGAGAGGTAGTAGGCTAATTTTTCTGGAGTGGGCCAAGTGGTAAAGACAAACTTCGCTGCTACTCCTAGTCCCCGGAGCATCTTTGCCCGAGAGGCTTGTGCAACATCAACCCCATTGGGTTCGAATCCCACTAATAGATTAAAGGTATAAATGGTCATGCTGTCCCTCCCTCTAATCGCTTAAACAGCTCTTCCAAAGCTTCTTTTTCAGGCAATTTCAAGTTTCGTGCCTGCTCTCTTACCAATTCTTTGTAGGTCTCTGGCTGCTGGAGTAAGGTATCTAGTTGCTGTTCCATTTCTTCGACTGTATCTGTGATTGTGCTCAAGTTTTTATAGGCTTCCTGATGCACCGTGCTCTTCAAACCAAATAAGACTTGCCCATTTTCAAGAGCATGAAGACTACTACTCCACACTTCTTCTCCCTGGTTGCAATCCAGATAAATAGAGCAGCTGGATAACAAGTCCTCATATTTGTCCAGCGAAATCCCTGGATAGAGGCGCACATTGGAGCGAGTCGCTAAGTCTGTTAATTTTGGCCCCATAGCCGTCAAGGCTGCAATGTGAAAGGTGACTTGTGGGAATTGATGGACTAGGCTAGATAGGCCTTCGACCTCTTGAGAAGCCGTCATGACCAGGGCTTCTGGTTGAAAACTTTCCTGCTCCACATCTACCAGCCCTGACAAGGCTGTGATTCCGTCTTTTTTCTCCCTCAACAGACCATCTTCTACTAATAAAATCTGACTAACTTGTTCTTTGATCTCGTCTAGATCATGAGCATCTCTGGCACAGTAGGCGAGTCTTTCCTTTGGTATCTCTGTCACAACATCTAGCAATGCCTTATCCATCAATAGAACAGCTTCATCTTCCGGCAAGACTTGTTCTAGAACAGCTCTTTGTAGCTCTTCCTTACTGGCATACAGACGATCCCGTCCCTTAGGAGTTTGAAGCAAAAAGGTTCCTTGTGAGACAAAGTGAAGCAAGACTTCTTCTTGCTGAGGGTTCAAATAGATGTCTAAATAGGATTGGCCAGCTTCCGTAAGGAGACTCTGTTTGCTTCTCCAGCCATAGCGGTTGTATACATCAATGGATACGATCTCCTCTCCCTGACCAAACCACTCCACTCTGTCAACCGTTCGAGACAAGATATCCCCTCGCAAAACCACATTGGCACGACGTTCCTCCCCATCAAAAAGATAGGTCGTGATCCCCAAGGTCCAACATTCCCATAATTCTGGAACTGCTAGATCATTGAAAAATAATGGTTGCCCAACTTTTGATGCCGGGTCTTTTTGGGTAAAAAAGGTCGCAAGACTCTCTGTCTGTTGATCCAAATCTGTTTCCAAATTGGTCACAAATACCCGGTAGGGTTGGCCAAGTTTGTCCAAGTATTTTTGCAAACGATCTAGCTCTCTGGTCTGCTCTGATGCAATAATGAACATGCTGATCCTTTCTCGTTAATAAGGGTTAGTCCATCGTTTCAATAAAACGGAGGTTGGTCACCACGCGCTCATAGGTTTCTGACCCTTGCAAGCCTGCTTCCTCTAATTTTTCAAGGGCCCGTTTCAAGCGCGTTTTGTAGATATAGCGATGCCAGGTTAGGTCATAGCCCAACATCCCCAGTAGAGCCAACTTCTCCTGCTTGGCTTCCATCTCATCGAGTACCCGCTTTTCTGTCCAAACCTGGGACAGAGTATCTGCACGGCCCACACGATACCAATAAATACATTTCTCCGTATGAACCACTCGATGGGCTTTTAAGAAGAGCTTGTACATCAGGAAGTTATCCTCGACATTTTTTCCAACCGGAAAACGAAGCCCTTCAAATAAGCTACGCTTATAGAGCTTCATCATGGCACAAGCCCAGGCCATATCTCTAGTCTCCTGGATGGCATCGTGGTCCATGATTTCTCTCCCCTCATAAAGGGTCTCTGAATAATCGTCGTCCGTTACCTTGATCAAGTATTTGCTACTACTGTCATCATAGAGGTTATAGTTGGCTACGGAAACATCCGCATTATACTTTTGAAGTTGGCGATAGAGCACTTCTACATAGTCTTCCGTCACCCAGTCATCTGGATCAATAAAGGTGATGTAATCACCAGTCGCTAACTCAATCCCTGTATTCCGAGCAGCAGATAAGCCCCCATTTTCTTGGCGAACGTAGCGGATGCGTGCATCCTTCCTAAAAAATTCTTTACAGATCTCTTCTGACTGGTCTGGCGAACCATCATTGACCAGGATAATTTCAAGGTGAGGGTAAGTCTGATGGATAACCGTTTCCAAACATTGTCTCAAATAAGCTTCTACATTATAGATGGGAATGATGATACTCACTACTTCATTTGTTTCCATGCTTCTTCTCATTTCTCTTTAAATAATCGCGAATCGCTGCCACCATCTCCTGCACCTGATCATCAGCAAACACTTGGGTCTCACCGTTCTCTACGTGGTTGGTTCCTTCAAAAGAGAAAATCGGTAAGTCCAATTGCTGAATAGTCTGCGTGATTTGATCCACCTCATCATAAGGATTGATATCCAGATAAACATCCAATTTTTCTAGGACCTTTCGACTAGTCAGTGGATCAAAAGAGGGATAAAGAAAGAGGTTGGGGTAGCGTTCCAATTGCACCAAGTTAAAACCAAAATGGCTATGGGCAAGGACATGAATTGCTACGTCCGGCAACTCTTTTAACAACGTCTCCAACTCGTGGATATCTGCCGTATTGGTGTAAATGGCAGCATGATAAAGAAATTCTCCCACAAGGTCTTGATAGGTTTGCTTCAAAATCGGTTTTCGCAGCAAAATTTCCTCCCAAGAGAGGGCATAGTAAAACCACCAGAGTTCACGAAAACGATTGAAGCGTTTGGAGGTCCATGGTTTATTATGAGAGGTATAATGTACAACTGCTGGAATTCCTTGAAAGGCATCGTACCAGTCTAGATCTCCATAGAGATATTGATCCTTATCAGAACCCACTTGTAGATTATAGGTCCAAGGCAAAGAGTACCACGCATCTTTAAAATACAAATTCAAAATTCCTTGGTCTCCATATACCTGCTGATGATGCTCACGAGTAAGGTCAAAAAGAGCCTCTGTTACTTGGTGCTCTTGCCACCAGGTCTTATCAATTACCAAAAGTCCAGCATTAAAGCCATCTATAGTTGTTGGCTTATCGACCACTGCCCCCAGTCCATAACCGTTCAGATCGACCTCATACAAGGGTGATAGATCTTGTGTAAAGATCATGTCACAATCCAGATAGAGGATTCGCTCTTCCTCCACCATCTCTGGAATAGCGTAGCGAAAATAGGTCGCATAGTGAATATGGTCACTTGGAAGCGAAAAGGACTGGAATTGCTCGGGAGACATGCGACAATTGATCACTTCTGAATCCAACTGGCGCAAGCGCTGATTCATGATAGTAAACCACTCAGTTGGTAGATCTTCATTTAAAACATACATTTTCAACTGGTCCTGATGGGCACACAGTGACTTCATAGCGGTTTCCAACTTTTCCATATAAGATAGATTGGCTGAAAACACAACAGCTTTTTTACTCATAACTTCCCCTTTTTTCTTTCATTAGAATACCATTTTCAAGAGAGGAAAACAATTTCTAAGCCCAAAAAAGAGGCCTAGACAAGTATCTATGACCTCTTTTACATCGGTTTCTTATTTTGGGTCTAATACAGCTAGTGCGCCGTCTACCAAGCTTGCCCCTAAGACATGCTTAAAATGATTCAAGGCAAACTGGTGATTTTCAGGGGTGAGCGACGCCACTGCTGGTTCCACGACTTCGATCTGGTAGCCGAGATTGTAGGCATCAACCGCTGTATGAAGGACACAGATATCAGTCAAGACCCCAGTCAAAATGACGGTATCTACATGTCGTTCCCGCAGTCGGATATCTAGATCCGTTCCTGAAAAAGCAGAATAATGACGCTTGTCCATCCAAAAGACGCGTGGATCCGCTTTGTAGTCCCGATAAAAATCTGCTAAAGGGCCGTACAAATCACGTCCGCTGGTCCCAATGATATTATGAGGTGGGAAGA
>NZ_CAUFJQ010000091.1 GCF_959025735.1 uncultured Streptococcus sp.
GAACCCGCAACAACACCTTGTAGGAAGACTTTATTGGCACTTTCCTTGTAGATCAAGACATCTCCAACCGGAGCAATCAAGCCCCAGATCACAAGGTTGGATACGATTTGAACGATGTTAAAGACAATTAATTCTTTCTTTGTCACTTCCCCTTTGAATTCACCGATTTGTTTGCGGAAGAAACCAACAAAAAGTCCAAACAAACCACTTGAAATGATCCAAGTCCACCAAAGACCACCTGACATAGCATCCTTAATGGCATGACCAATCAAGCCGATTAAGAAACCGACAATCGGACCAAAAACTACACTAAAGAGAGCTTGAAGGGCATATTGCAACTGAATGCTCGTATTCGGTGCAGGTGCAGGGATTTGCAACATAGCAATCACGACAAAGAGGGCTGCTCCAACCCCAATAGCTACAACATCTTTAATTGAAAATAATGATTTCTGTTTCATTCTGATATCTCCTATTAATTTTCCATTTTTCTAATCTCGATATTCCAAGAAGCCCCAACTCCTACATTATAGGCCTTGGCAAAGGATCCCTGGTTGATGGCAAGACCAACACGGTAGAGGGAATTGATATAAAGGATTGGCTGTCCAATCCGCACGTCGGCGAAAGACTTGCCGTAGGTTACTTGGTTTTGGTAAACCAGCATGTCATTGTTATAGATGGTCACTTCAAAGCGTTCCCCAAATTCAGGTTTCAAATGATTGAACTCTTCTCGGGTAATCGAAGTCCAGAGAGAACCAAAGCGAACATCCAAGATGTCAACTGCTCCTTTGACAAGATTGTCCTCCATAACCGTTTCCACCACTGGGATTTCTACAATGTGTTCGACACTGAGTTCTGGTCCCACTTCCTCAAAGCTGATATGGCCACTGGCTAACTTAGCTCCTGTATAGGCATAGACATCACGCCCATGGAAGGTATAAGAAAACTCTGTATTAGCTCGACGATTCTTTACTTCTGAAATCTCACGGATAGCAACAATCCCTACATGTTTCTTGATAAAAGAGAGAGTGCCATTATCCGGAGTGACAATGTATTGATTTTTCGCCGTTTTAGCTACGACACTCTTTCGTTTGGAACCGACACCAGGATCGACCACCGAAACAAAGGTTGTCCCTTCTGGCCAGTAATCTACTGTCTGAAAGAGACGGTAACTCCCTTCAAAGATATTGTAGGGGGTAATATCATGAGTTAAGTGGTGAATTTTAAGGGTTGGCGATTCTTCTAAAGCAACCCCAATCATAGCGGATACTGCTCCATCCACCAAACCAAAGTCTGACTGAAGAACTAGTAAATTATTGTGCATCTTTATCTCCTTTTTTGTCCAATAATGGAAGAAGGAAGTTCGATAGTCCCCATCCTAATCCAGCACCCAATATGACCGTGAGGACAAACCAAGTGATGGTCGCTAGATCTGGTGATACCATCACCCGATTGACATAGTCTATCGATTTACCACGATCCAGTAACGACATGCGGTAACTGGCTGGATAGAACCACATCATAAGAATGGGCCCTGTCGTCGCAAAGGCAAAAATGACAAAAGACAAGGCATTTCGTAAATTCGAGCGAAAACGACCACTTAAGGCGACCATTTCCGCAAAACTTCCGGCGATCAAGGCTGGAATAAAGGCCCCTGCACCATGACGCGAAAAGAGGAAGAAGGATCCAATCACGCAGCCAACTATAAAGATAGATCCAACTCCTTTTATTTTTTCTAGAAAATAGCGGTAGATCGTCCCGCCAAACAAGGCTGAAAAGGCAGGAGCATAAAACATATTTCCTTGATGATCGACCAGATTTCCAACTAAGACCCCCAGTCCAATCGCAAGAAAATAGAGGAAAGTGAAGGCTCCAACTTGTTTTATTTGATTCACATTTATTCTATTCATTGGATACTGATCCTAACGGTGGCTAATTTTCTTCGAAAGGAAGTCCCCGATAAATTGGACCAGAACGATCAGAATCAGGATCAATAAGGTCGCCACAAAGATGACATCATTGTTAAACATGTTTTTCCCGTAGTTGATGGCCAAGGTTCCTAATCCTCCAGCACCAACGGCACCCGCCATGGCGGTTTCTCCAATCAAGGAAATGATGGTCACTGTTGTTACACGGATCAAATCAGGAAGCCCTTCACGAAGGTAGACACCAACAATATCCCAGAAGGTTGCCCCACTGGCTTGTGCTGCTTCAATCACGCCTCCATCCAATTCTGACAAGACTACTTGGACTTGGCGGGCAAAGAATGGAAAGACAGCCAAAGACAGCGGAACAAGGGCCGCTGTAGGACCGATGGTATTTTTCAAGAGCAAGTAGGTCAAAGGATTAATAAAGGCCAACAAGATAATGAAAGGAATGGCGCGGAACAAGGAAGTAATTTTATCCAAAATTTGGAAAACGATTCTATTTTCGATGACACCACCTGGACGGGTCAAGACTAACAAAAGTCCTGTCACCAAACCTAAAAATCCACCAATAATGAAGGAAATAACGGTCATGTAAAGAGTCAAGTAAATAGCGGTTCCCCATCCATACTGGCCAGACCACCCTAATTTATAGACATTTGGTAAATATGTTTGAATTAACTGGATCATGCTTTTCTCCCATCTTTCACAATAGTCACGGAAACTCCTGCATTTTCTAACTCAGCTTTGGCCGTTTCCAGATTTTGATTTTCACCTGATAAGATGACCACCAACTCTCCAACAGGTGTGTTATCAAGGATCTCGATGTTCCCAAATAAAATGTTGGCAGATACTTGGTACTGCTTGTAAATATCATTGATGATAGCTGTATCTGTCACAGAACCTGCATACTTGAGATGCGCCAACATCGAATCATCAGGCAAGTTCTTAACAATCGCTTGTTGATTGATTTTGACCATAGCTTCATCGATTCCTGTTGCAACGGTAATGAAGTCTTGAGTCAAGGCATTTTTCGGATTCGAGAAGATATCTAAAACAGACCCTTCTTCAATCAGTTCGCCATTTTGCATGACAGCTACCCGGTTGGCAATATCTTTGACAATTTGCATCTCATGGGTGATCAAGACAATGGTTAAGCCAAGTTTTTTGTTTAACTCTTGCAACAAAGCTAGAATTTGTTTGGTCGTCTTTGGATCCAAGGCTGAAGTTGACTCATCTGAGATCAAAATTTTTGGATCGTTGGCAAGGGCACGCGCAATCGCTACCCGCTGCTTTTGACCACCAGACAATTGTGCTGGGTAATTTTCTGCACGGTCAGATAGACCAACCAATTCCAACAATTTTGCCACTTTCTCATTCTTTTGTTCTTTGTTTAATTTAGAATGTTTAAGAGCAAAGGCTACATTTTCTGCGACAGTCATTTGAGCCATCAAGTTGAAGTGTTGGAAGATCATCCCGATATCCCGACGTTTCTCCCGAAGGGCAGCCGGTTTTAAGGTCACCTGATCTTGATAAATCACATCACCATCAACAGTGATGGTTCCGGCACTAGGCACTTGCAAGAGATTGATCACCCGAACCAAGGTCGATTTCCCAGCTCCGGAATACCCTACAATCCCATAGATATCGCCTTCATTAATATGAATAGTCACATCTTTGACGGCTTGGATCTGACGTTTCTTTTGCTGGAAGGTCACATCAATGTGGTCCAGCTGAATCATTGCTTTACTCATAACTTGCTATTAACTCCTTTATCAATTCAATATGGGTGTAATAATCGGCGATTTTCACATTTTCGTCGCCCCCATGATCACGGCTATTGGCATTGCCAATTCCAAAGGCTGCCATCGGCACCTGCAAAGCCTCAAATACCGTATGCATTGGCCCTGTTCCCGCTGTTGTTGGAAGAACAGAAACTCCTTCTCTATAGAAGTCTTTGGCCAGCCGAATGACATTTAAAATCGATGGGGCACTCATATCACTTCGGTAACTCATTTCACCGAGAGTATAGATCAATTCGACCTGATCATAGCCATTTTTCTTCAATTGCCGCTTGATCTTTTCTAAGACATCCTTGGGATCCAGTCCAGGAACCAAACGCACCTCCATCTTAGCACGCGCCTCTGCTGGAAGAATCGTTTTAACACCTTGGCCTTGGTAACCAGAGCCAAAACCTTCAATATTCAGGGCTGGTTCAAAATAGAAACGGCGCAGGAATTCTTTTCGGTCTTCCTTCAAGATTGGGAGGGTTAGACCATAGGTTTCCGCTACATCTTCTGGCCCTTTGTTGGCATATTGCTCGATCAAAGCTAGCTCGCGTTCATTGGGTTCTTGGATCTGATCATAAATCCCATCCACCAAGATTCGGCCTTCTTTGTCACGAAGACTGGCGATAGCATTTAACAAATACCAAGAAGCAGAATCTACCACACCGCCATAGCTAGAATGAATATCCACTTCTGCACTCTTCACCACCATATCAAAGGTGACGATCCCCTTGCTACCACCGGAAATTTCCAACTGTCCCTGATTATTTCGGGTACCTTGCTCCCAGACTAGGAGGTCTGCCCCACGCAAGTGTTTCTTGTGTTTGGCCAAGTATTTATCCAAGTCCGTCGATGCAGACTCCTCTGCCCCTTCGATAATAAAGGTGATATTGACTGGCAAATCGCCACTTTCACGAATGTATTTTCGAAGAGCTGTGAGACGAGCTGTGATATGCCCCTTATCATCATCAACCCCTCGACCGTACATGGTTCCATAATGAACTGACAAGGTGAAGGGATCTCCCGTCCAAGGTTGGTCTCCATCAGCTGGTACCGTATCATAGTGGTTATAAAAAATGATGGTTTTGGCTTCAGGATTTGGCGAGAAAAATTTGGCAATCACAAAAGGAGCTGTATAGCTATCATCCACTTCGACTTTGGCTCCTGCAGCTGTAAAAATTTCCCCCAAATAGTTGGCCACTTCCTTGAGACCAACTTGTTGGGCAAAGATGGATTTTTTTGAAATCAATGTTCGCAACACTTCAAAATAATGTTGTGCGACCTCATCATTTTCAAATTTACGGATTTGTTCCGCTTCTGTTGCAAAAGGCATGCATTCCTCCTAATACACGATAAGAGGTAGAGAATTGCTTCTCCACCTCCTTCATACACTTGAGATCAAATCTTAGAAGACTGGTTGGTCCATTCCTTCTGAAGATTCTTCGATCACTTTCTTCACATTGTCTTTGTGATAGGCTTTGATGATTTCTTTGATTGCTTTTGCTTTATCAGATTTTTCCCAATCTTTCTTAGCAGCGATCACGTTGTACCATTGTTTTGAGTTGTTGTCTTTCTTTTCAACATAGATAGCTTTTTTGAAATCAACGCCTGCTTCACGAACGAAGGTATTATTGATGACTGCAGCATCTACTGATGGAAGAGCAGATGGTGTTTGTGAAGCATCCAATTCAGAAATCTTCAAATCTTTTGAATTTTCTTTGATGTTTGACACGTTTGCCAATTGACCATCTTTGGTATCCAATTTAATCAAACCAGCTGATTGCAAGACATACAAGGCACGGCTTTCATTTGTTGGGTCATTTGGTACAGCGATTGTTCCACCTTTAGGAATTTCTTTAATTGAAGTGTATTTGTTTTTACCGTTTTCTGTACCAGAGTAAAGACGGATTGGAGCGATGTACGTATCTGCTACTGCAACAAGGGCATTGTCGTTTTTAGAGTTCCAGTTATCAAGGAAGTTGTAGTGTTGGAAAGCATTGATATCCACGCTACCATCTTTTACAGCCACGTTTGGTTGTGAGTAGTCTGTAAATTGAGTGAATTCCAATTTGATTCCTGTTTTAGCGTCATCCAAGTTCTTTTGAACTTGATCCCAACGAGCTTTTTCAGTGTCGCTCAAAGTCATAACACCCACTTTTACAGTTGTTTCACCATCTTTGCTAGATGATTTTGAAGAACCACATGCTGCAAGAGCAAATGTTGCAATAGCTGCAAGAGCTGTTAAACCAAGAATTTTTTTCAATTTCATTTTGAAGTCTCCTTTAATTATATATTATTCTTTAATATCTTTTGCTTCTGGTAGATAAACTCCACCAAAGTATTTTTTAGACAGTTTTTCAAGGGTTCCATTGTCATAGAGTTCCTTGATACGTTTGTTGACAAATTTTTGAAGGTCTTTATCTTCTTTTGCAATAATTGGATACACATAAGGCTGTTGGTCGCTTGGAAGCTCGATAACCTTCAAGTTGTCATAGCCTTGATCACGAATGATAGTATCTACTGAGATCCGTTCGAAGATCTTGTAATCTGTACGACCATCCGCTAAATTAGCCATGATGGTTTGAATGGTTCCATCTGTGTATTGCAAGTTAGTTGGATTATCTGAATGTTTTTTATTGTAATCTTCTAATTGTTTAGCAGTAGATGTTCCTTGAACAACTTCTGTTTTCTTGCCACCAATGTCATCCAACGATTTAATAGAAGAATCTTTTGGTACGACCAACACTAATGGATTACGAGCATATGGATTTGGATAGAGGTATTTTTCTTCCCGCTCTTTTGAGTAACTAATGTTGTTTGCACCGATTTGGAAACGGTCACTATCTAAGCCAGCAAAGACTGAAGACCACTCTGTTTTGTTAAAGTTTACTTCATATTTGTCTGAACCTTTGAAGATTTCACGCAAAACTTCGATTTCATAACCGGTTAGCTTGCCGTCTTTTTCTTCGTAAGAGAATGGTTTGGTTGTTCCAACGGTCCCAACTTCAATGGTTTTCTTACCACTGGCTGATTTACCAGATGAACATGCTACTAAAGCACTGGTTGCAAGGACTGCAACTAATCCTAAAGCAGAATACTTAATCACTTTTTTTAGATTCATAGGATCTCCTTATTCGTTTCAGGCACATAAAACGCCATTTTAAAAGTATTTTTTAATTTTATCAAAAAAGCATTCACTTGCCTAATATATATTTTTTATGGAGGTGATAGTTTTTCTTTATCACACTTATTTTTCTTTGAAATACCGCAATAAAGCTTGCGCATTTTCAACATAATAGGGAACCGATACCTCAAAGGCTGCATCATCGATGGTCATGTGATCATGATGGAGGTCTGGCGCGTCTGGCTCTCCGTTTGAACCGATAAAGGCAAAGACTCCAGGAATTCGCTCTTGGTAAAAGGCGAAGTCTTCTCCAGCTGTAGATGGATTTGCTGGAAGCACCTCAGCCAAGTCTTGTGAAGCTTCCCAAACGACTTTGGTCAATTCCTCATCATTAAAGGTAACAGGCGGGGTCACTCCCCACTCAAAAGCCACATCCACTTCCAAGCTTTTTGCTATATGACGAATGATGGAAATGAAATGTTCCTTCAACTCTCTTTGCACACTCGGATTAAAGGAGCGAATCGTTCCTTCAAAATAGCCTGATTTTGGGAGTACATTCCAGGTTGAACCCACATCTAGATGCGTTATCGATAAAACAGCTGTTTCAAAGGGAGAAATGGTCCGTGAAATTAATAATTGTACATTCTGAACCATGGTTGTGACGGCTGTTACCGTATCAACTCCCAGGTCTGGTCTCGCAGCATGGCTACTAACCCCTGTTACGGTGACCTTAAATTTCTCTACCCCTGCCATCATAGCTCCAGCATTCAAAGCAAGTTGTCCTGCTTTTAGCTGAGGCATATTATGAAAACCAATAATTCCTTGAACATCCTCCAACAGTCCTGTTGCTAAAACGTCAGAAGCACCTTCTGAAATTTCTTCTGCCGGTTGAAAGATCAAGCGTATTGTTCCTTCCAGCTGATCTTCTTTTTCCTTGAGAAGAGCTGCTGCTCCTAGAAGACTGGTTTGATGAAAATCGTGACCACAAGCATGCATGACACCTGGATGTTGACTTTGGTAGGGCAGATTTGTTTGTTCCAAAATTGGAAGGGCATCGATATCTGCACGTAGCGCCACCACTGGTTGGCCGGACCCAATTTCTGCAATCAGACCAGTTTTTAATCCACTCTCTAAAATACGAATCCCCAACTC
>NZ_CAUFJQ010000092.1 GCF_959025735.1 uncultured Streptococcus sp.
CTCCATTACACTCTCTGGGACATAAGGTGAGATATCCTGCTGAAAAGCCAGCAACTCTCGAATACGCGTCGAACTAATGGCCTGGTAAGGAGGCTGAGCATAGAGATAAATGGTCTCCAATTCAGGCGCTAATTGGTGGTTAAAATAATCCATATTCGCTTCGTAAACCAGATCCTGTGCATTGCGCAATCCCCGGATCAAGGTGATGACACCAAGATTACGTGCCACTGTCACAGCCAATTCTTGAGTTGACGTCACAATTTCAACATTTTCCAAATGAGCCAAGGCCCCTTCCACCATGCGCACGCGCTGCTCAATGGAAAAGAGTCCGACTTTTTCCGGATTATAAAAAATTCCGACATAGACACGGTCAAACAAGCGACTCGCCCGCTCGATCAATTGCACATGCCCAATGGTAATCGGATCAAACGATCCTGTAAACAATCCAGTTCTATCTGACATATACTGTTACCTTACTAATTCCATAGATTTTTTCTTTCCAGATTCCCACCTGTCCGATTTCCTCAGGAAGTTCTACATGTTTATCGGTTTCGCACACAATCATGATGTTTTCTGACAAGAGTTGACGCTCGCACAAGGTTTCGATATCGCGGACAATCTCTTCCTTGGCATAAGGCGGGTCTAAGAAAACCAGATCAAAAGTGCCCGTTAGAAGCCCCAAGGCTTGCTTGGCCTCCATTTTTAGTAGTTGAAACCGTTCCTTTTCCTTGGTCATAGCAATATTGGCTGCCACAATTTCCTGCGCTCTGCGGTCTCTTTCCACTAGAACGGCCTCTGACATGCCTCGAGAAACTGCTTCGATAGAGAGGCCACCGCTTCCTGCATAGAGGTCCAGCACTCTTCCACCATCAAAGTAAGGACCAATCATATTGAACATGGCCCCTCTGACCTTATCAGAAGTCGGCCTGGTTGTTTTTCCTTCAAGTGTTTTGAGGGGACGTCCCCCATAGGTTCCAGATACTATTTTCATAGGGACCATTATACCAAAAAAAATCAGAAAATTGCGATTTGATATGGTTAAGCGACAATTAAAAGAGGCTGGGACAAAAGTCCTAGCCTCTCAATTGTTTTTGGATTGTCGAGCAAGACGCAGTGGTTGAGTGGGCTCTACTACGCTGATTTCATCAGCTTTTACAGCCCTACTCAACTGTGCGGAGGTGGGACGACGAAATCGAATTCTAACGAATTACCGATTTCTGTCCCACTCTCTTTCTTTCCTTATAGGATATTTTCATATTCATCGCGGACAGATTGAGGCCAGACACTGGTTTGGACTTCACCGATATGTTTCTTACGAAGTAAGAACATAGCCAAACGAGATTGCCCGATCCCTCCACCAATTGTGAGTGGGAAGAGACCATTTAATAAGGCCTTGTGCCACTCTAATTGGAGACGATCTTGATCTCCTGTAATCGCAATTTGACGGCGAAGCGTTTCCTCATCGACACGGATTCCCATTGAAGACAACTCAAAGGCTGAACCTAGGACATCATTCCATACAAGGATATCACCATTCAATCCCTTGTAGCCATTTTCAGATTCTGTTGTCCAGTCATCGTAGTCAGGTGCGCGTCCATCGTGTGGTTTGCCATCTGCAAGCTCTCCACCAATCCCGATCAAGAAAACGGCTCCGAATTCTTTGGCAATAGCATTTTCACGCTCTTTTGGAGTTAAATCTGGATAGCGTTCCACCAATTCTTCTGTGTGAACAAAGGTAATTTGTTTTGGAAGAACTGATTCAATATCATATCGCGCTTCTACTGCTAGTTCTGTTAAGCGAATTGCCTTGTAGATCTTTTCAACTGTTTCTTTAAGGTAAGCGATATTGCGTTGACCATTTGGGATGACTTTTTCCCAGTCCCATTGGTCTACATAAACGGAGTGAATGGCATCTAGTGAATCTTCATCTGGACGAAGGGCCTTCATGTGGACAAAGAGGCCTTCGCCTTCGCCAAACCCAAAACGCGCCAAGGTGTGGCGTTTCCATTTTGCGAGTGAATGCACGACTTCATAAGTCTCATCAGGAATTTGAAGGACCTTTACAGATACTGGGTGTTCAATCCCAGAAAGGTTATCCTGCATCCCGTCTCCGACCTTGCTCAAAATTGGCCCTTGGACTTCAATGATGTCCAATTTATCTTTTAAATATTGTGTAAACGTCGTTTTTACAAACGAAATTTCTTTTTGTTGGTGTATAAAACTTTTTTTCATATAATTCCTCGTTGTTAGAAGTTGTAAAACTGATTATACTCTTTTTTCATTCAAATTCCAAGCCTTTCCGTCACCTTATAACGGAATTTTTCTCTTGCAAAAGGATTTTATTTTTGATAAACTATATGTAACTTTTAAAACGTTACACAGGAGAAGCGACATGTTTGATGCAAAAAAACTAAAAGAAAGACGCCTGGAAAAAGGCCTGACCCAAGCAGATGTCTACGAGGATCTCAAAATTTCTCGCAAGACTTACTCCAGTTGGGAGAATGGCTTAGCAGAGCCACACGAAAAAAATCTCAGGAGGTTGGCCAAGCGCCTCTCCGTTAAAGAGGACTACTTTATTAACAAAGACTCCGCACTCTACACCTACCCTTTATTAACCCCACCTCATCAAAAAAAAGTCGACCAGTTGGCCAGCCAGTTATTGGAACAGCAGCAAAAAGTTGTTTCCTTGACAGCTTATAAGGTTCTTTCGATTGAGCTAGCAGCTGGTTTGGGACATACTTTTTATGACAACGAAACCGACTATGAAACTGTCTATTTTGACCAAGAGATCCAGCACGATTTCGCTTCTTGGGTATCAGGTGATTCGATGGAACCTCTCTATCCCAACGGCTCTGTTGCCCTCATGAAGCAGACTGGCTTTGACTATAATGGGGCAGTCTATGCCCTCATGTGGAACGGAAAAACCTACATCAAGAAAGTCTATCGGGAAGCGGAAGGTTTGCGCTTAGAATCCATCAACCCTGATTACGACGATTTATTTGCTCCCTATGAAGATGAGCCCAAAATCGTCGGCATTGTGGTCGGGCATTTTCTTCCACTCGAGGTTTAAATATGCTATTTGATTATTCACGTGAGCCTCATTCTGATATTGCTTTTGTGGATATGAAAAGTTTTTATGCCAGTTGTGAATGTGTCCGTCTGGGGCTCAATCCCTTGACGACTTCCCTTTGCGTCATGAGTCGGAGCGACAATTCTGCTGGCCTGATTTTGGCGAGCTCTCCCGTTTTCAAACAAGTCTTTGGCAAGAAAAATGTTAGCCGAAGCTACGACCTACCTTTTGACCTCAAAACCAGAAAATTTAATAGCTACATCGCTAAAAAGCAAGGATTGCCAACGGATCCATCCTTTGTTTCCTACATTGAATCCTGGGCCAAGAGGACCCTGATTGTTCCTCCACGGATGAATGCCTATATTCAGGTCAATATGGAAATTCAGAAGGTCTTTCAGGAATTTGCGGCACCAGATGATATTTTTCCTTACTCGATTGACGAAGGCTTTATCGATCTGACTTCTTCCTTAAATTATTTTATTCCAGATCCCTCCCTCTCTCGAAAGGAAAAACTGGATCTCCTTTCTGCCAGAATCCAAAAAAGGATCTGGCAGGAAACTGGAATCTACTCTACCATCGGCCTCAGCAATGCCAATCCCCTTCTTGCCAAGCTAGCCTTGGACAATGAAGCCAAGCATTGCCGAAATATGCGCTCCAATTGGTCTTATGAAGATGTAGAAAGTAAGGTCTGGAAACTGCCCCAGCTCACTGATTTTTGGGGCATTGGACGTCGTACTGAAAAACGATTGCAAAAGATCGGGATCACGTCGATTGCTGAACTGGCCCAGGCTCACCCAGATCTCTTAAAGAAAGAATTCGGAGTCATGGGCCTTCAACTGTGGTTCCATGCTCATGGCATTGATGAAAGCAATGTCCACAAGCCTTATCATCCGAAGTCACGAGGCATTGGTAACTCTCAAATCTTGCCCTATGACTACCATCTACAAGCTGATATTGAACTGGTGTTTCGGGAGATGGCTGAACAGGTGGCTATTCGCTTGCGACGGAAAAAAAAGAAGACCCAACTGGTCTCCATTCATGCCTCCTACTCCAAAATCGAGGGACTTCCGTCCATTCACTGTCAGCAAAAGATTGAGCCTACCCAATCCACCAAGGTTTTATCCGATACGGTTCTGCGGCTCTTTCGCTCCAAGTACGAAGGAGGAGCCATTCGGCAGATTGGTGTTTTTTATGGAGAACTTGTCGAGGAGTCTCTTCAACTCTTTTCTCTCTTTGATGACCCAGTAGCCTTGGAAAAAGAGGAGAAACTCCAGCAGACCATTGACCGCATTCGGGACCAATTTGGCTTTACCTCTCTTCAGAAAGGCTCCTCATTACTAGAAAACTCACGCGCCATTGCACGCAGTAAACTAACAGGCGGACATTCCGCAGGAGGCTTAGATGGATTAACATGATCGACCGTTCTTATCTCCCTTATCAATCCGCCCGCGAATTTCAAGATCGTGGCATGGCCAAATGGGCCGGCTTCTTTTTATCCGAGCACACAACTGCCCTGCATACAAAAGAAATTGACCGCAGTCAGCTCACGATTCTTCCACTTGCTGAACAGATCCAGCTCCTGGAGCAGGCCTTTCAACAACAAACGACGATCTCGATCACAACTCTAGAGGGGAATCAATTTGCTACCTACACAGGTTTGATTCACACCTTATCTGCTTCTGAGCTTCTTCTCAAAAGCGATGGCCACTACCACCGTCTCCTCGTAGACTCTATCATTTTTATTGAATCTGAGGAAACAGCCTATGAAACCTATTCAGACTAAACACGAATTACAATTTGATTATTTTTCGGAGAATTACCACCAATTTGAGATGGACTTTTACAAGTGGGCCGCTACTTCTACGCCACTCGTCTTTTTAGAAGACGATATTCTCCACTCTATGGCAGCAGGCCAGCGAAACTACTTTCGTCTTCACCACACCAAAAGTCGGGATCATCGAGACCATTATTTCTATTTTAAGGTTTCCACACTCTCCCAATCACCCCTGACCCGTATTTACGCTTATACAGGACATTACTTACAAAAGATAGATCCTCATCAGACAGAGAAAAAGGATAGCTTGATCTGAGAAGCTATCCTTTTTCTTGATTTATGGGATTCACTACAGTCCTTACGAGTGATTAGAATCCATCTACGTTTGTGTAGATTTTTTGTACGTCCTCGTCGTCTTCAAGAACGCTGTAAAGTTTTTCAAATGTTTCCAAATCTTCACCTGACAACTCAACTTCTGATTGAGGAATCATTTCCAATTCTGTTACTTGGAATTCTTCGACACCTGATTCACGCAAAGCAACGATTGCTTTGTGAAGATCAGTTGGAGCAGTGTAGACTGTGATCGTTCCTTCTTCTGCTTCGACATCATCTACATCAACATCTGCTTCAAGCAAAAGCTCAAAGATGGCATCGGCATCATCACCAGCAAAGACGATAACACCTTTGTTGTCAAAGAGGTAAGATACAGAACCGGAAGCTCCCATGTTCCCACCGTTTTTACCAAAAGCAGCACGGACATTGGCAGCTGTACGGTTAACGTTTGAAGTCAAAGTATCAACGATCAACATCGAACCATTTGGTCCAAATCCTTCGTAACGTCCTTCTGTAAAGGTTTCGTCAGTGTTTCCTTTTGCCTTATCGATCGCTTTATCAATTACGTGTTTTGGCACTTGCGCTTGTTTCGCACGGTCAATAACGAATCTCAAAGCAGTATTTAGTTCTGGATCTGGTTCACCCTTTTTAGCAGCTACATAGATCTCCACACCAAATTTAGCATATACTTTTGAGTTGGCACCATCTTTGGCAGTTTTCTTGGCAACAATATTGGCCCATTTACGTCCCATGAGGATTCTCCTTAAATTTTTTCAAATTATTTTCAATCTTTAACATTATATCACAAATCATCGAAGTTAGACTAGATTTTTCTATTTTTAGAAAGGGGATTTTATAGGAATTTTCTTCGAGTTGGGAATTTTAAATAGCTATCCTAACTATCAAAAAGATCCTCTTTTAAAGACTTAATAATGATCTTTAAAAGAGAGGAAAGCGACACCGGACTCATCTAGCATATAAATCAGGCGATTCTCTGCATCAATCCGTCTTGACCATGCTCCTTGAAAGTCATATTTCAAAGGCTCAGGCTTACCAATCCCTGCAAATGGATCCCTTTGGATCTCCTTAATCAGGCTATTGATTCGCTTCAGTGTTTTTTTGTCCTGACTTTGCCAGTAACAATAATCCTTCCAGGCATCTTCTGTAAACTTGAGTAACATCTGTTACCCCTCAATCTCATGGAGTTGAACCTGACCAGCTCGGACTTCTGCCATGCCCCGTAAGACCTTATCTGACAATTCCTTGTTCTGAGCTAGTCTCAGGGTTTCTTGTAGGCTGTCCCACTCGCTCTTAGAGATGACCACAATATCTTCGTCTGGATTCTTATTTACAACCGTCAATGGCTCAAACTCATCATTCACCTTCTTCATATAATCCTTCAAATGATTGCGGAATGTTGAATAAACGACTGCTTCCATGACCATACCTCATTCTACCTCTTTTCTTTTATTATACATGAAAAAGAAAAACTTGTCAGGAACTTGTACAAGTTTTTCCTTCTCTACCTAATTATTCGTAAAAAGTTTCTAAATGTGGTAAAAACAAAAAAATCCATTGTCTAAAAAGATTTTTTAGACAATGGATAAACACTGTTTCCGTGCATCATAAACTTCTTGCCTTATGTGAATGTGGGCAGAGAAAATTTACGTCAGACTGTTTATTCTTCCACTCTCACGGGCACTCGACCCCAGATCTGATCTGGCAATTGGGGATGTCCTAACTGATACACCTGATCCGCTTGTTGGGTCAAAGCATCCCAAGGTTCCTTGCCGATTCGAGTCACGATTTCTACTGATTTTTTCAAGCCTTTGAGGTGAGCTTGTCCCTTTGCGGAAAAACCTAAGACATGAATGGCGTCGGGAAGAGCTTGATCCATCGCCCCTACCAAGATGTAGGTCAAGATGCGGCGCACGCGCGCCTTGGTATAGCGCTTGGTTGCGACTTTCTCCACCAGGTCTTCCACAGAGCTAGCACTTCGAACCGCCTCCTTTATCCGATGGGCCAGTTCTTCATTGACCTGAAATATCTGTGTCAGATCTGGATGGGTTAGGATTTGATAACGGAGCAGTTGGTCATAATTCTCCCAAGACACCTGCGGAGCCGACTGAAAGAGTTGGCTATTGGGCATGAATTTAGCGACAAAGTCCTGATCTTCCTTGTGTAGGCGTAGACTAGTGGCAGAAGCATAAGCCACCTCTTTTTCTTCTGAATGGTAGCCTGCACCTTGACGTTGGATAGCCTTGAGCGCAATTCCCTTCCCAGCACAAGCCTTGGCATAGGCCAAACCCAAGATATGATTGGGAGTAGCTCCTGTGAACTCCACTCCAGCAAAGGTTTCCCACATTTTTTGAGTCTTTTGTGGATAGGATAAATCTTCTGGAAGACTTCGCAGGAAAGCTTCCATTTCCGCCTCTTTCTCAGAATAAACTGTCGCAATCGCTTGGTAATCTAAGACTTCTTCTGTCCCAAAAGTCAATTGGTCGATTCCTAGACGGGACAAGATTTCTACCGCTCCCTTGGCAAAATGGTCAGCCGACTGAACAGCCACGAGAAAGGGGAGCTCGACCACCAGGTCCGCTCCATTTTCCAAAGCCATCTGCGTGCGAATCCACTTGTCTACAATGGCAGGCTCGCCACGTTGAACAAAATTCCCAGACATG
>NZ_CAUFJQ010000093.1 GCF_959025735.1 uncultured Streptococcus sp.
TCGTTGTCCTACCTCCGCACAGTTGAGTAGGGCTGTAAAAGCTGATGAAATCAGCGTAGTAGAGCCCACTCAACCACTGTGTCTTGCTCGACAATCCAAAAATAATTGAGAGGCTAGGACTTTTGTCCCAGCCTTTTTTTAATCTTATTTTGGAATTTTCATGTGTTATGGAATAATATTTTTATTTTAAATTTTGTAACAGAAATGATAAATACTAATTAAAGAGGACTTGCGTAGATGCTTGGGAATCAAGCGTTTGTGGTGTTTTCAGGCGGAGGAATATTTGCCAACAAATTGCAATACAAATTAACTGATTTTGTAATAATTCTAGTGTATACTAGTAAGAGTAGATCACAGGTCTACATTGTTGCAAGGGGAGAACTTCCCACATACATGTCTATTGACAATAAAACTTGATCGTAATATCGCTGTTAGTAAAATGAGAGTTTGAATATGGCGTAGATTTTATCGACCTTTTTCATATTAAAAAATATTTTTCAAATTCCCCTTGCGCAAGCTCTTCCGGATTCCTCCGGGAGAGTTTTTTGTTTAGGAGAAAAGGTAGAAGGTCTATCAAGTCTCCTTTGAAAGAGTGGCTCAGCAGGCATCATTTATGGTAAAATAGAACATATTCGTAGAGGGGAAGGAGTGAGGACTTTGTTGAAGATTTTTGTGTTAGAAGATGAATGGATCCAACAATCGCGTATCGAAGCGGTCTTGCAGGATCTCATCCGTCAAAAATCCTTGCAATGTAAAGCGCCAGAAGTGTTTGGGAAGCCAAGCCAGTTGCTAGATGCTATCACAGAGAGAGGCGCTCATCACCTATTCTTTTTAGATATCGAGATTAAAGGTGAGGAGAAAAAGGGGCTAGAGATCGCAAAAGAGATTCGTAAGAAAGACCCCCATGCGACCATTGTCTTTGTCACTACTCACTCTGAATTCATGCCCATTACCTTTCAGTACAAAGTAGCCGCCTTGGATTTTATTGATAAAACGCTGAGCGAAGAAGAGTTCAGAGAAAGAATCGACTCGGCCATCGACTATACCTTGGAGCAAGCTGGGACCACGATTGCGCAAGATGCTTTTACATTTGAGAGTGCGATGGCGCGTGTACAAGTTCCCTTTAATAAGATTTTGTATGTTGAAACGTCTCCAACTATTCACAAGGTCATTTTACACACCCAGGATGAGCGCTTGGAATTTTACGCTAGTATTGCCGATATCGAAAAAGCAGATCCTCGCTTGTATCGGTGCCACCGCTCCTTTGTGGTGAATCCACAAAATATTACGAAGATTGATAAAGAAGACAAGAAAGCTTTTTTTGAAAATGGGGACAATTGCTTGATCTCACGGACCAAGTACAGAGGCTTACTGGAAGCTTTGAAAAAATAGAAGGGAGAAAGAATTGCTGTTAGATATTCTAATGTCTTACCTAAAGTTCTTCGTCAGCATGCTGATCTATCGTCATATCAGTAGACAAGAGTTCACCTTGCGCTGGCTCTTTTTGTGCCCCTTATTCTTTGCAATTATCTTTACCCTTGTGCCACCGGTAGGCTTTTTTGGCTATTTCTTAGTATTTATTGCCTATAGTTTCTATCGAAATCGTAACATACGACACCTTTTGAATATTTTTTACGGGCTCTACCCGGTTGTTATGGAGAGTCTCATTGGGCGCCTCCTAGCCTTTTATGTCTTTCCGATGCTCGGGATTGTACTTGTTCATGAGGCATCTGTCAGCTGGTATGATGCTCTACTTGAATTGTTGGTCTTTCCTGTTTATATAGGAATCACTAAATTGTTAAAACTAGATTTTACAGATTTAAAAGTAGGGTTTCAACGGCAGTATTTTAATCGTTTCTTACTCCCAATGAATCTTTCCATGTTTGTGTATTTGCTCAGTGTTGTAGGTCTGGTGGTTTTTGAGGATATTATTCCGCATGCAGATGCTTTACGGGAACAGTTAAATAGTATTTATTTGATTTTGTTTTTTGTGATGCTCTTGTATTTCAATGCAGTGTCCAAAGAACGATTGAAACAAGAGATTCTAGAGCAAAAAGATAGGCAACTGCAGGAGTTAGCCACCTATAGTCAACACGTCGAAATGCTCTATGGGGAGATTCGTGCCTTTCGTCATGATTACCTGAATATTTTAACCAGTCTCAAGTTAAGTATTGAGCATGAAGATCTCAATGCGATCAGGGAAGTCTATGAGAATGTTCTTCGAGAGAGTGGCCAACAATTTTACGATAGCAAGTTTGATATTGCCAAACTCAGTCACATCGAAAATCCAGCTGTAAAAAGTGTTCTGTCCGCAAAATTGTTGGAAGCTCAAAATAAAGGGATTGGGATCTCTGTCGAGACCGATGAACCTGTTCGTGATCTATTCATCGAGGTTTTAGATTTCATCACCTTCTTATCCATCCTTTGTGACAATGCTATTGAAGCGAGTCTTGAATCAGATGACCCACAGCTGACTCTTGCCATGCTCCAGGAGGAAAACTCCCTCATCTTAATAGTTGAAAATAGTACAAAAGCTGAAAAAATAGATCTGGCGAGAATTTTTGAAAAGGACTACTCAAGTAAAGGAGATGGCCGTGGTCTTGGCTTGTACAAGATCCAACAATTACTGGAAAAGTATCCCAAAACGACAGTGTCTACCAAGAGTTCAAACTACCGATTTACCCAGAGCCTGACCTTTTGGAAGGAATAATGGAAGAGAGAGTGGGACAGAAATCGGTCATTCGTTAGAATTCGATTTCGTCGTCCCACCTCCGCACAGTTGAGTAGGGCTATAAAAGTTGATGAAATCAGTGTAGTAGAGCCCACTCAACCACTGCGTCTTGCTCGACAATCCAAAGACAATTGAGAGGCTAGGACTTTTGTCCCAGCCTCTTTTTTGACCATTCACGACGATTTTTTGACCGATTCTGACAGAGAGCCTCCAAGGCTTTCTCTTTGACGTATAATGGACACAAGATCAATAAGAAAAGAGGGATCGTATGTTTCAGGTAGCATCTATTACAAAATCATTTAAGGAGAAAGCTGTATTAAAGGGGGTGTCTTTTTCGATAGAAGAAGGAGACAAAATTGCCTTGCTGGGAAATAATGGGGCAGGTAAAAGTACCCTGTTCAACATTATCGCTGGGCAGCTCCAGGCCGATTCGGGAACGATAAAGACTTCGCTTGATTTTCAAAGAGAAATTGGGATGATGCCTCAGGGGGATCTGCTCATCGAGGATCTAACCCTTGCTGAATTCGTCGAATTAAAAAGTCGGATGAATCAGCTGAAGCAGGCTGATATCAATGGACTCTTAGAGATGGTTGAATTGAGAGAATCTAGAGAGCAGATGGTGGGAAGTCTTTCTGGTGGTCAAAAGAGACGCTTGTCCTTGTTGCTAACTATTTTGAATCATCCAAAGTTGATTTTTTTAGATGAGCCAACGACTGGCATGGACTTGGAAGCAGTGGATAATTTTTGGAAATTGCTGGAGCAGCAAGAGTTTACATCTGTTGTGGTGACCCATGATTTTAACCAAATTGATGCCTTTTTTACAAAAGTCCTGATTTTAAAAGACGGTCGAATTGCTGCAACAAAGGCTGTTGAGGATATTCACCAGGCTGGTCAAACCATTGAGCAGTATTTCCGAGAAGAGATGAATAAAGGAGGGGAACAAGCATGAAAAAGATTCAATTAAAACAAGTTTTACGAAATAAGCGCTTCGTATTATTCACCATTATTTTACCCATAGGCTGGTATATCTTCTTTTATCAGCTTCAAAAAGGGGTTTCACCAAGTATTTTATTAGGCATTGCCGTATTTATCGGGGTCATTGGCAATAGCCTTGCAACTTTTAGTAAGCGTATCGCCTCAGATATCGGGTTTTATTCTTTTGAATCCCGCTTTACAAGCTATAGTGTCAAGAACTATTTATGGGATCAAAGCATCGTACAACTGATTCTGAACAGCTTGATCTTTTTAGCGGTGCTAGTAGTTGCTGTCCTAGGTTTTCACTTTCCAGTGACGACTAGCCTGTTGGTACAATTTTTCCTCTTATCCTTGATGGGGATCTACTTTAGTGTGATTGGCTTTGTACTTGGGGTGAGGGTAGATGCCAAGACGATTGATACCATTGGCTTTCCAGTTATTATTTTAGCAGCCATGACCATTATTCCCTTTGATACGCTTGGCGCAAGTGGAGGATTTATGGACTTGGTTGGCAAGCTACAACGGGCTTTCCCAGGCTATTATTATACAAAGCTAATCCAAGATTTGACTGAGAAACAAACGATTGATGTCACCCAATTAGCGCTCTTTGTTGCCGTATTTGGATTGAATTTGCTATTTTTCTATCTGCTCGTACCCAAAGGGGAAATGGGGAACTAAGAGCAGTTAAAAAAGCCTTGAGAACAACTCAAGGCTTTTTCTTTGCTATAAAATGGTTCTTCTGTACTCTTCCTTCAAGTGCTTGGAAAGATCTTGCTATTCTAAAGTTCTAATGGAGGGCTTTTTTATTACATGCTAATAGAAAAAATCAATGCCGTAGTTTTCTTTTAGATAGGTCGCTAACTCGGCTTTTTCTTCCTCTCTAAATCGACAGAGGCTAAGGGCGAGACGCAATTTCAAGGTGCTTGTATTGATGATGATGTTTGACTTAGAAATATCTTCTAGCTGGGTGACTTCTCTGAGGTTAAAATCTAAATAGCAAGCTTTGCTGTTGACATGATCAGGGTCGCTGACGTCCACTTCAACATACGATGCTCGCAACAATTCTTCTTTGGGAATGAAGATTTCTTTTGAGAAGAAGAGTCCGGGATAGACCTCAATACCTTCAAAGGTGAATTCAAAGGAGACTCTGTGGCTAGTCAGTCTTTTGATGCCTGCAATTGTTGCGTAGATAGCAGCGAAAAAGAGGACGGTTGGAATCACAGTGAGAAGATTTAGTTGAGAAAAGTCGATCAATCCATGTAAGAGAAGAAAGAAAATTTGAATGAATATAGCCGATGCAAAGAGTAGATAGCCACCACCAACAAATTTTGAATAATAGATTTTCATTTTTGACTCCTTACATTTTAAATGCTACGAAAACTCGGAATTTCAAGTACCCTTATCATAGCGGATTCGGTGAAGAGCTGTCAAATGTTTGGTAGGGTTCTTGTGATTAGATCATTTCAAGTTATGGTATACTAGATGGAAAGTGTGGCTAGGAGTGAAATGAAAAGCTGCTGTAGAAATCATAACCGGGTCAATGCTGGTAAGAAAGGAAGACAAATGATAACACCCCTGATATTTATTATTTCTCTCGTCTTACTTTTACATCGTTTTAAAAGCAAACGTTCACGAAGAATCATTGGCTTCTTATATGCTTCATTTGCAGTCTGGTTTGTTTATTCGATCCTTGCTTATGGAAGCTATACCCTCCAGCCTGGTCAAAGTGTTCAATTGAGAGTTTATCCCAATACGGATCAGCTAGAGTATAGTTCGGAATTGATTTTAGAAAAGAAGGATGATCAAAAAATTAAATTATCTGGAATGACTGTTTGGTATGAACAATTTGGTGATGTGTTATTTGAAGTAGATGGACAAAAAGTCGTGAAGATCGGTGATACTGAAAATGGTTCTATGGAGATTCCTAACACTCAACAGGCTATTCAATTGGTAGAAGATGGGATTGTCGTCAACTACCTAGGTGAAAAAGTTTTTGATGTCACGAATAATAAGAAATTTACCATCACCATCACCAATGTAGACGATAAACCAGTCCACTTTAAAGCACAAGTGGTGGATCGGTGAACTGTGAATTGGACCTCCATCTACTCCAGCCGCTTCAGTCCAAAGAATTGGGACGATGTGACCGTCAAGTATATTTGGAGAGAGGATTTTGGAAAGTGATGTCGGAGCTATTTGTCCGGCATCTTTTTATGAATAATCGTTATTGTTACTTTTGTGCGTGTGATATGATATAATAAAAGCACAGAAGTAACAAAAATAGGAATGCTGAAATGATTCAAAAACAAATACAGGAAATGCTAGATCATCAGTCTATTATTAGAACATCTGATGTAGTTAAAAAAGGGATCCCAAAGCCTTACCTAAATCGAATGGTGGAAAATGGTCAACTCATAAAGGTTGCCAGAGGGATTTATATCACCGATTGGTCTCAGTATGATGAGTATGCCATTTTCCAACTCCAACATCAAAAAGTGATTTATTCTTATCTATCAGCATTGTATCTCCATGGGCTGATAGATGTTATCCCTAAATACAAAGAAGTGACGGTCTATACAGGTTATAATCCTCATCGATTTCCTAAGGAGGTAAAAAGGCATTTCATCCAGAAAGAATTGTATGAAGTCGGTGTGACAAAGCTACAAACGTCCTTCGGAAATGAAGTAAGGGTATATGATTTGGAGAGATCGATATGCGATCTCATTCGCGAGCGACAAAAGATAGATGTGGAAATATTTTCGACTTCTTTAAAGAGATATATTCAATCTTCAAAAAAAGATCTACGAAAACTATACAAATATGCGCGAGAGTTTCATGTGCTCGAAAACGTCCAATCATTGATGGAGGTCTTATATGAATAAAGATAGATTGATTGCTCTGTGCCATAAAATTTCAAACGAAAAACAGGTAGATTTCAATGTTGTGCTAACTTATTATTTTCTAGAAACGATACTTGCAAAGATAGCATCTAGTCCGTATAGTCATAACTTTGTATTCAAGGGAGGATTTCTTTTATCCAATATTATTGGTGTTGAAAGTCGAACAACTTCTGATATGGATTTTATTTTAGAACAATTTAAGATGGACAAATCTCTACTAGAAAGTACTATAAAGGAAATCCTAACTGATGATTTGGTTCATTATGAAATTACTAAGATAAGTGAAATTAAAGATGAAGATCCTTATGGTGGTTATCGAATCCATATTTTATGTCGGCTTGATAATATACGTCAGACAATTCCTTTAGATATTGCGACTGGTGATCCTATTACTCCCAAATCCGTTTCCTATCGTTATCATAGTCTCTTTCAAGAGATTGACTATGAGATCGTGGCCTATAATTTGGAGACAATATTGGCTGAAAAATTGGAAACGATTTATCGAAGATCTTTCTTTAACACTCGAAGCAAGGATTTTTATGATGTGTATGTAATTTATAGTATGGAAAAAAGCCGATTGGATAGTAAAAAGCTTCGATCAGCTTGCGAGGCAACATTCTCCTATCGTCAGACAACGTTAGATGTAGTAGATTTTCAAAATATGATTGATGAGATGAAGGATGATATAACATTGGCGCGTCATTGGGAAAATTATCAGTCTCATTACCCTTATGCAACTTCTATTTCTTTCAGGGATGTTTTGGAAGTTGTTCAGCAGCTATTGTTAGAATTATGATACCTAATATAGACTTTCATTAACAAACTACCTCCGAGGTGGTTTTGAGATTATAACGATGTGTTAGATAAAAGCGAGCTTTGTCATGAAGCTCGCTTATTTGTATTCATAAAAAAGTGAGCTAAGTACTCTTAAGACAAGCAAAAAAGCCTTGGTTTTCAAGGCTTTTTGTGCATAAAAAATGCCCCCTACAGGGCTCGAACCTGTGACCCATAGATTAAGAGTCTACTGCTCTA
>NZ_CAUFJQ010000094.1 GCF_959025735.1 uncultured Streptococcus sp.
AAATCTCGGCGAACAGTAGCAGAGTCAATCCCAATTGCATCCGCAATTTGCTTGGAATTGGCGCGCTCTATTTTTTCAGAGTTAAAGCGTTTAAAAATGCGGTAGTAGAGCGATAAGCGTTTTGCTGTTGCGCGTGGAATTGGAGTATTTTTATCATGTTTCACAATATCACAACCTTTCCCTCTTATTGTATAGGAAGATTGTGAAAAAATCAACTATCTAGAACGTTTTTTCAAAAATATTTTTGTCTAAAGAAAAAGCTGATGGCGATGGGAGAGTTCCATCAGCATCGGCTTAGTTTTCAGCTTGTTCTACCTTTTTCAAAAAAGCATAGAGTCCATCGACTCGTCCAGTATAGGGGAGAGGATCTCCCTTGTATGTAATCGATACAATCTTATAATTGTCTGGCAAGGTCACACAGCCTGAAAAAGCAAGAATACAGGCTGCAAGGTTGGGGTAGGTAGTGGTCCGTTCCACCTGATAGGCGTCGATATAAGTTAGGGTTACCATATTAGGCCTCAGTTTTGTTAAAAATTTCTCTCTCTACGAGACTATCCATTAAGAAATAAAATTTTTGTTGAATGATATCATTTTCTGGATTTTTAAAGATATTAACCAGGCGAAGTCCAGACTTGTCTGTAATATTGATTTTAAATCCAGTCAGATCTTTGTTGAAGATGATTTTTAACAAGAAACCTTCGCCACTGTTTGGAACAGCTTCAAGCAAACGATTTAACTCGTAATTACCAACTTTTGTGACTGCAAAGGTATTGTCACGAAGGGTATATTTCTTAACGTTGGGATGTAGACTATAGGTATATTTGCAGTCTTTCAATGAAACACTTGTTTCAAAAGCCATATTGTTCTCCTATGATAAAATTTCTTTAAGTTTTGCGAGGAAGTCTTGAACCTCCTCTACGGTATTGAGTTCTGAAAAACTAATTCGAAGGGATTCTTTCAAGCGTGAGCTATCTTTTCCATAGAGTGCCTCTAGGACATGGCTGGGTTGAACTGTACCAGCGGTACAAGCAGAACCAGTGGATACGGAAATACCAGCTAAATCCAGTCTCATCAGCAAGACATCGTTTTGGACGCCTGGGAAGCCAAGATTCCAAACAAATGGAAGATGATCTTCACTCGCATTTACGTAGTAGTCGTAGGCTGCTAAACCATTAACTAGTTCTTGACCGAGTTTTTGAACGTGGTGGAAATTTTCTTCTTGATGAAGTGTGGCTTGCTGTAGCGCAGTCGCCATCCCTACAATTGAAATGAGATTTTCCGTACTGGCTCTCATCTTACTTTCCTGATCGCCACCATGGATGAGATTATCAAAGTCTGGGACAGCTGCATAAAGGAAACCGACTCCCTTGGGGCCATGGAATTTGTGGGCAGAAGCACTGAGGAAATCAATTCCCAACTCTTCAGGATAGACAGGGACTTTCCCAATTGCTTGGACAGCATCAACATGAAAGGCAGCTGGATGATCTATTAAGAGTTTTCCGATTTCTTTAATCGGTAGAAGATCGCCTGTCTCGTTATTGGCAAACATGGTAGAGACAAGAATGGTATCCGGTCTAAGTGCCGCTTTGATATCACTAGCCTGAATGCGTCCATCTCTTGGTTGGACGATCGTAACTTCAAATCCGAAACGTTCTACAAGGTATTCAATGGGTTCGAGAACCGCATGGTGTTCCAAAGCAGTAGTAATGATGTGTTTGCCATCTGCTTGGTGTTTCAAGCAGTAGCCTTTTATAACGGTATTATTACTTTCAGATCCACCCGAAGTGAAGAAAATCCGATTTGGAAGAGTATGGAGAGACTGCGCAATCTGCTCGCGAGATTCTCGGAGGAGTTTACTAGCCATCCGTCCATGAGCATGAAGGCTGGATGGATTTCCAAAGGTTGTCTTCATGGTTTCGGTCATCGCAGTGATGACTTCAGGTAGAAGGGGAGTTGTTGCGGCATTATCAAAATATATCACATTAAGACCTTATTTCTTGTGGTAGGCAAATAGAGGACTAACAGGTTTTCTTTCTTGAATGCGAACAATAGCTTCAGCGATCAGTTCGCTAGCTGTCAGATAGTTAACATTTTTTGGTGTTGGTCCATTTGGAGCAACAGAATCGGTTACTAAAATTTCTTTGATCGGAGCTTGATCTAATAATTCAACAGCACCTTTAACAAATAAACCATGGCTTGATACAGCATAAATTTCAGTAGCCCCTTCGCGTTCGACGATTTTCGAAGCTTCTGAGAATGTCTTCCCAGTGTTGAGGATATCGTCAATCAAGATTGCTTTCTTATCTTTGACATCCCCGATGATATAGCCATAATCACGGTCCGCATCATCTTGCTCGTAATCGATGATGGCAATCGGTGCATCAAGATATTCTGCTAAACTACGAGCTCGTTTGACACCTGAGTTTTTAGGGCTGACGACAACGACATCTGAACCCGTTAGACTTTTGTTGATGTAGTGTTCTGCAAAAAGTGGAATGGTAAAGAGGTTATCCACGGCAATATCAAAGAAACCTTGAACCTGAACAGCGTGGAGATCGAGTGTGACGACGCGATCCACCCCAGCCTTGACCAACATATTTGCGACGAGCTTAGCTGTGATTGGTTCGCGAGGAGCGGCAGTTCGGTCTTGGCGGGCATAGCCAAAATAAGGCATGACCACATTGACAGTGTTTGCGCTAGCCCGTTGGCAAGCATCCACCATAATTAACAATTCCATCAAGTGATTGTTAACAGGAAAACTGGTTGATTGAATGATATAAATATCATATCCACGAACACTTTCTTCAATATTGACTTGGATTTCACCATCGGAAAACTGACGGGATGAAATTTTTCCAAGTGGAACCCCAGCGTGATCCGCGATTTTTTGCGCAATCTCTGGGTTTGAATTGAGAGAGAAGAGCTTCATATTTTTTTTATCTGACATGTGATTCCAACCTCATTTAGATTTTTGATCTTAGCACTATTTTAGCAAAAATTTGCGATAATTTCAGCTATTTTACAATCTTTCCGCTAATCTAGCGATTTTATTTTTGGCTGCTTTGTAGACGATTCCATGGTCTGAAATGAACTGATAGAAATTTTCTTCCTGCTCAGCAGTTTCCACCTCAATTTCCAACTCATAATCTTCAGTGTCTAGATAGAGACTGTGGTCTAGTGCCACCAAGCCTGCAGCTGTTTCTTTTTCGAATCGTTCTGTTGTCAGGCTTCCCCAGACAGCAAGTTGTTCAACTGGGATTCCTTTTGACTCCAAGAGGTTTTTGATTTCTCCATCAGGCAACTGTTGTTGTTGAAGAATCTCCTTGGTTTCTTCTGGGCTGAGTGCTTGATTGTACTCAAAATGACCTACAGCTTCTGGAACTTTGAGAGTCAATTCAGTCTGATCTGTGAAAGTGCGCACCCGTAAGGCCATTTTTTCCTTGCGGATGAGCTGGTCGGGTGTATCGATATAGTGATTGGTTTGGACAACCAATTCTGTATCAGCAAAAAGTGAAAGGAGGGATTGGTATTCCTCCTTGTCTAGCAAGGTTTTGTATTCAATTTCTAAATGGTTCATTTTGTGGTCCTTTGCTTTTTTTCGAAAGCGATTCATGATATAATAAGAGATGTGTTTATTGTATACAAAAATGGTTCAGATTACAAGGTGGTAGGATGGCAATTGATTGGGAAAACTTCTTAGATCCTTATATCCAAGCAGTTGGGGAATTGAAAATCAAACTGCGTGGGATTCGAAAGCAATATCGTAAGCAACAAAAGCATTCTCCAATCGAGTTTGTGACAGGTCGTGTTAAGCCGATTGAGAGCATCCGAGAAAAGATGATCCGAAGAAATATTTCTGAAGAGAATCTGGCACAGGATATGCAAGATATTGCAGGTCTTCGCATCATGGTTCAGTTCGTAGACGACGTCGAAGAGATCCTAGAGGTTCTGAGACAACGGCAGGATATGCGCGTGGTCCAAGAGCGAGATTACATTCGCCACAAGAAATCAAGTGGCTACCGGAGTTACCACGTCGTGGTCGAGTATCCGGTCGATACCATTGATGGTAATGAGACTATCTTAGCAGAGATTCAAATTCGGACCTTGTCCATGAATTTTTGGGCAACCATTGAACACTCGCTCAATTATAAATATAAAGGAGACTTTCCAGACGAGATCAAAAAACGCTTAGAGACGACAGCAAACCTGGCCTATCTCTTGGATGAAGAGATGGGGGCAATTCGGGATGCGATTCAGGAGGCTCAAGCCCTGTTTGATCCACTTCATCGTAAGTTAAATGATGGCGTTGGAAATAGTGATGACACAGATGAAGACTACAGGTAAAAAAGTATCCATTATTCGCAATCGCAAGCGTCAAAGTGAAGAGGTTTTTCAGCAGTTGCGCTACAAGCTTAGGAAAAATAATTTTATTTTGACGGAGAAGCATCCGGATATTGTGATTTCAATTGGTGGTGATGGGATGTTGCTATCGGCTTTTCACAAGTATGAACACCAGTTGGATCGGGTTCGCTTTATTGGTGTTCATACTGGACACTTAGGATTCTATACGGATTACTTGGATAGTGAAATTGATAAGCTCGTTGAGAATTTAAAGTATGATACAGGGGCTAAAGTTTCCTACCCTATTTTGAATGTCAAGATCACTTTCGACAATGGAGAAACCCGTACCATGAGAGCTTTAAACGAAGCGACGATTAAGAGAAGCGACCGGACCATGGTTGCTGATCTCACGATTAATGGAGTGGATTTTGAGCGCTTCAGAGGAGACGGGATTACCGTTTCGACTCCGACAGGAAGCACGGCTTACAACAAATCCTTGGGAGGAGCAGTCCTTCACCCAACTATTGAGGCGCTGCAGATTGCTGAGATCGCTAGTCTCAACAACCGTGTTTATCGTACCTTGGGTTCTTCTGTCATTGTCCCTAAAAAGGATAAGATTGAGATTACACCGACGAGACCTGGCTTTCACATTATCTCTGTTGACAATTCAACCTATTCTTACCGTAATATTGCAAAGGTAGAATACCAGATTGACAACCATAAGATTAATTTCGTGGCAAGTTCCAGTCACACCAGCTTCTGGAATCGGGTCAAGGATGCCTTTATCGGAGATGATAGAGAATGAGATTTGAATTCATTGTCGATGAGCATGTCAAGGTCAAGACTTTTCTGAAAAAACACGAGGTTTCTAAAGGCCTTTTAGCCAAGATTAAGTTTCGCGGTGGCCAAATCCTTGTCAATGGACGTCCGGAGAATGCGATTTATTTGTTGGATATTGGGGATCGCTTGGTCATTGACATTCCAGCAGAAGAAGGGTTCGAAACCCTAAAACCCATGGATTGGCCTTTGGATATTTTGTTTGAAGATGATCATTTTTTGGTCTTAAACAAACCCTTTGGCATTGCCTCGATTCCAAGTGCGATTCATTCTAATACCTTAGCAAATTTTGTAAAAGGCTATTATGTGAAGCAGGGATATGAGAATCAGCAGGTTCACATTGTTACTCGCCTGGACAAGGATACTAGTGGCGTTATGCTTTTTGCAAAACATGGTTATTCCCATGCTCGCTTGGACAAGCAATTGCAATCTAAAACGATTCAGAAACGCTATTATGCCTTGGTTAAGGGAGAAGGTCAGTTAGATCCTGCTGGAGAGATTATTGCCCCGATTGCGCGTGATGAAGAGTCGATCATTACTCGAAAGGTAGCAAATGGAGGCAAGTATGCTCATACTAGCTACCAGGTTGTTCAATCTTTTGGTGATATTCACCTAGTAGATATTCAGTTACACACTGGTCGAACCCATCAGATCCGCGTTCATTTTTCTCACATAGGTTTCCCGCTTTTGGGAGATGATCTCTATGGCGGAAGTCTAGAAGATGGCATTGAGCGCCAGGCCCTCCATTGCCATCGTCTATCCTATTATCATCCATTTCTAGAGGAAGAATTGGTCATAGAAAGCCCACTGCCTCCAGATTTCCAAGCTGTTCTAACACAGCTTCAAACCAGTTATTAATTATTAAAAGGAGTAAAACTCATGGAAGTTTTCGAAAATCTCAAAGCCAACCTCGTTGGTAAGAATGCACGTATTGTATTACCAGAAGGTGAAGAACCTCGTATTCTCCAAGCGACCAAACGCCTTGTAAAGGAGACAGAGGTAACCCCTGTCTTGCTTGGTAATCCGGATAAAATTCGGATTTATCTTGAAATCGAAGGGATTTTGGATGGATATGAAGTTATTGATCCTCATTCTTATCCAGGTTTTGAAGAGATGGTAGCTTCCTTGGTAGAACGTCGTAAGGGCAAAATGACAGAAGAAGAAGCGCGTCAAGTCTTGAAAGACGACGTTAACTATTTCGGTGTGATGTTGGTTCACATGGGAATTGTTGATGGGATGGTATCAGGTGCGATTCACTCAACAGCTGCAACCGTTCGTCCAGCTCTTCAAATTATCAAAACTCGTCCAAATGTCAAACGGACTTCTGGTGCCTTCCTTATGGTACGTGGATCCGAACGCTACTTGTTCGGGGATTGTGCCATCAACATCAATCCAGATGCTGAAGGCTTAGCTGAAATCGCCATCAACTCTGCTATCACAGCTAAGATGTTTGGTATTGATCCAAAAATTGCCATGTTGAGCTATTCAACCAAAGGCTCTGGTTTTGGGGAAAGTGTTGATAAGGTTGTTGAAGCGACTAAACTTGCTCATGAACTTCGTCCAGACCTTGAAATTGATGGGGAATTGCAATTTGACGCAGCCTTTGTCCCAGCAACTGCAGCCCTGAAAGCTCCAGGAAGCAAGGTGGCAGGGCAAGCCAATGTCTTTATCTTCCCTGGTATTGAGGCAGGTAACATTGGATACAAGATGGCTGAACGTTTGGGTGGCTTTGCAGCGGTAGGTCCTGTCTTGCAAGGGTTGAACAAACCAGTGAACGATCTCTCTCGTGGATGTAATTCAGATGACGTGTACAAATTGACCTTGATTACAGCGGCACAAGCAGTAGAACAATAAGAATGATTGAAAGGCTCAGGATGATCTTGAGCCTTTTTCTTTATAAAATCAGAATTTCTAAACTCTAAGCCGTTCTATGGTATACTAGGAATATGTTAGATTTAAAAGATTACGGGATTATCATGTG
>NZ_CAUFJQ010000095.1 GCF_959025735.1 uncultured Streptococcus sp.
AAAAAGTTTGGAAACTTGGTTTCCAAACTTTTTATTTACTAAAGAAGAAGGGTGGGGTGAATTCTTTTAATTTTTCAAAGCAATCCAAAGCTCCTTGGTTGTCTTCGCAGATAACCAAACAGACATCATCTCCACAGATGGTGGCTACAATTTCTTGGAGTTCCAGTGCATCTAAGATAGCTCCAAAGGATTGAGCGAGCCCTGGAAGAGTTTTTACAACGACCTGGTTTTGAACGGGTCGCAACATGACCAAGGCATCTTCCATATACATCCGCAGTCGCTTTTCCCAACGGGAAGGAGCGATGGTGTTCATGGCATAGTAGGAACTATCCCCCTCGTTAATTTTTACTAGATTCAAGGATTTGACATCCCGTGAAAGCGTGGACTGGGTAACGAGAACACCATTGGCTTCTAAGGCTTCCTGGAGTTCTTGTTGGGTATGAATCCTACGCTCAGAAATGATCGAGCGGATCAAGCGATGGCGGCTTTCAATTTTATTCATGAGAGACTCCTTTACTTGATGAACATAGCATCCCCAAAGCTGAAGAAGCGGTACCGTTCCTGAATAGCATGGTGGTAGGCTTCGAGGGTTAATTCGCGGCCAGCAAAGGCAGAAACCAACATGACCAGAGTTGATTTTGGAAGGTGGAAGTTGGTTGAAAAGGCGTCGACGACTTTCCATTCATAACCTGGTTTGATAAAGATATTGGTCCAACCTGAATCGGCTTGGATGTCTCCATCAAATTTATTGCCAATTGTTTCAAGGGTTCGAATAGAAGTCGTTCCAACAGCTACGATGCGTTTTCCTGCAGCTTTTACCTGACGAAGGGTAGCAGCAGCCTCTTCAGAAAGTTGGTAAAATTCAGAGTGCATCTCATGGTCTTCAAGATTGTCCACGGATACTGGACGGAAGGTTCCCAGGCCCACATGAAGGGTCAAATAGACCAGGTGAACCCCTTTTGCTTCAATCTTTTGGAGCAATTCTTTGGTGAAATGAAGACCTGCCGTTGGAGCTGCTGCAGAACCATTTTCTTTGGCGTAAACGGTTTGGTAGCGCTCGCGGTCAGCAAGTTTTTCGTGAATATAGGGAGGAAGTGGCATTTCACCAAGGCTTTCTAGAACTTCTAAAAAGATCCCTTGGTAGTGGAAGCGAACGATACGGCCTCCGTGCTCTAATTCTTCCTCAACGGTTGCGGTCAACCGACCATCTCCGAAGCTGACTGTGGCCCCTACCTTTAAGCGTTTTGCAGGTTTTGCCAAGACTTCCCAACAGTCATCTTGCGTATTTTTAAGGAGAAGGAATTCGACGTGACCACCTGTTTCTGGTTTGACTCCATGAAGGCGGGCTGGTAGAACGCGCGTATTGTTCATGACAAGAGCATCTCCTGGCTCCAATTCATCCAAAATTGCATCAAAATGACGGTCTTGGAATTGCCCTGTTTTTCGATCGAGGATCAAGAGTTTAGAGGCATCTCGTTTTTCAAGAGGGGTTTGAGCAATCAGTTCTTCAGGCAAATCAAAGTCAAAGTCGTTAGTATTCATTTGCGCTCCTTTTATACTAAATTTGTGAGTAGATAGATGGTAGTCCCGACAGCTAAGAGCATCAGGCTGATTCCCATCAAAAAGATCAGGACCTTGAGAATCTTTCTTTGATGAATCAAGAAAGATAAGAGAAAGACAAGGAGTCCGATCAAAAAAATGATGAATAATAGTGATACAATCATACCTTTCATTATATCACGAATCGACTTGAAAATGAAAAAAATGCCAGAAAAAGATAGCGGTTTCACTTGACAAAAATTGGTCTATACCATATAATAAAAGCATAGAGAAATAGGAGGTCTATCCAATGAAAATTATTGAAGTAAAGGACCAAATTGAGGGTGGAAAAGTTGCCTTTGATATATTGAAAGAAACTTTAAAGGAAGGTGCTCAAACCTTAGGTCTTGCGACTGGAAGCAGTCCCCTTGAGTTTTATAAACAAATTCGTGAAAGTGATTTGGATCTGTCTAATCTAATCAGTGTGAACTTAGATGAATACGTAGGGTTGACGGGAGATGATCCTCAATCTTATCGGTATTTCATGGAGAAAAACCTCTTTGATGCCAAACCATTCAAAGAAAGTTATCTCCCATCAGGTGTAGAAGAATCTGCCGATCAAGAAGTGATCCGTTATAACAAAATACTCGAAGACCATCCAGTGGATCTTCAAATCTTGGGAATCGGACGCAATGGGCATATCGGTTTTAATGAGCCAGGGACATCCTTTGATAGTCAGACCCACTTAGTTCAGTTGGATGCCTCTACCATTGAGGCCAATTCTCGTTTCTTTGATAAGATCGAAGATGTACCAACCCAAGCCATTTCGATGGGGATTGCCAATATCTTAGCTGCGAAATCAATTGTCTTGTTTGCTTATGGGGAATCAAAAGCCCAAGCAATCAAAGGTACAGTAGAGGGTGAAAGGACAGAAAAAGTGCCAGCTAGTGCCCTTCAAGGACATCCAAATGTGACCATTATTGCGGATAAGGAAGCCTTGAGCTTGTTAAGTCGATAAAAAACAGGACCTATCGCCGATTTATTCGGGCCAGATAGGTTTTTTTCTGCTTCAAAATATGGTACAATACAAGTAATTATCTGCTGGGATTAGCTCTTTTCATCTACTGGGAGACAAGAGGAAAGGGCATGAGGGCTAGAAGCTTATTTTAGCCTCCAGCTGATTAGTCTGTTATAAAGGAAAAGTTTATGATAAAAAAATATTTGATCCATATTTGCCTCCTTCTGAGTCTCTTATGCCAGCCAGTTCTAGCGAGTGCGGATGAATTGGTAGATATGGCGCAAAAGATGTATCCAAATGACAATGTCCAAGCTATAAACCGTCCACATTCTTCGCTCATCATTGACGGCAATACGGGAAATGTTCTTTGGAAAGACAATATCGATGAAGCCAGAGATCCGGCCAGCATGAGTAAGCTCATGACGCTCTATCTCTTGTTTGAAGATATGGCAAATGGCAAGATCAGTAAGGATACAGTGATCAAGGCGACCGCTTCAGACCAAGCGATCGGAAAGATCTATGAGATCTCCAACAATAATATTGTTGCTGGGGTAGACTACACAATTCCTGAGTTGATTACCATGACAGTGGTTCCATCCTCAAATGTATCGACCCTCATGTTGGCCAATCTCATGTCCAACAATGATCCAGATGCCTTTATCGAGCGCATGAATGCCAAGGCTAAGGAATTAGGGATGACCAATACGGTCTGGAATAACCCGAGTGGGGCGGCCATCTCCACCTTGCAGGGCTACTATCAGGTCAACAATTATCCAAATGATGCGGCCAACCAGACAACTGCGCGTGATTTAGGGATTCTGGTTTATCATTTTATCAATCAATACCCAGATATTTTAAACTATACCAATCAAGCACAAGTCACGGTCAAAAAAGGGACTCCATATGAGGAAACCTTTGATACCTACAATTATTCATTGCCAGGAGCCAAGTATGCCTTGAAAGGTGTGGATGGTTTGAAAACTGGTTCAAGCCCTCGTGGAGCTTTCAACTATATCGCGACCATCAAACGGGGCAATCAGCGCTTAATTGCTGTCATTATGGGCGTAGGAGATTGGGCAGACCAAGATGGGGAATATTACCGTCACCCGTTTGGCAATGCCTTGATCGAAAAAGCCTATAAAGATTTTGGCTATAAAAAATTGCTGGATGCAGGTGTCCAGAAGATTGACGGCAAGACCTATACACTTGAAAAACCCTTCTATGCAACGGTCAAAAAAGGTGCTAAAGAACCGACTCTTGCGGTAAAAGATGGGTATTTGACAGTAGATAACGATCTCTATACTTTGTCTGAAGGAATCCGAGATGACATGAAGGTGGAAGAAGGGGCCAAGTCAGAACTTGTCAAAGAAACAGCAAGCGGGAAAAAGACAGCTGCTAAGCCCATCAAATGGCTTTCGTTGGATCATTTCCTGATTTTGATTCCAATTCTCATTCTGGTCATTATTCTCTCAATTGAAAAACAAAGTCGCGATCGACGCAAAAAAGATGCCCAAAAGCGCTATAATAAAGAATAAAATAAAACCTAACTGATTGTCAGTTGGGTTTTGTCATTGTCTCATTCCGATATTTTTAGAAAGGATTTATATGAAAAAATTCCGAAATTCTTATGCGGCTTATATGCTACTCTATAGTTTTTATTTTATGTCCACATCTCTCTTTACGACCCTCATTTCCGTCTATTTGATGGGAAAGCACTATAGTGCAACCCAAGTGTCGACCTTGGTATCGGTTGCCTTTTTCTTATCCATGGTAGCCCAACCCTTCTTTGGGTATATCAATGAGCGATTTGGAATCGTAAAAATGACGACCCTCAGTCTGAGTGTGATTATTGGTGGTGTCCTAGGTTTTCTTTGGGCCCCCAATCTCTTTTGGCTGACCGTTTTTTATGGGATTGTTCTAGTCTGTTTGAATGGGACAGCTCCCATGATGGAAGTATTTGCAACGCAAAGTCCATACGCTTTTGGGAAGATTCGCGTTTGGGGAACCATTGGCTACTCGGTCGGTGTCCAAATAGCCGGCTGGGTCTATCATCAGTTTAGCCCCCAAGCTGTTTATTATACGGTTTTGATCACCATTGTATTGAGTCTCTTCTGCCTAAGTGCGGTTCGAATGAAGAAAAAAGACACAGTCGTAGAAAAGGAAAAACACCCTGTCTCTATTCGTCCTCTTCTTCACAATGGACCTTATCTCTTCTTTATTGTGTTGATTGGCTTGGCTTCAGGTGTTGGAAATATTGGTCATACCTATATTCCTGAGCTACTCATGGATAGTGGTCTACCAGTCCATATTGCCTCAACGGTTGTAGCTATCTCGGTTGTAGTGGAAGCCCCCTTGATCTTTTTCTCTGATCGATTCATGGACCACTGGCCTTTACGGGTTTTGATCGCTCTTCCAATCGGGATTATTTTTGCTCAATATGTTGTCTACGCTCTTCCAAGTCCTGTCTTCTTAAAAGTGATAATGACACTCTTAGCTAAGCATACAACAGGGATGGTTTTGATTATGGTCTCCTTACGGTTTATTGCCCAACAGGTGAATGGCAAAGACTTGGTTCTTGCCATGGCCATTGTCCAAGGAGCTCGTTATTTAGGAACCATTCTTTTACAACCCCTCGCAGCCCTCTGTATTGAAAGGGGCGGTTACCAAGTCATGAGTTTCTTTTTAGCAGGGGTAGTAGGGATCGTCTTTATGCTCAGCTTTGCCTTAAAAATGCCCCAAGGGAAAGCTCACGGACTTTTTGGTGGCAAAGTAGACTAATGAAATTGTTACAATTGTATGACTAATCATCGAGGAGTTGGACAGAAACACTGATTTCACAGTGTTTTGTCCAACTTTTTTGCTATTATTAAGAACTAGTGATTAATTTGACAGTCAAAGTATTCGATGGTAGAATGAGGTAAAATAAATATAAAGGAGACCATTTTATGAAAAAAATGATCTTATCGACAGCTGCTCTTTTGACGATTGTTTCCCTTGCTGCTTGTTCAAATAAACAAGACACAAAGAAGGAAACTTCAAATAGTCAATCAACTACTAAAGTGACGAGCAAATCTGCCAACACTTCAAAAAGCAAGGATTCTTCAACAGATTCAGAAGATACGTCATCTTCTAGCCTCTTAACAGATGCTGAAATCAACAAGGCTAAAACAGTTGGAGACTTCAAAAAGTTGTTTGCAAAATTAATGGATCAATCTGTTTCTATTACTGAAGAAGCAGGTACTTCTGTGACAGGTTCTGCAAAAGAACAATACGATGCAACGATTAGTGCCTTGAAGCAAGAATTGGAAAACCAAAAAGATATCTTTAATGAAGGCTTGGAAAGCATCGGTTCAGATAGCACGGTCGTTCCTAAAGAAGACCGTGAAGCTCTGATCGAAAGCTTGAAAGATGCTCGAGAAGAGTTGGAAAGTACTCGTAAAGAGATGAAAGATATGCAGAAAGAATTGAGTAAATCTCCTGTTGCTGATGATTCTAGTGACGATTCAGACTCAGATTCTGACGAATAATAGCAAAAAAAGGTTGGAAATTTCCAGCCTTTTTCTTATTTTTTTCGAATGATATAGATGAGGAGGTGGGCCTATGTTTATTGCCATGGATAAAAATAAAGAGCGCTGGAATTGTATGGAGGAGATTCCGCCTGTGACAGCAGGACCTTTTTATTGCTTGGCTTGTCATAGTCCAGTGCGTCTAAAAAATGGCTCGGTTCTACGGGCTCATTTTGCTCATGTAAAATTACAGCATTGTCCCTACCATCACGAAGCTGAGAGTTTTGAACATCTGGAATTGAAAGCCAGTCTTTATAACTGGGCCTCTAAGGAGTCTAAAACAGAGGTAGAAAGTTATTTAGCAGACTTTCAACAAATTGCTGATCTTTTGGTAGTAGACAAGAATTTAGCTTTGGAAGTGCAGTGCAGCTCCCTATCTTTAGAACGCTTGAAGGAGAGAAGCGATGCGTATCGATCCCATGGTTACCAGGTCTATTGGTTACTTGGTAAAAAGTTGTGGCTCAAGAAAAGACTAACAAAGCTGCAGGCTGGTTTTCTTTATTTTAGTCAGAATCGCGGGTTCCATCTTTGGGAATTGGATCTTGAAAAGAAAGAAGTGCGTTTGCAATACCTCATCCATGAGGATTTGAGAGGGCGATTGCATTATCAAACAGAAGTTTTCCCTTTTGGCCAAAGGTCTTTACTGGAAGTCTTACGGACCCCTTATCTTTCGCAACCCATGCAGCAAATGGCAGTCGAGCTCGATCGTACATTTTTAACCTATATACAGCAGCAACTCTTTTATCGTCATCCAAAGTGGCTGAAGCTTCAGGAAGAACTCTATTTGCAGGGACACCATCTGATGGAACTGGGGCTAGATTTCTTTTATCCTCTTTGTCGTCCGATCCTTTCACAGAATTTGCTCCAAATTGAAAAGGATGTAGAAGATTACTACCAGAAATTTATGGTCTATTATCAGTCGCAAGGGATCCAACCCGTTCAGATCCTTTATCCCCCACGTTTTTATGCTCAACAGAAAAGCTAACTTTCTAAGATAGAAATCTTCCCGAAATGTTCATTTTTATGCTAAAATA
>NZ_CAUFJQ010000096.1 GCF_959025735.1 uncultured Streptococcus sp.
CGCTTCGCTTGCTAAGGCACATAGAAAAGCCCTCACACAAAAACTGTGTGAGGGCGTAGTGTCCGCGGTGCCACCTCTTTTATAGGGAAAAATAGCTGGTCTTTCCCTACATCTCTATCTCCTCTATCAAGGAGTTGCACGGTAAGGGGTGCCAACCGAATTCACATGGGTTAGAATTCATTGATCATAACAGTCCAATTTTCATCAGTCGCTATTGCTTGTTCACAATTCCCACAAGCTCCCTGAAAATAGCCGACTCATTACTTTTCTGTTGCTACCATTATAACCCTTTTTCTTCGAAAGTCAATAAAATTTTTAGTCTTTTTTTATACTTTTTTCTACACTTATTTAATAAAATCAACTCAAAGATCCCTAGGGGCCTGTCCTTTTTATCCCAAAAATAGGATACTCAACAAAGCCAAAATTGCAGGACCACCTTGGGTCAAGATAATCTTTTTATTGGCTGTCATCGCACCGTAGGCCGCAGCTCCAATAATAAAGAGCACGAAAATCGTAACAACTTCACTATTTTTAGAGACAAACAATCCATACAAGAGGAAGACACCGATCAAGGCATTGTATATTCCTTGATTTTTAAATAAAGAGGTCACAGATGGACGAGCGAGTTCTTCTTTATCCATGTTGAAAACCCGACTTGTGGTATCAGATGTGGTTCTGATGCTCTCCAAATAAAAAATATATAGATGCTCCAGTGCAGCAAGACTTGCTAAAATAATCGTCAGTAATGACATCGTAGATTCTCCTTTTTATTCAACTGTTATTTGTTCAATGCCAGATACTAATTTGTCCAGCAGGTAAGAAAATTGCTCTTGTTCTTGAGCCGTCAAAATCCGACTCATCTGTTCTTTCACCGCCACATGATGGCGAGGGGGATGTTTGACCAAACGATTATAGGCCGTATCCGTCAAATGAATTAAGATTTCCCGCTGATTCTTTGGATTTCGACTCCGATGGACAAATCCTTCCTTTTCCAATATTTTGAAATGCCGGGTTAAAGCCGCTGGATCAATCTGCAAGCGTTCCTGAACAGCGATCTGATTGCAAGGCGCTTGTTCTAATAAATCCTGCAAGATTTGGTAACGCGTTAAGCTAATCCCTAGGCGCTTTTCAAATAACTGTGTAGTTGATTGATCTGCCAAGCGTAGTTGGTAGAGTAAATCATTTATTTCTGCCATATTCCTTCTCCGTATTATTTTTGATAAATCAATAATTGATAGGTCAATTATAAACTTTTTCTTCTATCCTGGCAAGAAAAAAAGCTTGCACTATTCTTTCGCACAAAAAAAGCCGCCTGATTGGGCGACTCTTAGGGAGATTATTATGAAAAAGAAAAGTTTTAGGATTTTTCTAAACAAAGTTAGGAGGTCTTTGTTTATGCTTCTATTATAACGGACATTTCTTAAAGAAAGCTTACGACTTTATTTCAAAATAAAAACAAATTCTTTACAGATTCTTTTCAGCGTTTAAAATACCTGGGATATCTAGTAAGGTGTTCATCTGATGATTACCTTCATAGTCAGACGTCAAGAAATTGATACTCTGAATCTGGCTATTTCTTGCAAAGTCAATATCCAGGCTCCGATCCCCAATATAGTAGGTCTTTTCTGGCTCCAACCCGTACTTCTCCATCAGATACATAGCAGCTTCTGGGTCAGGCTTGCGGGCAAAACCACTTTGACTGGTCAAAATCTCTGTAAAAAAAGATTCCAAACCCAAATCCCGTAGGATGACAAAGGCATTCTCTCCCTTATGGGTATAGACAAACTGCTCAATTCCAGCTTCTTGTCCCCAGGATAGGACATCACGCGCCCCATCCATCAGAAGGACCTGGGCATTTTTCTCCGCTAGACTTTCAGCTCGGCGACGATTCAAGTCAGTCACGTCCAGATGATACTCCTCCGCCACCGCTACTAAAAGATCTTGAACCGAATGCTTCAAGATGTAGTCTTTAATGCTGGCTCGGTCAAAGGGAAGCTGATAAGTTGCATAGGTCTCCTCAAGACCTGCTAAAATAGCATCATAGGAATCCAGCAAGGTCCCATCCAAATCCCAAATAAAGGCTCGTTTTGTCATTTTTTCTTCTCTCCTACTTTTCGTCTATATAGCTGACTCAAAAATAGCCAACGAAAGCCATTGTCGAGCAGCGTCCCCGTCCAGACCCCTGGAAGGCCAAAGCCAAGGGTTACTCCAAGCAGATAACCGGCTCCAATTCGAATGACCCACATGCCAATCGTCGTTGCATAAAATGGAAGTTTCCCATTTCCCAAGCCTTGCCAAACAGCTGTATAGATGACCGTTCCTGCTGTAAACGGCGTTCCTAACAAAGAAAAGAGGACAACCGAAAGGCTAGCTTCGACTGCTTTTGTATCTTGTGTGTAGAGATGGGTCAGAAGGGTGCCCCCAAAAAAGATTCCCAAGGCAATGGGTAACATTAACACGAAGGACAACCAGTAAGACTGCTTTCGAAGGCGGGCAATCTGCTCAAGATCACCTTCACCGAGGCTTCGTGCCACTAACATGACTGTCGCTGTGGCCACTCCAAACACCGGCATGTAGTTAAACTGGGTCAAGGTTTCTCCGATGGCATTTCCGGCGACTGCCTCAGTCCCAAAAGCAACCACGATCGCAATGATCACCACATCTCCAGCTCGCATCATCAGCCGCTCTCCAGCAGCTGGAAGCGCTAAATTCAAGAGCTTACGATCCAATCCCCAACGTAGGGGGGCAAAGGGCAACTGGACCTTTTGCCACAAGAGGATAACGCCAACCAGACGGGCTAGCACAGTCCCCAAAGCTGCTCCGACAATGCCCCAACCAAAAAGGAAAATAGCCACAGAGGAGAATAGAGCATTTAAAACATTGGTCAACAAGCTGACATACATGGGAATACGTGGATTGTTGGCTACCCGAACCAGCGAGCCCAGGGTCGTCATCAAGCCTAAGAGAACAATGGTCCCGCCGACCAAGGAAAGGTAAATCCCCCCACTTTCGGCGACTGCAGCTTCCGTTCCCAACAGCGAAATCATCTGGCGTCCAAACAACAGCGAAGCCCCTCCTAAGAGAGCACTCAACAACAAGGTCACCTTTAGGGACTCTGTCGCATGGTAGGCAATGTGGTCTTGATTTTTTTCACCCAAGCTTTTAGACATGACACTGGCAACTGCTGCACCCAGTGCCAAAAAGATGGCTTGATAGATGGTGATGATGTTTCCTGCGACGGAAACACCTGAAATGGCAACCAAGCCCAGGTGAGCCACTAAATAAGAGTCCACCATGCCCATCAGCATTTGTAAGAAATTTTCACCCATGGCAGGAAGGGCGATGTTTAAGATTTTTTTGTATGAATTCATGAGTATATAAAAGAGCCAAACGGCTCTTTTGATCTTTCTAATACAGAGAATTAAAGTCCCAAGTAGTCTTCTACGGCTGCTTGCATGTCTTTGGCTGCCACGCTTGTACGATGGCGAACTGGTGCAGTTTCAAGGCCGTCTACAGCCGGTGGCACAGGAACACCTGAGAGTGTGTGTAATTTAGCCAAGGCTTCGAAATCGCCTAGACCTGTCTCGCCCGTCACCGCTTCTACTGCCACAACTGGGAATTTATAAGGACTTGCTGTAGAGGCAATGACTGTTTTAGCAGTATCCCCTGTTTGGGTCCGGTATTTTTGGTAAACGGCTGATGCTACGGCTGTATGAGGGTCTTCGATGTAATCAGACGCTTCATAGACCCGCTTGATCTCTGCAGCAGTTTCTGCTTCATCTGCGTATGCAGCCGCAAACAAATCTAAGATGTCTGCATCAAAGTTGAACAATTGGTACTGACCTGTTGCAACAAGGCTTTCCATCAATTCTTTGGTCTTTGTGGCATCATTGCCTACCAAGTGGAAAATCAAGCGTTCCAAGTTTGAAGAAACCAAAATATCCATCGATGGGCTAGTGGTCACCTTGAACTCACGTTTCTTATCATAGACATGTGTTTTGAAGAAGTCTGTCAAGACATTGTTTTCATTTGACGCACAGATCAATTTTCCAACTGGAAGACCGATTTGTTTGGCATAGAAAGCTGCCAAGATATTTCCAAAGTTTCCTGTTGGGACGGTAAAGTTGACTTTTTCTCCCGCTGTGATTTGGCCTGTCTTCACCAATTGCGCATAGGCGTATACGTAATAGACAACCTGAGGCACCAAACGACCAATGTTCATAGAGTTGGCTGATGAGAATTGCATCTTGTTGGCTGCTAATTTTTCACGAAGCGCCACATCATTGAACATGTGTTTGACATTGGTTTGGGCATCGTCAAAGTTTCCATCGATCGCGATGACATGGGTATTGTCCCCAGTTTGAGTCGTCATTTGCAATTCTTGCACCTTGCTGACACCATCTTTTGGGTAAAAGACAATAATCTCTGTTCCTGGAACATCGGCAAAACCTGCCATGGCAGCTTTTCCTGTATCTCCAGAAGTCGCCGTCAAGATGACAATTTTATTTTCCAAACCGTGCTTTTTAGCTGCTGTTGTCATAAAGTAAGGCAAGATCGACAAAGCCATATCTTTAAAGGCAATGGTGGAGCCGTGGAAAAGTTCCAAGTTGTATTGCCCATCGAGTTTGACAAGCGGAGCAATAGCCGGGGTATCAAACTTGCTGTCATAAGCATGAGAAATACAGTAGTCCAACTCTTCTGCTGTAAAGTCGTCCAAAAAGGCTGACAAAACAAGCTTGGCCACTTCTTGGTAAGAAGCGTCTTTGAGGGTATCAAAATCCAGCTCTACTTGAGGATAAGAGACTGGAGTAAACAAACCGCCATCTGTCGCCAATCCTTGAAGGATGGCTTGACTAGCTGTTACAGTATTTTTTTCATCTCGTGTTGATTGATAAACTAATGTCATGACTGTTTCATTCCTTTACTAGTAGTCTTCTCATTATATCATAAATGTCAGAAAATTTAACGGCTTTTCGCCAAATCTTGGCAAAGGTCGGCAAACAGAAGCTAGATAAAAGAGAGCAGGCGCAACGACTTTGCTCCTACTCCCATGCGAATCTGTTTTTCAGGTGTCTGCAAGACTTGATCAAGCCAATCCCAACTCTGCTAAAACAGATGGGAAGTCTTTCTTCAAGGTTTCAAGAGCTACCGTTACTTCTTGACGAGTTTGGTTATTTTTCACAGTAACTTGACCGCTCTCAACTTCACTACTTCCTAAGGTAATCAAGGCTTTGGCCGCAAAGACATCTGCTGACTTAAATTGTGCCTTGAGCTTGCGTCCAAGGTAATCACGTTCTGCCTTGAAACCTTGGATTCGAAGGGCTTGAACCAAGCTAAGCGCTGCTTCATTGGCCTCATCTCCTAGGACAGCGATATAGGCATCTAGGCCTGTTTCGATCGGTAATTCAATGCCTTTCTTTTCAAGAACGAGAAGGATCCGTTCCACACCGATACCAAATCCGAAACCAGCTGTCGCAGGGCCACCGAAGTATTCAACCAACCCATCATAGCGACCGCCTGCACAGACTGTCAATTCATTGCCTTCAATTTCTGTAATGAACTCAAAAATCGTGTGGTTGTAGTAATCCAAGCCACGCACCATATTGGTATCGATGACATAGGCTACCCCCAAGTCTTCTAACATCCGACGAACCGCATCAAAATGCGCTTGGCTTTCTTCATCAAGATAGTCTAGGATGGAAGGAGCCTGTTCAACCGCGGCCTTGTCTTCTTTTTCTTTTGAATCCAAGACACGAAGCGGATTTTCTTCTAAGCGACGTTGGCTGTCCTTAGACAATTGATCCTTCATTGGCAAGAGGTAATCAATCAAGGCTTGACGATAAGCCTGACGACTGGCAGGGCTTCCCAAGGTGTTCAAGTGCAAGGTTACATTGTCAATCCCTAGTTCTTTCAGGAATTGCGCTGCCATGGCAATGGTTTCGACATCCGTTGCAGGATTGCTCGATCCAAAGCATTCTACCCCAATTTGGTGGAATTGACGCAAACGACCTGCTTGAGGACGTTCGTAGCGGAACATTGGGCCTATGTAATAGAACTTACTTGGTTTTTGTACCTCAGGCGCAAAGAGTTTATTTTCTACATACGAGCGGACAACAGGAGCTGTTCCTTCTGGACGAAGTGTGATATGACGGTCTCCCTTGTCATAGAAGTCATACATTTCCTTGGTAACGATATCCGTCGTATCCCCTACTGAACGGCTGATGACTTCATAATGTTCGAAGATCGGTGTGCGGATTTCATCATAATTGTATCGCGCAAAGACCTTGCGTGCAAAGCCTTCTACATATTGCCATTTCGCTGAATCGCCAGGAAGGATATCCTGGGTCCCTTTTGGTTTTTGTAATTTCATAGCCTTCATCCTTTGTCTTACTTTTGCCTCTATTTTACCACAAATTCGAAGAGAAATGGAGGCTGGATCGAATTTCCTTCGATCGACATGTTCAAAACTTCTTTCTCTTCTTGCCTTATCAGCCGAATTATGAGAAAATGGAAGCCATACTACACTGAAAGGATCTTGCAATGAGAGAGGATATCAAAATCAATGACCGCGCCCTGGCACTAGAGAAGTCATTAATCGAAAAATTGGAGCTTGTATTTGATACCGATGTTGAGTTAGATGTTTATAATCTGGGACTGATCTACGAGATCCATCTAGATGAAACCGGCACTTGCAAGGTGGTTATGACCTTTACCGATACGGCTTGTAGCTGTGCTGAGAGCCTTCCGATCGAAATCGTCGCTCGCCTAAAAGAAATCGAGGGGATCGAAGATGTCAAGGTTGAAGTGACTTGGTCACCCGCTTGGAAAATTACACGAATCAGCCGATACGGGCGCATCGCCCTTGGTCTTCCACCACGATAACAATCATTACCATTTAA
>NZ_CAUFJQ010000097.1 GCF_959025735.1 uncultured Streptococcus sp.
CTTCTTTATGCTTCTCGCGATTGGTTATGCTAGAAGACAACTACAAACGCCAGCGCTTCGCTTATTGAAAAAATCTCCAACACCAATCAAGGTCCAAAGGAGAAAGAGGGCTCCTAAGAAAGAGAAAGACTTCTTAAAAGAGCTAGCTTCGTCACTGATTTGGGGAAGAAAATCTATCTTGTTTTTTGTAGTCTTTGGCTCCATGTGTTTTGCGGCCATGGTTCAATTGTCCTTTGGCCTCAGGGATTACACAGATGATATCATCCAAACCATGATGATTATGATTGGTTTGATCCTTTCTTTCTCGATTCTCTTTTTGTCATTGGGGATTGTGGTCTCTGAAAGTCGGGAAACCTTGGCTCTTATGAAGGCTTTTGGCTACACCGATCGTGAATGCCAAAGTCATATTCTCGCTCCCTATCGTTTTTGGGCTTATTTAGGATTTGTTCTTGGGACAGCTTATCAATATGGCATCATGGAAATTTTGATCGGTGTGATCAAAGATACGGTTCCTGAAAAGATTGAGCATCACTTTGATGGGAATGTTTGCTTCTGGACCTTGCTTGGTTTTGCTGTGATTTATGAAAGCCTCTTTTATCTCTCCAACAGAAAACTCCAAAAACAAACCATCAAAGAAGTACTCTTAGCAGAATGATCAGAAAAGGTTGGTTTTCCCAGCCTTTTTCTTGTGGAATCATTGACAAGGGGAGGCTTTTCCGCTATTCTAAGGGAATGAAAGAAAGGAAAGGGATTGAGATGAAACGGACTTACTGGCAGGACCTGAAGGGAGCCTTTTACTTGATCTGGCGTAATAAATGGTCCTTTATTGCGATTGGGATTTTGCTACAATTTGTGGTTGGCATTGGGGCTGCGGCCTTGACTTGGCTCTTTCATCTGGCAGTCTTGCTTGCGGGTCAGGCTAATATTGATAAGAACAACCTTGTCTCTGTTATGAGCCATCCCTTGAGCTTGCTGGCTCTTTTGGTCTTTATCATGGTCTTTGCTTTTTTGTTTATGTTGGAGATGCGGACCCTGATTTCGGTCATTTACCTATCGCGAACCGACCGACACTTGTCTTTTAAAAAGGTCTTGCGGCAATCATTTGGTCGATTGAAGGATTTATCGGGTTGGAACCTGCTTTATTTTCTACTCTATCTCCTTTTGACCTTGCCTGTTGCAGGTGTCTTGATTGGATCGACCTTGACAGATGGGCTTTATATTCCAAGCTTTATCACAGGGGAGTTTGAAAAGACCACGATTGGCTCCATCGGGCTCTTTGTGGTGCAGCTGACCTTTATCTATCTCAATCTTCGCCTCATCTATACGGTCCCCAACCTCGTGGTGGAGGAATTGCCATTTGGTCGTGCTTTGAAAAAAAGCTGGAGCATGACCAAAAGAGGAGACTTTCGACTCTTATGGAGAATCCTGTCCTTTGAGTTTCTCTTAACCTTTCTAGGGATTTTATTGATCTTGGGTCTGGTCTTTACCTTGACCGTGATCGATAAAGAAGGCCAGTATTTCTGGGTGGAGACCATCTTTTTGGTCTTGATTCGGACCTTCCTATTTATTTTTACAGTCTTGACAAAGGTGGGGTCGCTCGGCATTATCTTGGATTCTGCATGGGAGGTACCGAGTCAATCGGTCATGCGCTCCAAAGGCAGTCGAAAGATGAAGGGGCTCTTTGCCTTGACAGTGGTCTTTCTCATGGTCCAATCGGGGATCTCAGCCTTTGAACTAGCAACCCTAAAGGTGAATGACCAGATCAAGCTCATCGCCCATCGAGGGGATGTCTCTAAAGGGGTAGAAAATTCCCTGGAAGCCTTAGAAGCAGCAGCCAAGGAAAAGGCAGCTTATGCGGAGATGGACATCCTTCTCACTAAGGACCATCAATTTGTCGTCATGCATGACTACAATCTCAAGCGTCTTGCTGGGGTGGACAAGGATGTGAAAGACATGACCCTAGCTGAGGTTCAAGGCCTCAATATTCAACAGGATGGACACACGAGTCATATCCCTTCATTTGAGGAATATGTTAAACGGGCCAAAGAATTGAACATGAAGCTCTTGGTCGAGCTCAAGCCTCATGGTGGGGAGCCTGCCAATTATGTGGATCTCTTCGTGCAGAAGATGCGGGAATTAGGGGTTGAAAAAGACTATCCGGCTATGTCTTTGGATCTGTCGGTCATGGAAAAAGTCGAGAAAAAAGCCCCTGAGATCAAGACCGGCTATGTCATTCCCATTCAATTCGGTCGCTTTGAAAAGGATTCGGTCGACTTCTTTGCGATTGAAGACTTTTCTTATCAGGAGGATTTGGTGACACAAGCCCATGAGATGAAAAAAGAGCTCTATGTATGGACCATCAATAACAAGCAGAAGTTGACCAAGTATTTGCAACAACCCATTGATGGCTTGATTACGGATGAATTGACAGAGGCACAAAGACTGAAAAAGGATTTGAAAGAAAACAAGTCCTACTTTGATCGCTTCTTGAATCTCGTCGCAACATCTAAGGAAGAATAAGATAGGATACGCATAGAGAGAGTGGGACAGAAATCGGTCATTCGTTAGAATTCGATTTCGTCGTCCCACCTCCGCACAGTTGAGTAGGGCTGTAAAAGCTGATGAAATCAGCGTAGTAGAGCCCACTCAACCACTGCGTCTTGCTCGACAATCCAAAAACAATTGAGAGGCTAGGACTTTTGTCCCAGCCTCTTTTGTAGTGGATAAACAGAAAAACGGATGCTGTCTAAAAATCTTGCATTTTTTTGCAATTTAGGTTACAATGAAGACTATAAAAAACGCGTAATCCCTAGGGTCTTTCCCTCAGGGAATTTTGTGTGTTTTGACCTATTTTCGATGGAAAGAAGCTTTGCTTCTACCGCAGGAAAAAGTATGAATAACATTGGAGGTAATAATGATTCGATCCTTAATTTCCGAGATCAAAGAATTCAAGAAGCCCTCGATTTTAGCTTCCTTGTTCATGGTCTTTGAAGTCATGTTTGAGATTTCGATTCCCTTTGTCATGGCGAGTCTTTTGGACCAAGGTGTTCAACAAAGAAACATGAACAATATTTTGTTTTACGGTGGGCTCATGCTGGTCTGTGCCTTTTGCTCCCTCTTTTGTGGGATGCAGTCTGCCCGTTATGGCGCCTATGCATCGGCTGGTTTTGCTAAAAACCTTCGTCGGGCCATTTTCAAAAAGGTTCAAACCTTCTCATTTGAGAATATTGATCAGTTCTCATCAGGTGGGTTAGTCACTCGGATGATGACGGACGTGACCAATGTGCAAAATGCCTATCAAATGGTGATCCGGATCTGTGTACGGGCACCGCTCAATTTGATCTTTGCCATTGTGGCTTGTTTCTTGATCAATCCAGAAATGGCCATGATCTTTGTCTATGTGACCATCTTTTTGGCAGCTGTCTTAAGCATCATCATGAAGATTGTTTATCCACTCTTCACAGAAGTATTTGAAGCTTATGATAATCTCAACAACAGCATTCAAGAAAATATCACCAATATGCGGGTAGTGAAGTCTTACGTTAAGGAAGCAGATGAAACGGTTAAATTCAAGAAGGCTTCGCGTTTGATTTACAACATGTTTATGAAGGCTATCCGTGTCGTTGTCTTGAGTAGCCCAGCTATGATGCTTTCCATGTATGCTTCTTTCCTTTTGATCTCATGGATTGGAGCTCATCTGATCGTCGGTGGCCAACTTTCTACTGGGAATTTGACTTCTATGTTTAGCTACACCATGACCATTCTCATGTCGCTCATGATGTTCATGATGATCTTTGTCATGTTGTCGATTTCTATGGCATCTGTTGAGCGGATCAATGAAGTCTTAACGACCAAAACGACGATTGACTCTCCAGAAAATGGGATCAAAGAAGTCGCTGATGGTTCGATCAACTTTGAGGATGTGACCTTTGCCTATACCGATGAAAATGGCGACAAGACCCATGTCTTACAAGGGATTAATCTTTCCATTCGTTCAGGGGAAGTAATTGGTATCTTGGGAGGAACAGGATCAGGGAAATCAAGCTTGGTGCAGTTGATTCCTCGTCTCTATGATGTTGAGTCTGGTCGGGTGACAGTAGCAGGCCACGATGTCAAAGAATACGATCTTGATTCCCTTCGTAAGCAAGTGGCCATGGTTCTTCAGACCAATGTTCTTTTCTCTGGTACGATTAAAGAAAATATGCGCTGGGGAAATAAGGATGCGACGGATGAAGAGATCATCGCGGCTTGTAAGATTGCCCAAGCCGATGAATTTATTCAAGATTTCAAAGAGGGCTATGACACCATGATTGAGCGTGGGGGATCCAACGTTTCTGGTGGTCAACGCCAGCGTCTCTGTATCGCGCGTGCCCTTCTTATGAATCCGAAGATCTTGATCTTGGATGATTCGACTTCAGCGGTCGATACCAAGACAGATAGTTTGATTCGTCAAGGATTGGCAACCAGCTTGAAAGAGACGACCAAAATCATCATTGGTCAACGGATTTCCTCTATTCAAGATGCAGATCGTATTATTGTGATGAATGATGGCCAAATCGATGCGATCGGTCGTCACGAGGAATTGCTTGCGACCAATGCCATCTACCAAGAAGTATATGAAATGCAAACACAAGGGAAAGGAGAAGCAGATGAAAACTAAGAAAAAAGCAAATCTAGGCTCTATCCTTCGCCTGCTCGACTTCTTTTGGAAAAACTACAAGGTATCCTTGATTGTTTCCTTTATCTTAATCATTCTATCGTCTCTTGCGACGGTTAATGTGACAGCTTCGATTCAGTCCTTGGTCGATGTCTATGTGGAGCCCATGCTGACAAGCAATAGCCATGATTTCGGACCGCTCTTGTCCTTCTTGACACGGGTTGGTTTGATCTGTTTGATCGGGGTACTTGCCAACTATGGCTTTACCTTGATCATGGCGACCGTTTCACAAGACTCACTTAGAAGTCTTCGAAATCAGTTGTTTGCTCGCATGCAAAAACTGCCGGTACGTTACTTTGATACCCACCAACACGGGGACATCATGTCTATCTATACCAATGATATTGATGCCCTTCGCCAAGCGATTGAACAATCCATTCCTCAACTTCTATCCTCAGCGATTACCATCCTTGGGGTAACGATTACCATGCTGACGGTTAGTCCGCTCTTGTTCTTGATTGTTCTTTTCATGGTCATCGTCATGGTCTTTATCATCAGGGATGTCTCTGGCAAGTCAGGTCGTTACTTCGGGGCCCAACAAAAGAACTTGGGGATTGAGAACGGCTTTATTGAAGAAATGATGTCTGGTCAAAAAGTGGTCAAGGCCTTTGTGCATGAAAGAGAAAGCATTGAGGATTTTGATTGGATCAATGACCAACTCTTTGAATCTTCTTACCAAGCCAATCGCTATGCCAATGTCCTCATGCCAATTCTTGGGAACTTGGGAAATGTTTCCTTTGTTCTAACAGCCTTGATCGGGGGACTCTTTGCGCTAAACGGCGTCGGTGGTTTAACCATTGGTGGTCTCATGGCCTTTCTGCAATTGAACCGTTCCTTCACAGGTCCCATTGCTCAGGTCTCTCAACAATTGAACTTTGTCCTCATGGCCTTGGCTGGTGGAGATCGTGTCTTTGATCTTTTAGACGAAGAAGAAGAAGTCGACCAAGGAAAAGTGACGCTGGCCAATTATGAACTGGTCGATGGAGAAATGGTCGAAACTGATCAGAAAACCAACAAATGGGCTTGGAAACACCCACGTCCAAATGGAGATTACCAGCTTGTGAAGATGGTCGGAAATGTGGTCTTTGATGATGTTGATTTCTCTTATGATGGGAAGAAACAAATCCTTCATGGCATCAACTTGTACGCGGATAAGGGGCAAAAAGTGGCCTTTGTCGGAGCGACTGGTGCGGGAAAGACAACCATTACCAACTTGATCAACCGATTCTATGATATCCAATCCGGAATGATTACTTATGATGGGATCGATATTAAATTGATTGAGAAAGATTCTCTGCGTCGTTCCCTTGGAATCGTTCTTCAAGATACCCACTTATTTACTGGTACGATTGCGGAAAACATCGCTTATGGCCGTGCTGATGCAACACGGGAAGAAATCCTTGAAGCAGCTCGGATTGCCAATGTGGATTCCTTTGTTAAGCACTTGGATCAGGGCTATGAAACGGTCTTGACGGATGATGGTGCTGGCCTTTCAAACGGTCAACGACAATTGATCGCCATTGCCCGTGCAGCCCTTGCCAATGCGCCAGTCTTGATTCTGGACGAAGCGACGTCTTCGATTGACTCACGGACAGAGAAAATGGTGCAAGAAGGGATGGACCGCTTGATGGAAGGTCGGACTGTCTTTGTTATTGCCCACCGTCTATCGACAATTGTCAATTCCGATGTCATCATGGTGATGGACCATGGACGCATCATCGAGCGAGGCAACCATGCTTCCTTGATGGCAGAAAAAGGAACCTATCACCGTTTGTACACCGGTGGACTTGAAATTGATTAAAGAAAAAAAGCTTGAGCGTTGGCTCAGGCTTTTTTGCTTATTTTTCAAGCAATTCTTGGATCAAGTCTTCCATAGCAGCTGGTTCTGTTTTGGAGGAGAAGCGTT
>NZ_CAUFJQ010000098.1 GCF_959025735.1 uncultured Streptococcus sp.
AAGAAAAAATGTCCATTTTAGGCTTCTTTGTGATATAATGAAGTTTGGATAGTTCCAACTAAAAGGGCTATAAATAGATGTAAAGTGAAAACAAATAAAGAGAGAGGACTGGTGTAATGGCTAGAGACGGCTTTTTTACAGGTTTAGATATCGGTACTAGTTCAATAAAAGTATTGGTGGCAGAACATGTCAATGGAGAAATGAATGTAATTGGAGTCAGCAATGCAAAAAGTGCTGGCGTCAAAGATGGAATTATAGTAGATATCGAAGCTGCTTCAAATGCAATTAAAAATGCAATCAGCCAAGCTGAAGAAAAAGCAGGGATTTCAATCAATCTAGTCAATGTTGGGTTGCCTGCAAACTTACTACAAATCGAAGCAACTCAAGGAATGATTCCAGTCACAAGTGATTCGAAAGAAATCACAGATGCAGATGTTGAAAATGTTGTCAAATCTGCACTCACAAAAAGCATGACACCGGATCGTGAAGTAATCACCTTCATTCCTGAAGAATTCACAGTAGATGGTTTCCAAGGAATCCGCGATCCACGCGGAATGATGGGGATCCGACTTGAAATGCGTGGCCTTCTTTATACAGGACCTCGTACAATCTTGCACAATTTGCGTAAAACCGTTGAACGTGCAGGCTTACAAGTTGAAAACATCATCATTTCACCGCTTGCGATGATCAAAACAGTCTTGAATGAAGGCGAACGTGAATTCGGAGCAACGGTGATCGATATGGGTGGTGGCCAAACAACGGTGGCATCTGTTCGCAGCCAAGAACTTCAATTTACAAATATCTACCAAGAAGGTGGCGATTATGTTACCAAAGATATTTCTAAAGTATTGAAAACTTCTCAAAAATTGGCAGAAGGCTTGAAGTTCAACTATGGTGAAGCCTATGTGCCATCTGCTGGAAACGAAGTCTTCCATGTAGAAGTCATCGGTGAAGTAGAGCCAGTTGAAGTGACTGAGAAGTACTTAGCTGAAATCATTTCAGCACGTATTAAACACATCTTTGAGCAAATCAAACAAGACCTTGAGAGAAGACATTTGTTGGATCTTCCTGGTGGTATTGTGATTATCGGTGGAGGTGCGATCCTTCCTGGTGTTGAAGAATTGGCTCAAGAAGTCTTTGGTGTAAATGTGAAATTGTTTGTTCCAAATCAAATTGGAATTCGCAATCCAGCTTTTGCCCATGTAATTAGCTTGTCTGAATATGCAGGCAATTTGACAGATGTGGATATTATTGCTCAAGCTGCGGTTCATGGAGACGAAGTCTTGCGTCAACAACCGATTCAATTTGATCGTCCAGTTCAACCACAAGTACAACCACAACCTGCTGCTCCAGCACAACCGGTAGTACCTGCATACAATGCTGAGAAGATTGAATCTCCAGTGGATGCTCAAGAAATTCCAGCAGCAAGCAATGATAGTAAACAAGAACCAAAAACTACATTCACAGACCGAATGAAAAATTTGATCGGTAATATGTTTGATTAAGGAGTGTAAGTATTTATGACATTTTCATTTGACACAGCAGCGGCACAAGGTGCAGTAATTAAAGTAATCGGTGTCGGTGGCGGTGGCGGTAACGCCATCAATCGTATGATTGACGAAGGCGTTGCCGGTGTAGAATTCATCGCAGCTAATACAGATGTTCAAGCACTTTCAAGTGCAAAAGCTGAAACAGTTATCCAATTGGGTCCAAAATTGACTCGTGGATTGGGTGCTGGAGGTCAACCTGAAGTTGGTCGTAAGGCAGCTGAAGAAAGCGAAGAAGTGTTAACAGAAGCTTTGCAAGGTGCAGACATGGTCTTCATCACTGCAGGGATGGGTGGAGGATCTGGTACAGGTGCTGCACCAGTCATCGCTCGTATTGCCAAAGCTGTAGGTGCTTTGACAGTAGCCGTTGTGACTCGTCCATTCGGGTTTGAAGGTTCAAAACGTGGCAACTTCGCTATTGAAGGGATCAACGAACTTCGCGAACATGTAGATACCTTGTTGATTATTTCTAATAACAACTTGCTTGAAATTGTAGACAAGAAGACACCGCTTCTTGAAGCCTTGAGTGAAGCAGATAACGTTCTTCGTCAAGGTGTTCAAGGGATCACTGACTTGATCACAAGTCCTGGATTGATCAACCTTGACTTTGCAGACGTGAAGACCGTTATGGAAAACAAAGGGAATGCCCTCATGGGTATTGGTGTTGGTAGTGGTGAAGAACGCGTTATCGAAGCGGCTCGTAAAGCCATTTACTCTCCACTTCTTGAAACTACAATTGATGGTGCAGAAGACGTGATCGTCAACGTAACAGGTGGTTTGGATATGACATTGATCGAAGCTGAAGAAGCTTCAGAAATTGTAAACCAAGCTGCAGGTCACGGAGTGAACATCTGGTTGGGTACATCTATTGATGAATCTCTTAAAGATGAAATCCGCGTGACGGTTGTTGCAACTGGTGTCCGTCAAGACAAGGTAGAACGCGTTAGCGGAATTGCTTCCTCACAACGTCCTTATAAAACAGGACCACGTGAACAACGCCCACAAGCTGCACCATTTGACCGTGAATTTGATTTGAAACAAGATGTTGAATTGCCAACAACTCCAAGTCGTCCAGCGGTAGAACCAAACCGTGGCTCAGCCTTTGGTGATTGGGATATTCGTCGTGAGAATATCGTTCGCCAAACTGAACCAACATCAACACATCAAGTTGATCGTTACGTAGATTCATCTTCAGATGATGATGAATTGGAAACACCACCATTCTTCCGGAATCGTTAATCATGAATCTGGTAGAGAATGCTGATCTTGTTCGGCAACAAGTAGAAACAGCAAGAAACAAAGCTAACCGTCAAGATCAAGTTAATGTGATAGCTGTCACCAAGTATGTGGATGTTGCTACAACAGAAGCACTGGTGAAAACAGGTATCCAACATATCGGTGAAAATCGTGTCGATAAATTCCTAGAAAAGTATCAAGCTCTAAACGGGTATGATCTCACTTGGCACTTGATTGGGAGCCTCCAACGGCGGAAAGTAAAAGACGTGATCAATCTCGTCGATTACTTTCATGCCTTGGATTCGGTGAAGCTGGCTCAAGAAATTCAAAAGCGAGCAGAACACCCAATCAAGTGTTTCCTCCAAGTGAACATTTCTGGTGAAGAAAGTAAGCATGGATTTGCACCCGATGAACTGGATGATGTTTTAGCGGAAATCGCACAGCTGGACAAAATTGAAATTGTTGGTTTAATGACGATGGCTCCTTTTGAGGCTAGTCAAGAAGAGTTGCAGGATATTTTTTCAAAAACTCACCAACTTCAGAAACAACTAGAAAAGAAACAATTAAAAAATATGCCTTTTTCAGAACTAAGTATGGGTATGAGTCGTGACTTTGAAGTAGCCATTGCGAACGGAGCGACTTATGTTAGAATTGGGACATCATTTTTTAAATAGGAAAGAACTATGTCATTAAAAGATAAATTTAACAACTTTATTGACTACTTCACAGAAGACGGTGAAGAAGTAGAAGTTCGCGAGGCAAAAGCAGCTGGGGCGGAAACGCAACCAGTTCCACAGCCACAGCCGACTCCTCAAGTGACTTCTCCACGTCCACAGATTAGTCAAAAAGAACCGGTAAGACCAAAACCGACTCCTGTCGCACCTGTTACAACTCCTGTATCTACAGCAGCTGTGAAGGAACCTGTTTCACCAACGAAAAATACATCTGAAAATATTACTCGCTTGCATGAACGTCAACGTGAATTGGCTGCTAATCGTGCGAATACAGATGAAAAGATTACCATTGATGTACGCTATCCCCGCAAATACGAGGAAGCGACTGAAATTGTTGATCTATTACTATCTAATGAGAGTATCTTGATTGACTTCCAATATATGACAGAAGTACAAGCTCGTCGTTGTTTAGATTATTTGGATGGGGCTCGTTATGTTTTAGCAGGAAATCTTCGTCGTGTTGCAAGTACCATGTACTTGTTGACACCAATTAATGTAGTCGTTAACATTGAAGATATCCGCCTTCCTAATGATGTGGAAGTGACAGAATTCGACTATGATATGAAACGTAATCGCTAAGATGATTATCTTTCAATATCTTTCAAATATCATTCAAATCTATTCCATCATTCTTGTCATCTATGCCTTACTTTCTTGGTTCCCTGGGGCACCTCAGAGTACTCTTGGACAAATGGTTCACCGCCTAGTTGAACCATTTTTGAGCCTTTTTAAAAAGTTACCTTTGCAGGTTGGAGGCTTGGATTTTACGGTTCTTGTAGCACTTTTGGTCTTGAACCTAATGAATCAGCTATTAGCTCGGTTGTTTCTATTTTTGATTGGTTAGAATACGATGGGACAGAAAGAGATTTATCAACATTTCAATCGCGAAGATCACGAATTTATTGATCGTTGTATTGAATTGTCAGAAAGAGTGGTGGAACGCTATTTTGTTGAGGTGACGGGCTTTTTAAACCCTCATCAGGTCGGTATTTTACGAAATGTCGCGGCAAGCTACCAATTACAGGTCTTTGCTTCCAGCGATGAGCAGAAAATGGAGTATGCCAAGGTTATTGTTGCTCCAGATTATTATCAATTAGATCCAAGTGACTTTGATCTGGCCCTATTGGAAATGGTCTATGCTTCAAAATTTCATCACTTGACCCATTCCCAGGTACTGGGGACCATTGTTCACCAATTAGGTGTGGAGCGCAAGTCCTTTGGAGATATTCTGACGAGTGATGGAAAGATCCAAGTATTTGTTGAACAGCGTTTTGTTCCCTATTTCATGGATCACATCCAGAAAATTTCTCGGGTACCTGTTAAGCTGAGGGAAGTTCCTCTCTCTGAACAAATGATCGTAGAGGAAGAAAGCCAGCAGCGAGATATTCTCGTGTCAAGTTTTCGGTTAGACAAGGTGATTGCTGGGACCTTCAGGCTTTCGCGCTCACAAGCCAGTCAGTTGATTAGTTCTGGCTTGGTGAAAGTTAATTATGCGACAACTTCTAATGTTAGCTATGCTGTAGGTTTGAATGATTTAGTCAGTGTCCGACGCTTTGGGCGTCTTAAAATTGTTTCTGAAAATGGTATTTCAAAGAGTGGAAAATATAAAGTAACTGTTGAAGTACTCTTAAGTAAAAAATGAGGAGGAGTTATGGCTCTTACTGCTTTAGAAATTAAAGATAAAACTTTTGGCGTTAAATTTAGAGGGTATGATGCGAACGAAGTAGAAGAATTTCTAGATATCGTTGTTCGCGATTATGAAGATCTTGTTCGTTTAAATCATGATCAAGAAGCAAAAATTCAAGCTCTTGAAGAACGCTTAAACTATTTTGATGAAATGAAAGATTCATTGAGTCAATCTGTTTTGATTGCACAAGATACTGCTGAACGTGTAAAACAAGCAGCTAACGAACGTTCTGAAAATATTGTTCGTCAAGCTGAACAAGATGCACAACATTTAGTAGATGAAGCAAAACAAAAAGCAAATGAAATCCTTCGTCATGCAACGGATAACGCCAAGAAGGTTGCCGTTGAAACAGAGGAGTTGAAGAACAAGACACGCGTCTTCCATCAACGTTTGAAATCAACAATCGAAAGCCAATTGAGCATTATCGATACACCTGAATGGGATGAAATTCTTCGTCCAACAGCTATGTACATTCAAACAAGTGATGAAGCTTTCCGTGAAATTGTGGAGAAAGCTTTGGGTGAATCTGTTCACCATCATCATGCAGAAGATGATAACATTGATTTGACTCGTCAATTCTCTCCAGCTGAAATCGAAGAATTGCAAAAACGCATCGAAGCTGCTAATTTAGAATTGGGTGCAACACAAGCGTTTGAAGGTTTGAATGAAAAAGTTCAATCCGCTTTAGAAGAAGCAGAGCACGCTCGTCATGAAAATGAGGAAGTCGTTGAGGTTGAAGAAACTGTTCAACCAGAAGATGATGCAAATCGTGAATCTGTCAATATTTTATAATTTTGTAAAAACAGGTCCATTAATGATAGATCTAGCGAGCAGATGATGGTGGAAGATCTGCACTCCCTCTTAATGGATGATCCTTTTACAGTATTCGTTCTGAACCCTTGAGTAAGAACGGACGTTTCCCTCGTTACGGGATGAGAGGAGAAGGTCGCTTGCGACTTCTCGAACAAAGGTGGTACCACGAGCAATCGTCCTTTTTAGGATGCTCGTGTTTTTTTATAGCTTTTTAAATCAATAAGGAGACACAATGAAACTTAAAGAAACATTGAATCTTGGGAAAACAGCCTTTCCAATGCGGGCTGGTCTTCCAACGAAAGAACCAGTTTGGCAAAAGGAATGGGAAGATGCAAAATTGTATCAACGTCGTCAAGAACTAAATGAAGGGAAACCTCATTTTGTCTTGCATGATGGCCCTCCGTATGCCAACGGAAACATTCACGTAGGACATGCCATGAATCATATCTCAAAAGATATCATCATTCGTTCTAAGTCTATGTCAGGCTTTTATGCCCCTTATATCCCAGGTTGGGATACTCATGGTCTGCCAATTGAGCAAGTCTTGGCTAAACAAGGTGTGAAACGCAAAGAAATGGACTTGGTTGAGTA